>CAZHGR010000012.1:0-49929 GCA_964532255.1 uncultured Sphingobium sp.
TCCCCTGGGTGATGACCTTGGTGTGCTTGTTGACGAGAATGGACACGGCTATCCTTTGATGACTGTCTGGCGAGACAAAGACGTGCCGAACGCATGACGGCACCGCCGCGCCGATTAGCAAACTCGCCCTGGTCCCGATTGACCAGACCTGCAATCACACTGACCTTTAACGCTGATCTGGCGGGTGCCCCAGTCTTGCGCTTGTTCTCCGGCTAACACGCCCGCGATAGTCATGTTCAACAATGCAGATGGAGGGGCAGGCATATGGAAGTCATGAAGGGTCGCGTGGAAGGCCTCATCGCCATCGTAACCGGCGCGGCGTCCGGCCTCGGCCTTGCGACCGCGCGGTTGCTGGCCCGCGAAGGTGCAACGGTCTTCCTGACCGACGTGGATGGTGCAGGTGCCAGCGCTGCCGCCGACGCGATCGGGCCAGCGGCCCGACCGAGCGCTTTGGACGTGCGCAGCGAAGATGCATGGCGGACGCTGATAGAGGAGGTTGAGCGCGCGGCCGGCCGGCTCGACATTCTGGTGAACAATGCCGGGCTCCTGCGGGTCGGCACCATCGAAAGCTGTACGCTCGACGATTTCCGCCTTCAGAACGCGGTGATGTCGGAAGGCGTGTTTCTCGGATGCAAGCACGCTATCCCGCTCATGGCGCGGGGGGGCGGCGGAGCGATCGTCAACATCTCCTCGACCGCTGCGCTTCAAGGTTTTTCCGCAGTGCTCGCCTATAGCGCGGCCAAGGGCGCGGTCCGGTCCATGACCAAGGCGATCGCGACCCACTGCCTCGAGCAGAATTACGGTATCCGCTGCAACTCGGTGCATCCCGGCAACATCCACACCAACATGCATGGCGAGCGGGTGACGCCCGAGCAGGTCGAACGGCGCGAGACGAGCTGGAAGCCGCTTCCGAACGGCGCCTTCGGATCGGCACGCGACGTCGCCGAAATGGTCCTCTATCTTGCATCGCCCGCTGCGCGCTATGTCACGGGCGGGGAGTTCGTGATCGACAATGCCATCACGGTGACCCCCGCGCGGATACCTACGCCCACAGTCTAGCCGTCAACGCCCGGCGGGTGTGGCCGCCGGGCCGGACCAATCAGGTCCGGGAAATCCAGCCGCTGATTGCCGGCAAGATCGCTTCTGCGGCGTCGGCGTGCATTTCGGCGGAGGGATAATACAGGTTCCGGCCTTCGCGCAGCGCCTGATACTCGGGTCCGCCGCCCGCATAATCGGCGGGGTCGATCGGCTTGCCGGTCCGGCGGTTGATCAACGGGGCGCCCATGCCGCGCCGGCTGAGGCATGTCGCCTCTCCATCGCACATGGCGGCAGCCGCCCGCGCGGTCGGGCCGTCGATATAATGCGGAAAATCGCCCGACAGGCCGTCGATGAAGTGGCCGGTGAATTCGCCCCGGTCACGGCGCGCCTTCTGCTCGCGCACCGCGTCCCAATCGATGACGTAATCCGGTTCTCGACGTGAAAACCAGAAGAAGAGCACCGGCACCGTGATGGCGTCGACGAGCTGCCGCATGGTGTTGAGCCAGTTGGCCCGCGTCTCCGCGACATATTGGGGAGCCTTGTCGATCTCCTCATCGATGATCCGCCGCCACGCCGTACCCGAATCGACGCTGTCGCCCTTGATGCGGTCCTTCACGAACTCGACATAGCCATCGGCCTCGAACCGGCTGTTGCTTTCGTGGCGTGCGGCCATGCATTGCAGGACAACGAAGCTGCCGCGGTTCATCGCGTCGATCAGCGCCGGATATTGCAGATAGAAGCCGGGTCCGGCGCCCCCCACGGCGAGATTGAGCGACGAGAGCCCCGTTCGCTCGGCGAGCAGCTCGGGATAGGCGGGCTCGACGAAGCAGCCATAGGTCTGGGCCGCGCCGAGACAGGTGAAGAACGACCCCGGCGCGGCCGCGTGCGGATCGATGCCCGGTCCCCGGAAACGGGCCGGACAGCCGGGCAGCGTGAACTCGTGATAGTCGACGATGTCGATGTCGCGCGGCTGATATTCGGGCAGATAGCGTTGCAAGGGCTCAGTCCCTTTCCGGTTCGATGCCGAAGCGTTGAATGTAATCCCCGAAGGCGCGGCGGACGCCCTCTCCGTCGAGGCCGTAGTCGTCGAGCCGGTAGCGGTGCGCACCCGACGCCTCGCGTTCCGCCTGTTGCCGGTCGAGCGCCGCCTGCATCTTCGCCTCGACTTCCGGGGCGAGCGTCATGCCCTCGAAGGCGTAGAGTGCCCGGATCGTCGACAAGGGATCGCGGACGAACGCCTTGTAATGGATGTCGTGAAACGCGATCGACGGGTTTGCATCGCGCGCAGCCATCATCCGTTGCGCGCCGAGCAGGTTGAGGGTCAGGGTCTGGTACCCGACCGCCTGGCGGGCGACGCTTTCGTTCTGGAGCGACAGGATTTGTTCGACGAGGCTGCAGCTCGACGCCACCGGCTTGATCGGATCGCGGTGGGTCATAACGATCCGGGCGTCGGGATAGACCTCCAGCAAGGCCGGGAGCGCCATGGCGTGTGACGGGAATTTGAGAGTCCACCGCCCGGGCGCCGCGCTTTGCAACACGCGCAGCACCTGAGCATGATAGCGATAGGCGGCGACCATGTCGGCTTCGTGCATCAGCCATTCGAAATAGTCGGGAACGATGGTCTGAACGAGCCAGGGATAGGCCTTGAAGTCCTGCCCGAGGATCCAGTTGCACTCGGTGGGTTCATCACCGAGTTCAACGTGATGGTTGCGCGGCAATGCTCCGCTTTCAAGCATCGCATCCACCTCGGCGACGCGCGCCGCAATACGTGGATCGTCATGGAGATGTTCGGTCCGGGCCGGAGGGATCTCCCGATTGCCCTCCCAATGCCAGTAGACGCGCCGTTGCGGGTCGAAGCGCAGCAGGTTGAGCAGCAGGGTCGTGCCGGCGCGCGGCATGCCGAGGATGAACAGAGGTCGGTCGATCGGAGCGGCGGCGGCTTCGGCGTTCTCGGCGAGCCAGTTTTCCACGGCGAAGCGCGCGCGCAGGGTTGCTACCGCGAACTTCTCAATCGCGACGCCCGCACCTGGTGCCAGCGTGCGCGACCGGGCGAGATCGGCCAGGAAGCGGGTCAGGCCCTCGCGCCAACTGGTGGAGGCAGGCAGCGGCCTGTCGCGTGCGGCGCGCGCGACGATCGTATCGACGTCGCTCATCACCGCAGCGGCAGGATGTTCACCGGGATTGACGACATATGGGGCATCGCGTTGACCGCCTCATAGTTCCGGTCAGTGTCGATGAGCCGGTTGACCGCGGTTCCGCTCTGCTCGACATCGGCGTTGCTGCCGGGCGGGTCGCCCCAGCCATGCGCGAGCGCTATGACACCAGGGCGTAGATCGGGGTCCGCCTCGACGATCGCGGCGACGCGGCCATGCGCGGATTCGATTTCGACCTTGTCGCCGGGCGCGATGCCGAGCGCCGCCAGCTCGTCAGGGTGAAGGAAGGCGGGGTTGAAGGGGGTGCGCTTTCGCACCGTTCCCACGAAGCGGCCGTTGGAGTTGAACAGGTCGCGCATCCGCCGTGTGGAGAGCAGATGGGTAAAGCTGCGCCCGTCGCGTCGCCACTGACCGGGCGCGCCGCCTTCGGCAAGGAAACGCCGCAGTTCGTCGGCGACGTCGGCCGGCATGGGATCGAACTTGCCGTCCGCGTCGGGGTCGGCGGGCAGCACCGTCTGCTGTTCGATCTCGGCATGGAAACCGTGCGGGTTGTCCTTGAGCGCCTCGAGATTGTGCGGCGCGCCGTGGAGAACGAGGTCGAGCAGCTCGTCGGTGGTCGGCCGGTTCTCCATGTCGAGCGGTCGTACGCCATTGTAGGTGATGGTCCGCCCAAGGCGCTTGGCGAGGCCCCAGAACACGTACCAGTCCTCGACCAAATCCGAGCCCTTGGGCGGCGCGATCACCGGCGGGGTATATTGCGACCAGGTGCCCGCCCAATTGGCGAATCCCGGCAGGTACATCGGCAGGTCGGCGCGCTCATACTGCATCAGCGGCGGCAGGATATAGTGGGCGAAGCTCGTCGTCGGCGTGGGCCAGGGATCGATGCAGACCAGAAGGTCGAGCGAGGCCAGCGCCCGCGCCGTCTTCTGCTGGTCGGGCCAGGACGTCATGGGATCGCCGCCGTCGATGAGCAGCGCGCGAATCTGGCCTTCGCCCGGCGTCAGTATCTCGTCGGCCAGCGTGGCCGTACAGCGATCCTGAAACAGCTTGCGCGCGCCGCGAATGCGGCTTTCACCCGATGCTTCCCAGAAGCGCGTAGGGGAGAATGCCTGTGCTTTCAGTGGGCCGCTCGGCCCCATGCCGTTGACCTGATGCACCCGCTCCCCTTCGCGCAGATAGCGGCCGCAGATGATGTTCAGCGTCTCGATCAGGTGGAAGGCGAGGTTCGAGTAAGGCGACATCGACGGACCGGTCGCCGAGGTCACGCTGCCGGTCCGCGAATCGCGCGCGAACATCTCCGCCACACGGCGCAGTGAGCCGGGGTCCAGTCCGGCGCGCTGTTCGACAAAGCCTTCCGTCAGCGGCTCGACCGCTTCGCGCAGTGCGGTCATGTGCGCCGCGCCGACCCAGCGATCGCAGAAGTCCTTGTCTTCCCATCCCTCCTCAAGGATGAGGCGGATCAGCCCGCCCGCGATCGCCGCGTCCTGGCCGGGATAGGGCTGCAGCGCGATGTCGGCGAAATGGCCCGTCTCGGACATGCGTGGATCGATGGTGATCAGCTTCAGCCCGCGTTCCCGCGCGCGCTTGAGGCTGCGCACCGGGTCTTCCTGAAGGAAGCCGAGCGAACCGTGGCTGACGAGCGGGTTGGCACCGAAGAACAGTGCGACATCCATGTCGTCCAGATGCGGATAGCCTGCGCCCCAATGGCCGAGCCGGCCCATGGTGACGATCTTGCCCGACTGGTCGATGGTCAGTGTCGAGAAATATTGATCGGAACCGAATGCGCCGAGGAAGCTCGGCAGCATGTAGAAGCCGGCGATGTTGAACATGCCGCCATTGCCGAGGAAGATCGCCATCGCGTCCTTGCCGTGCCGGTCGAGAATAGGGCCGAGCTTTGCCGCGATTTCGTCGAGCGCCTGTTCGGACGAGATCTCGACATAGGAGCCGTCGGGCATGCGCTTGCGTGGGCGCAGCAAGCGCTCGGGACCGTGGTGCGAAGCTTCGGGCTGGCGCCCCTTGAAGCAGGCATAGCCACGTGTGAGGGGGCTGTCCTTATCGCCCCGGACTCCGACGATTCGCTCATTCGCGTCGATCGTCAGCACGACGCCGCAGCCGCCAGAGCAGATCCTGCAAAAGGAGATTGCCTCCCGGGTCGCGATGTCGTCGATGGTGGCTTCCGCTGCCGTTGCCATGTCGTTCTCTCCTGCTCTCCGGTCAGGCGATGGTGTGCGCCCTGACGCGCTATCTGTAACCGGCCTCGTAGGGCACCTCCGGTGTGGGCACATCCCGCTCCCCCGTCAGGCAAGAGCGCGCGGCCGAAACTGCCCCGATGTGCAGGCGTGCACGCGTCGTCGCTGGTTCAATGCCTGCGTTCAAACCCGGCAGGCTGGTCATGCCACCTGGGGTTCGCGTTCGGGGACGCCGAGGAGCCGCCGAGTCTGAGCCCCGCTGGCCACTGGGCGCCCCACCGAACGTGCCATCGCGATAGCGGCTTCGACGAGCTCGCGGTTCGACAGGTCGGTGGTGCCGCTGACGTCTTCCTCGCCGACGCGTATATGTCCCCCTTTTTCAAGGGCATAGCGCGCCACTGGTGTTTCCAGCACATTGTCCCCCTGGGTCGCGATCAGCCAGGGTAGGTCGACGCCTTCGAGTGCCTCGAGATATGCGTCGAGCGCCTTGACCGTTGGAGCAAGGGCATTGCGCACAGTCGGTTCGCGGTTCGTCCAGACCTTGTAGCGCCCGCCGAACCAGATTTTCACAATCGTACCCTTGGGCAGCAGGCCGCGTTCGGAATAGGCCCGAATCCAGTAGCACATGGCCGGCGTGTAAATGCCCAGGGCCAGCGGCACCTGATGGGTGTTTGCGAACATCACCAGGTCGTGCGCCTCGGCATATGTCTGGCCGTTGACCCAGCTATTACTGGGCAGACCTGTATCGTCCATGACCGCGAAAACGGTTTTGCCGAGTTCGACCGCAATCATGGTCAGGCTTCCGGCCTCGGCGAGGGCGGGATAATGCTGATGCACCTCTTCGTGGGTCGTGCCGGTCAGCAGCGGAGCCGGATAGATCAGGGCGTGCGGGTGGCTGGAAAGGATTTCGCGGTTGATCCGCACGACTTGAGCGACCTGATCGGCCATCGGCAGGTCGATGTCCTGATGATGGTGGATGATGCTGGCACCAGCATCGAGCGAGGCGCGCGCCCCGGCAAGCGTCGGGCCGTACAGACTTCCCTTGGCAATACCGGTGTCCCCTGGGGCGGTGGCTCCGTCGACCAATATCTCTATGCCGCTCGCTTTCTCCAGCGACACGGCCGCCTCGATGATGACCGCATTTTGCGTGCTCGTCATGACCATATCCTCTCAGTGGTGCTTGGCAGATTATCACCGAGGTTACGCCCGACATGCGCGAGTGCAACGCAATTGCCGCACGTTTCCTGCGCGCTATTGACCAGGAATGACATGACACTTGCCCGGCAATCGTGCGGCGATCAGCGCCGCCTCTTGCGGTCCTATAAATGCATTCCGCCGCTTGCCTGGAGGATCTGACCGGTCATCCATCCGCCATCCGCCGAGGCGAGAAACGCGACGACGCTCGCGATGTCCGTTGGCTCGCCGATGCGGTTCAGGGCCGCCGCTTTGGCGTAGTATGCGGCCAGCTTTTCGTCGGCCAGCAGCGGGGCGATGAAGTCGGTCGCGGTGGCACCCGGCGCCACGGCGTTGACCGTGATGCCGCGCTTGGCAAGGTCGGCCGCAAGCGCGACCGTGAACGAATTCACCGCCGCCTTGGTCATGGCATAGGCGATCGAGCCCGGATAGGCGGCGAGCGACACCATCGAACTGATGTTGATGACCCGCCCGCCGTCGCGCAGATGGGGCAGGGCCTGCTGGGTGACGAGGAACGGACCTTTGACGTTGGTCGCGAACAGCCGGTCGAAGTCCGATCCGGTCACCGTCGCGATGTTGCCGCCGCCGCCGATCCCGGCGTTGTTGACGAGGACGTCGATGGCGTCATGGCCCCTCGCGGCCAGTTCTGCCGTCAATTCCGGGAACAGGGCCTCAATCGCATCGGGCTGCGTCACGTCGGCACCGACAGCAAAAGCCGCGCCGCCCGCGGTCACGATCATTCGGACCGTTTCGTCGGCATCGTCGCGGCGCTGGCCGTAGTGGACGGCGACAACGGCTCCGTCCGCCGCAAGCCTCGTGGCGATAGCCCGTCCGATCCCGCGCGATGCTCCGGTGACAAGGGCGCTCTTTCCTTCCAGTCTTGACATGCTTTTCTCCCAGGTTGTGGACGCGGTGATTTGCCCGGTTATTGTTCTCTCCACCCCGGCGAGGTGGGCGCGTAGTCGAAGGGCGTATCCCCGCGAAATTCGAGCAGCTCGAACACATTGCCTTCGGGGTCTCGGCCATAGGTAGCCCGGATCGGGCTATCGCCACTCGGCGGCGCGTGGAAGCGGACGCCCGCGCGGCTCAGCCGCTCATACTCCGCGTCGATGTCGGCGACGGCGAAACACAGATGCGTGATGCCGGGCCTGTTCACAGGCCTGTCGGCCTCGGCAGGGCCGGGGGCAGGGGTCAGATACTGGAACAGCTCCAGCGCGAGATTGGCGCCGCCGAGCAGCACAAAGCGCGCGGATGATCGGTCAAGCCCCACCATCGCGTCATATTCGGGAACGTTCTCCCACTCGCCGCTTGCCAGCGGCCGCATGTCGAACATCTCGCAATAGAAGCGTTGCATGGTGTCGAGATCGGTCGTCGCCATCGCGACATGATGGACGCCGAGCGTGCGACCGTTCGCCTTTACGCCATTCTCCTGAGTCATGACCCTGGCTCCTGCGCATCGATCAGGCGGCGTTCGATCGCAGTTGTCCAGAACGCTTCCGGGACGTGTTCCGTCAGCGCCGAAGCATTCTGACGCAGCTCGTCCAGCGATCGCGCGCCGGGTATCACGCTCGCGACCGCGGGATGGCGCAGCGGATATTGCAGTGCGGCGGCACGTAGCGAGATGCCGAAATCGCGGCACAGATCCTCGATCGAGCGGACGCGTGCCAGCACCTCGGGCGATGCGGGTGCATAGTCGAACATCGCGCCCTCGACCGCCCCGCTCGCGAGGATACCGGAGCTGTAGGGACCGCCGATGATCACGCTGATGCCTTTTTCGGCGCAGAGCGGCATCAGCACATCGCCAGCGTCGGCGCGCAGCAGATTGTAGCGACCGGCGCAAAGAAAATAGTCGAAGTCGCCCTCGCGCGCGAAGTCGACCAGCATCTGCCACTGGTTCATGCCGACGCCGACGGCGCGGATGACGTTCTGCGCCCGCAGCTCGTCAAGCGCGCGATAGGCACCCGCCATGGCTTCGGCGAACAGCGAGCCAGCATAAGGATCTGCGGTGGGATCGGCACCCGCCGTCTGGTCCGGATCGTGGATCGCGACCATGTCCACCCTGTCGATCCCCAGCCGTTTCAGGCTGCCTTCGATCGACCGCATCGCTGCGTCGTAGGTGAAGTCATAGCGGGTCACGAGGCGGGGCGAGTCGACGAACAGCGACGGGCCGACATCCTGCCCCTCGTCGGGTGCGACGAGGTCGTAGCCGACCTTCGTCGACAGCACGAAGCTGTCACGCGGAAGGCGCGGCAGGATCGCGCCCAGCCGCTGCTCGCTCAGCCCGACCCCGTAGCAGGGCGCGGTGTCGAAAAAGCTGACGCCGAGCGTCTGCGCGCCTTCGACCAGTCGGGCTGCCTCTTCGTCCGCGACGGTGGCATAGAGGTTCGCCAGGCCGGTGCCACCCAGACCGAGCGTAGAAAGTTGAAGGCCGGTATCGCCGAGGGCGCGCGTGGGGATCATGACCGCCATCTCCTAAAGTCCCAGCAGGCCGAACGAGTCGTGGTCCAGTACGGCGATTGCGGATCGTGCCGCGTTGGCGGTGTTGGTCGCCTCGGGCTGCCAACTGCTCGAATTATTCAGCCAGATCATCAGCGGGCAAATCGCGGCGGCGCGGTAGGCGAGCCACGCTTCCTCGAACGACGGCGCGTCGGCACCGAATCGGCGCAGGTCATCGAGATATCCGGCGAGCAGCGACCTTTCCCAGGCGCGGCGGTCGAGCGTGTCGAGCGTGGGGATGAGGAAGCGAACGAGGCCCAGCGGCCACGGCTCGCCCCGTGCGAGAAAATCGTACAGGATGGGCGTACCGTCCGGCTCCATCCCCAGATTGCCGAGATGCTCGTCGCCATGAACGATGACGTTGCCGTGGCCGGACAGCATCTCGACCAGCCGCTGCCAGCCGCGTTCCATGCGGTCGGCATCGCGCAGCAGGCGCGGCATTGCCGCGCCGCGCGGGCTCGTGACCGAACTCGCCCAATGTTCGGAGCGTGGGAGGATGTCGAAATAAAGCTCGCGGATCAGCCGCGCGTTTTCGCCCGCGCCCGTGCCCGGTCCCCAGCGCCCGCCGTCCGCGAAATCAGGGCTGTTCCATGATTGGGCCTGGAACCGCGCCATCGCCTTCAGGATTCGCGCCGCCTGCCCGTAGTTCAGCGTCGCGAAGCCGTTCGGGAAATAGGAAATGCCGCGATCGGCCATGTCCTCGAACAGCAGGACCACGCTCTCCGACGGCTCTGCTTCCCAATTCTGGTAAATGAGCTTGGGGGCGTTGATCTCCAGATGCGGCACGATGTCGCGATAGGAGACGAGCTCAGCCATGTTCGAGAAGTCGATGATCGCCCCGCGAGAGGTGGTGCCGTTGAACGTGCCCTTCACGACCAGCGTCGGCGGCAGTCCGGCCTTTTCGCCCGCCTCGTTGTACGTCAGGTGGACCCGTGCCTTGTTGGGCTTGTGCCCCATATGCGGGTCGACGCTGGCGGAAATGACCTCCGTCCCCGGATGGAGCGGCGCGAGTACGCCCGTCAGCCACTCCGCGGTCACATCGGTAAAGGCGCGTGGCACCGGCAAACTGCGGTCTTGATCAGCCATTCTCTCGCTCCGTTATGGTTCTTGGTGTTGATCGGTGAACGCTGGAGGCCGTCGTTCCATGAACGCAAGTACGGCCTCTCGCTGGTTCGGGGCTCCCTTGAGCGCCTGCTGCGCCACGCTCTCAGCCAGAAGCAGATCGCGAGCTTCCGCTCCCGACGTGGCGAGATTGGCGAGCTTTTTGGCGGCACGAACGGCGTCAGGGCTATGCTGGGCGATCGTCGCCGCGAGTGCGCGCGCCCGTTCGAGCGGATCAGTGGCAATGACCGTCAGCAAGCCGGCCTGTTGCGCTTCCACGCCGGAGATCTCCCGCCCTGTCAGCATCAACTCGCGCAATATGTCGTCGCGCACGCAGCCGCGCCACAGCGCCATGCCCGCCATGTCGGGGACGAGCCCCCAGTTGATCTCGCGAATGGAAAGACGCGCGTTCTCGCCGCCGATGCGGATGTCGGCGCCCGACAGAATCTGCAGCCCGCCGCCGAATGCCACGCCCTGGACGGCGGCAATGACCGGGACGGGGAGGGTGCGCCAGCCCCAGGCGGCCTGCTGGACCACATTGGCATCGCCGGCTGCCCGCGCCATGAGGTCGAAGCCAGCGCCGCCATTTTGCAGCGCCGCCAGGTCCAGCCCCGCGCAGAAGGCGCGACCCGCGCCGTGCAGCACCACCGCACGCACCTCGCAAGCCTCCTGCAATTGCGCGATGATCCGGTTGAGGCGCTCGAACATCGCACGATCGAGAGCATTGAGCTTTTGGGGCCGGTTGAGACACACCTCGGCAACGTGATCGGTGATCGTCAGGACGACCCGGTCGTCCGTCGCCTCGGACGCCTGAGCGAAGTCGCCCTGCCGGGTCACGGCCTGCCGTTGCCCTTGTCTGCTATCACCCGGCGAGCTCCACCAGGACCTTGCAATCGTCGCCGGGCGAACGCAGCGCCTCGATCGTTGCGGGAAGGCGGTCCAGCGCGATTGTCCGAGTCACCATGGCGCGGGGTTCGACATGGCCGGCGTCGAGCGCAGCGACGGAATCGCGGAAATCCTGCGCAAGATAGGCCATGCTGAACTGAAGCCGCACCTGCTTCATCATCGCAAAGCCGGGCATGAAGCTGTCCTGGGACAGGCACATGCCGCTCGAAACCACCGTGCCGCGGTTGCCGACATGCTCCAGTGCGGTGGCGATCGCGCCCGGCTTGCCCGCGCCTTCGAAGACAATGTCCGGGGCATTGCCCCCCAATGCATCCGAAAGGCCCTGCGCAAACTGGTCGTCGAGCGCGACGAAGGCATGGGCTCCCATGGCGAGCGCCAGCTCCGCCCGGCGCTGCGACGGCGCGGCAGCGACGATCTGTCGGCATCCCGCTCGCGCCGCCCACCAGATCGCTGCAAGCCCGATGGGGCCGACGCCGAGCACGAGGACGCGCGACGAGGGACCGACGCCGGCGAGACGGACCGCCTGAGCACCGCACGCCAGCGGCTCGACCAGCGCACCGTCAGCCAGCGTCAGGGTCTGCGGCAGGCGGACACAAAGCTCGGCGGGAGCCAGCGCATATTCACCGAAGCCACCCATGAGATAGGTGCAGGCCGAACAGCCATAGGGATCGCCCGCGCGGCAGGCATCGCAGGAGCCGCAGCCCGCCACCGGAAACGCGCTGACCGCATCGCCGATGCTGAGGTTCGTCACGTCTTTGCCCAGTGCGGCGACGGTCCCGGCATATTCGTGTCCGGGCACGCAGCCGGTCGCGAAGGTCACCGGACTGTCGCACGCCGTCATCGCGAGATCGGACCCGCAGATGCCGCAGCGGCGCACCGCGATCAGCGCCTGACCGGGGCCGGGTTCGGGGATGGGGCGGTCCTCGATGACGAGCGGCTTGCCCGCGCCGTTGAAGACCGCCGCCCTCATCACAGGCTGCGACCGCCATCGACGACGATCGTCTGTCCGGTGATATAGCTGGCCAGCGGCGACACGAGGAAAAGCGCGGTCGATGCAACGTCCTCAGGCAGGCCGAGGCGGCCGAGCGAGATCGTGTCGATCGCCGCCTTCAGGCGATCGGGATTCTCGGTGGTCACGGCCGTCATCTTGGTGGCGATCATGCCCGGAGCAATGCCGTTGACCCGGACGCCCTCGCGCCCCCAGGCATCACCCAGCGTGCGGGTGAGGCCGACAACGCCGGCCTTCGACGCGGCATAGGCCGGGTTGCCGATCACCGACTTATACGCTCCGATCGAACTGATGACGATGATCGAGCCCTGGCGCTCGCGTATGGCCGGGTAGAAGCGCGTGCAGCAGTGCATCACGCTGACGAGGTTGATGTCCACGACCCGGCGGAAGGTGTCGATCTCGAATTCCTTGCGACGATAGACGACCGCGCCTTGCGCAAGGACGAGAATGTCGAGACCCTCGGGGAAGTCGGCGGCACCGTCGATCGCCGCAGGATCGGACACATCGATCCGTTCATAGTCGAGGCCGGTCAGGTCCGAACCCTTTTCGTCCGCATAGTCGGCGGCGGATGCGCGCGTGCCCCAGACCCGCACCTCGGCGCCCTGGCCCCTGAAGAGCTGGGCGATGCCGTTGCCGATGCCGCTGGAGCCGCCGACCACAAGCGCGCGCTTGCCCGCGAGCGCGAGTACTTCCGAACCAATCGTCATTCGTTACTTCCTTGTCTGTCCGTCAGGCCGCATTGGTCGGGTCGGGACCGGTCATGTCGGGGCGTTCGGTGAGGTACGGCATCCGGGTCAACTGATTGCCGCCACTGACCGGAAGATTGAGACCGCTCACGAAGGACGGCCCGGCAAGCCAGAGCGCGGCATCCGCATAGTCGGCGGTCTCGCCGATGCGCCGTAGCGGAATTTCGCGGGTATAGGTCGCTTCCATCCCTTCGACCGCCCAGAGCCCGGAGGCCATATCGCTGCGGATCGGTCCGGGCTGGATCGAATTGACCTTGATCCCCTTCGGGCCATATTCGATCGCCGCATACCGCACGAGGCAATCGGTCGCTGCCTTGGCGCAGCCATAGGAATAAACGAACTCCATCGGCTGCGCCGCTGCCATCGACGAGAACAGGATGATCGAGCCGCCGTCTTTCATCGCCTCGGCGCTGTGGCGGATAAAATGCAGGCAACCGAAGTAGTTCACCTCCATCGCGGCCCGTGCGTCGTCCACCGGGGAGTGGGCGATCGTGCCGCCCATCGGCAGGCCGGCCGCGTTGACCGCGACATCGAGCCGACCAAAGCTATCGACGGCCTTCGCGACGAAGGCTGCCACATCCTTATCGTCGGCGACATCGCATCGCATTGCGATGCCGCCGGTCTCCCGCGCCAGCTCCTGCAAGGGACCTTCGCTCCGAGCGCCGACCACCAGTTTCGCGCCCTCCTGGGCAAACCGGCGGGCGATTGCTGCCCCCGATCCCCCGGGCGCCGAAGCGCCGAGGACGATGGCTACCTTTCCGTCGAGAATACCCACGATGTCCGATCCTTACAGTGAGGCGCCGGCCAGATGGCCTTCGCGGATGGCCGTCTGGAGGAAGCGCGGCGAATTTGCGTCGCCGATCACTCGCACATCGGTGTTGCGGTCGGTGAGCGCCGTGTAGAGATCGCGGTTCGGCGCATTCGCCGACACGAAAACCACGGTGTCCGCGGGGAGGCGGCGCACGTCCGCGTCGTCGGTAAAGTGCGTCGGGCTGACCAGCACTTCGTTGTCGGTGAATTCGACTGCGCGGTGGCGGATCAGATAGTCGAACGGTTTGCCGCGCATGCGGGTCAGGAACGGCTCGACCATCAGCGGTGCCTGCGCCGCCTGCGCGAACATGCGCAGCCGCGTCACATAGGTAACCGCCAGCCCGGCGTTGATCAGATGTTCGGTCGCCGCAAGGCCCTCGTAATGGCCGACATCGTCGATGACGACTGCTGTCTTGCCGAGGTCGGCGGGCGGCTGCATGAACAGGTCGAAGGCGGAGATGACGTTGCGCCGGTCGAAGTTGCGGATCGGCTGGCCGGGATGCGAATGCTGTACGCCGTCCATGCGCGGGAACGACCCTGTGGCCACGATGACCGCCTCAGCACCGCTCGCCGTCACATCATCGACGTCCATATATGTCGAAAGCTGCACATCGACGCCAAGGCGGAAGACCTCGGCCTCCAGCCAGGTGGCGATGTCGATCATGCCGTGGCGCGTCGGTGCCTTGGCCGCGGCGCGGAGGGTGCCGCCGAGGACCGGGCTGGCTTCGGCGAGCGTCACCTTGTGGCCGCGCAGCGCCGCGACGCGTGCGGCTTCGAGGCCGGCGGGACCGCCGCCGACGACCAGCACGTTCTTGGGTTCGGGCGCCAGGGTGAGATGCGCATCGCCGCGATAGAGTTCGTGGCCGTTGCCGGGATTGACCGCGCATTCGAGATGGCCGTGCTCGGTCGAGACCTGAGCGACGCAGGCCTGATTGCAGCCGATGCAGGGGCGCACCTGATCGGCCTTTCCGGCGAGGCTCTTGGTGACCAGATCGGGGTCGGCGATCATTGCACGCACCAGACCCACCATGTCGCCGTCGCCGGCACGGATCACCTGATCGCATTCCTCCAGCGTGCGGAAGCGGCCCACGACCATGGTCGGGAGCTTGACCTTGCGGGTGATCGGGATGCTGGTCGGCAGTTCGTAGCCGACAGGTTCATGCATGCCGCCGACCATCTTGGTGTAGCTGTTGTAGTTGCCGACCGAGACATTGATATAGTCCGTAAGGCCGCGTTCTTCGAGAATATGGGCGATGGCGAGATTCTGGTCCTCGTCGACGCCGTTGACCGTCAGGTCGGGCGCGAGGCGCACGCCGACGACAAAGTCCCGCGACACCGCGCTGCGGACTGCTTCCATCAGCTCGATTACGAAGCGCGCTCGTTCGTGGATCGTCTCACCGCCATATTCGTCGGTGCGCAGATTGGTGTTGGCGGACAGGAACTGCCCCGGCAGATAGCCGTGCGCGCAATGGACATCGACGCCGTCCAGTCCCCAGGCCTCCATCCGGCGGGCGGCAGTGGCATAGGCCTCGATGATCTCGGCGATCATCGCCTTCGTCATCTCGATCGGCACGATGCCGACTTCCACGCTCGGTGTGGCACTGACGCCCCAGGGCGGGCCGCCGTCGCGCGGCATGCCATGATGGCCGGCATGCCAGAGCTGCTGGAAGATCTTCATGTCGTACTTGCGGCCCATGTCGCCGAGCTTGCGATAGCCGGGCTCCAGTTCGGCCTTCCACAGGTCGATCGCAAGCGGGCTGGTGGGGTGGACCGAGCCCACTTCCACGATCGACAGGCCCGCGCCGCCGCGCGCACGCGCTTCATGATAGGCGATCAGCGCGTCGCTCATCCCTCCCTTGCCCAGAATCGTGGCGTGCGCCGGCCTGAAGATACGGTTCTTGATCGTGGTCCGGCCGATCTGCAGCGGCGTATGGACATGCGTGTAGGTCATTCAGGGCCTCTCCGGTCTTCAACAAGGCCGCACCCGTTTCCGGGGCGGCTGCCAAACTTATTTCGCGCGCAGTTTCTCGATCGTGGCGGGCAGGTCAGGGCTGGCCATCGCCTCCATCTCATATTCCAGTCCGACACTGAGCGCCTGCGCGGCGATCAGATTGGTGATCCGCGCGAAGGCGCGCTTGGTACCGGTGGTGCCGCCCGGCGCCATCGCGGCGATCCGCGCCGCCAGATCGCGCGCGCGCGGTGCGGTTTCCTCGGGGGTGTCGACCAGCTCGGTGACAAGGCCCCAGTGAAAGGCCTGCTCGCCGGTGATGATGTCGCCGGTGAGAAGATAGCGCTTGGCGCGGTTGATGCCGATCGACTGCGACCAGCTGATGATGCCGCCATCACCTGCGGCCAGTCCTACGTTGACATGCGTGTCGGCGATCTTCGCGCCCTTCCAGGCGACGACGATGTCGGACAGCGTGGCGATCGTGGCGCCCAGGCCGATGGCGGCGCCCTGGATCGCGGAGACGACCGGGATGTGCAGGTCGACGAGCCCGTTGAACACAAGCTTCGCGTATTTCACCATGTCGTCACGGACGGCCTGGCTGGCATGGGCTTCGAGCATCTCGTCGAAATCGCCGCCCGCCGAAAAGGCACGGCCCTCTGCCGACAGAACGAGTGCCCGTACTTCGGGAACGCGCCGGGATACTTCCCCGATCGCGGCCGCGAACTCGATATGCGCGGGCATGTCGAAGCGGTTGAGCAGGTCGGGGCGCGTGAACCTGATTTCGGCGACGCCGTCTGCCACGCTCAACGCCAGTGTCTGATATTCCATTGCTGCTCCATGCTAATGGCCCGGGGGCCATGATAGCTGCGGGCGGGCAGGGAAGACAGCGCCGGCCTTGACCAGAGGCGCATTCTAACATGCACCGGACTGATTCCGGCGAAGTTCGTCGCGACAGCCGATGGTCGAGGTCGCTTTTCTCGCCCGATTAAGGAGAGAGAGCCAATGAAGAGACTCACAGGAAAAGTCGCCCTGGTCACTGGCGCCGCCAAGGGCATCGGCTTCGCCATCGCCCGCCGCTTTGTCGAGGAGGGCGCATCGGTTGCGCTGGCCGCTCGCCGGGAGGAACAGGCCGCCGCCGCCGCCGCGCAACTCGATGGCGATGTCCTGCCCATCGCGCTCGACACCAGCAGCGACGCGCAGTGGCACGACGCCATCGCCAAGGTGGATGCGCACTGGGGACGGCTGAACGTCCTCGTCAACTGCGCCGGCGTCACGATTGGCGCCAATCTGGTCGATACCGACGACGCCGTGTGGAACCAGCATATGGACGTCAATCTGCGCGGCCCCTTCATGGGCTGCCGGGCGGCGATCGGCCTCATGAAGCGCGACGGAGCGCCGGGCAGCATCGTCAACATCTCCTCGGCCTTTGGCATCCGGGTCACGCCAGGCTTTGCGGCTTACAGCATCAGCAAGGCGGCGCTGAACGCGCTGACCCGCGTGCTTGCGCTGGAATGCGCGGCGCAGAAGCTACCCATCCGCGTCAATGCGGTCATTCCCGGCGGGACCGAGACCGAGATGTTCGAGGAGGAACTGCGTCGCACTGGCATGGAACGCGACAAGGCCTATGCGCTGTTCGCAAAAATCCATCCGCTCGGCCGCATCGGCAAGCCTGAGGAGGTTGCGGCAGCCGCGCTGTGGCTGGCGTCGGATGAATCGGCGTTCACCACCGGTCTCGAACTCAAGGTCGACGGCGGCAGCACCATCAGGGCCTGAGGACAACACGACATGACAGATGTGAAACAGAAGAGCGCGATCGTCTTCGGCGGTTCGGGCGGGCTTGGCGCTGGCTGCGTCCGGGCGCTGGCGCGCGAATGGCCGGCGGTGGGGATCCTCTATCACAGCGGCCGCGAACGCGCCGAGGCGGTCGCCGCCGAACTGCCGGCCACCTGCCGTGGCTATCCGGTCCAATGTGACACGACCGACCTGGGGTCGGTGCGCGCGGCGATCGAAGAGGTTGCCGGGGCATGCGGCCCGATCGGCTGTGCGGTCTATTCGGCCGGAATTGCCATCGACCAGCCGTATATTTCTCAGATCACCGAAACGCAGTGGCGCGATGTCTTCGAGGCGGAAACCATCGGCTTCACCCGCATGCTCTCCGTCATCCTGCCGATGTTCCGCAGCCAGGGCGGGGGCAGCATCGTCGCGGTGACCTCCATGGCGAACACGCGCGTCATCGTGGGTGACACGATTTCGGCGGCTCCCAAGGCAGCAATCGAGGCGCTGTGCAGGGGCATCGCCAAGGAGGAGGGGAAATACGGCATCCGCGCCAACACAGTCGCACCGGGCGCGATGAACTCCGGTCTTGGCGAGCAATATATGGCGGAGCGCTGGACTCCCGAGTTCTGGGAGAATTTCCGCAAGTCCATCCCGCTGCGCCGTTTCGGCACCGCTCAGGATATCGGCGAGGCAGCAGCGTTCTTCGCCTCCGACCGGTCGAGCTACTTCACCGGCCAGAGCCTCATCGCCGACGGCGGCTACACGCTCTGACTTCAGCCGCTGCCCACCCTCCTGCCTGCGGACACAGGCCGGAGGGTGAGTCACGGTGATTCAATCCATGCTGTCGATGTTGGTGTTCAGTCCCGAGGTCCAGGCACCGTCCACTGTAAGCTCCGCGCCGCTGACATAGGATGCTTCGTCGGTTGCGAGGAACAGGCTGGCAGCGGCAACCTCGGGCGCCTCGCCCACGCGCCCAAACGGAATGCCCAGGCCGGTCGCGATAGGCTTGGTGTTGGTCGAACCGGTCGGGTTCAGCATCGGCGTGTTGATTGCGCCGGGATGTACGGAATTGACCCGTACGTTATAGGGTGCCGCTTCCAGCGCGATGGCCTTCGTCATGCCGCGCACGCCCCATTTGCAGGCATCGTACGTGCTCATGCCATTCGTGCCGCGCAGCCCGTTTACCGACGATATGTTCACGATCGAACCCTGCCTCCCCTGCTTCATGCGCGGAAGGACCGCCTTGATGCCGAGAAACTGACCAATCAGATTGATCGACAGAAGGCGCTGGAAATCCGCCAGGCTGGTTTCCTCGATCGGTCCATAGTGCGTGATCGCGGCATTGTTGACGAGGATGTCGATCTTGCCGAAGGTTGAAACGGCAGTCTCCACGACCTGTGCCCAGTCGGCTTCGTTTGACACATCCTGGTGAACGAATACCGCCCGTTCGCCGATGTCGGCGGCGACCGCCTCGCCTTCGGCATCGAGGACGTCCGTCAGGACGACCGAGCATCCTTCCGCAGCGAACAGGCGCGCGGTCGCCTCACCCTGGCCGCGCGCGGCGCCGGTGATGATCGCGACCTTGTCTTTCAAACGGTTCATAGAATCTCCTTCAGGGGTTGTGTGCTCAGGCCGACAACGGGGCGGTCTGCGAATTATGCGTGAATTGTCCCAGAGCGCCGCTCGCCTCTGCCGCCACCATGTCGGCAGCGATGAAGCCGAACACCATCGCCGGACCGATGGTGCCGCCCGCGCCGGGATAGGCGTTGCCGAAAGGCGAACCGGACGCGTTGCCCGCAGCGTAAAGGCCCGGGATCGGCCGGTCGGACCCGTCTAGCACCCGTGCTGCCGCGTCGCATTTCAGCCCGCCCTTTGTGCCGAGGTCGCCGAGGTTGATCGGCACCGCGTAAAATGGTGCCTTGTCGATCCGGCCGAGGCACGGATTGGGCTTCAGCGCCGGATCGCCGAAGTTCACGTCATAGGCATTGCCGCCACGTCCGAACTCAGGGTCGATGCCGGTGCGGGCATAGTCGTTCATGCGCGCGACGACGGCTTCGAGCTTCTCGGGGTCGACGTCGATCTTGGCGGCGAGCTCGCGGACGCTCGGCGCACGGAAGATATAGTGATCCCACCAGGCTTCGGGGATTTTCCGGTCGGGCATGAGCGCGGTGGGCATGATGCCGCCTGCGGTGAACTTGTAGCGATAGGTCGCGTCGAACACATGCCAGCACGGCGTGTTGGCACCCGTCTTGAGCTGGTCCTGCATCATGGCGTCGCCGAAACGGTCATAGCCGCACGCTTCATCGACGAAGCGATCGCCGTTGCGATTGATGCAGACACTGTGGGGGCGGCCGACATCGAATGTTGCCTGATGGATCTCCTCGAAGTTGGAGACCTCGTCCAGGGGGATCGACATCGTCGGCACCCACCAGCCGGTCTCCGTGAACTCGGTTGCGGCACCAATCGCCATGCCGGCCTCGAGCACTTCGCCCCGGTTGGCCTCTTCCGGCGTGCTGCTGAAGCGCGCGTCGCCGGGAACGGTGAAGAAGCGGTTGCGCAGTTCCTGGTTCCATTCGAACCCGCCCGCGCAAACGATGACACCGTGACGCGCGTGAAGCGTTTGCTGCTTGCCGTATCGCTCGACCAGCACGCCCGTGACGCGATCATTCTCGACCAGCAGCTTCTTGACCCCCCAGCCGACTCGAAACTGGCCGCCGATCGCCACATAGTGCTCGACGAGCGGGCCCATGAGCGCGGCACCAAGGCTGAAAAGCCGGTCGCGGCGGCCCCGACGACGGGTGCTGAAGTCCGCCCAGTAGCGCCCGATGACCTTTGCCACTTCGCGCTTCCATCCGGGCGAACGGGTCGAAATCGTGTTCGCCTCCATGAAATCCAGCGTATAGCGGTTCATCAGCTTGAACCGCGTGAACTGTTCGCGAATGAGCGGGAAAAGCGATCCCAGGCGGCGACCGTCATATTTCGGGAACACCACCGAACGGTCCGCGCGGGCGCCGGGCGCCTCGGGGAAATAGTCGGGCCATGGCATGGGCGTCGGCTGCATCCCGATCTCCTTGAGAAAGGCGATCATCTGCGGCCCCGTTTCGAGGAAGGCGTCAATGCGGTCGTGGCGAACAGGACCGTTCGCGACAGCGTTGATGTAGGTGATCGCCTGTTCGCGGGAGTCATCCGTGCCGAGGCCGTGATTGGGGATCCACGTCACGCCGCCCGACGTGGCCGACGTTCCGCCGATCCTGTGCGCTTTCTCGACAACGAGGACCTTCAGCCCCTTGCTGGCGGCGCGAACGGCCGCAGTCATGCCCGCCGAACCCGAGCCCGCGACAATTACATCGTATGTGTTGGTCATTTGCCTCTCCGCAACCTATGCGTTGGCCTATCGGCTTACCGGGCCTGCCACGACCGGCACCGTATCATTTGCAAGCCGCGCAACGTCTGAATGCAGCTGAAGGCAATTGCTGCCGGAGCCATTTGCTATAGCGACTGAACTCGCAACTTTATTGCAGATGCCGGCCGCTCCGGCTGCAGACAGGATTGACAGCTTTGGCAGCGTTCGACCTTCCGCGCCCCGCCTTCATGGATGACGAAGATCTCCGCATGTTCGAGGACATGGTGGACCGCTTTCTCGATGAGAATGCCGATCCCGCGGCGCAACGCCGCTGGCGCGAGCAGGGCTTCGTGGAGCAGGATACCTGGCGCAAGGCGGGCGCGGCGGGAATCCTGGGGGTAACGGTGCCGGAAGCCTATGGCGGCTCGGGGCTCGATTTCCGCTACGACGCGATCGTCATGGAACGGCAGGGGCGCAAGAACGCGCTGAACTTCGCCTATTCGCTGCACACGACGGTGGTCGCGCCCTATCTCTATTATTATGCGACGCCCGAGCAGTGCCGCGAATGGCTGCCGCCGGCGGTGGCCGGGGAGACTTTGCTTGCCGTCGCCATGACCGAGCCGGGGGCCGGGTCCGATCTTCAGGGTATGCGGACCACGGCGCGCCGCGACGGCGATCATTATGTCATCAACGGCCAGAAGACCTTCATTTCAAACGGGCACGGCTGCTCGCTCATCGTGGTCGCGGCCAAGACCGATCCCAATGCCGGTGCCAAGGGCATCTCGCTCTTCGTGGTCGAGGTTGACAAGGTCGAAGGGTTCGAGCGTGGTCGGCTGCTCGACAAGCTGGGCCAGGAAGGTCGCGACACGGCCGAGCTGTTCTTCAACGACATGCGCGTCCCCGCCGAAAACCTGCTTGGCGGTGTCGAAGGGCAGGGCTTCCGCATGCTCATGGAGCAGTTGCCCAAGGAGCGCCTGGTGATCGCCTGGCAGGCAATGGGCATGATCGAGGCCGCACTCGAGCTGACGGTCGAGCATTGCAAGACCCGCAAGATGTTCAGCGGGACCTTGTTCGATCAGCAAAATACCAAGTTCAAGCTCGCCGAGTGCAAGACGCGCGCGACCGTTGCCAAGACATTCCTCTATCATTGTACGGAACGCCTCCTCGCCGGTCAGCTCGACGCGTCGACCGCATCGATGGCGAAGCTGTTCGTGACCGAGGCGCAGGCCTTCGTGGTCGATGAATGTCTCCAGCTCTTCGGAGGCTATGGCTACATGCTCGAGTATCCGATCGCCGAAATGTACAAGGATGCCCGCGGCTTCCGCATCTATGGCGGCGCGAGCGAAATCATGAAGCTGTTGATCGCCCGGTCGATCTGAATCCATCAATGAGAACAAGGTTAGGGAGTGCCCATGTCAGTTGAGTTCACGATCGATGA
The DNA here is from genome assembly GCA_964532255.1 of uncultured Sphingobium sp. GTDB lineage: Bacteria > Pseudomonadota > Alphaproteobacteria > Sphingomonadales > Sphingomonadaceae > Sphingobium. The sequence goes on from CAZHGR010000012.1 coordinate 22,148, forward strand.
CGGCGTTGCCATCATCACCCTGAACCGTCCGGAAGCCCGCAATGCGGTCGATCGGGAAACATCTCTGGCCGTTGAGGCCGCGGTCAAGCAGGTCAATGACGACGCGACGATTCGCTGTGCGGTCATCACCGGTGCCGGAGGGAATTTCTGCGCGGGAATGGACCTCAAGGCGTTCCTTCGCGGTGAGGTCGTGCGACTGCCCGGAACCGGGTTCGGGGGGATGACGCAGGGCGAGCTGAAAAAGCCGTTCATCGCTGCGGTGGAAGGCTATGCGCTGGCGGGCGGCTTCGAGATCATGCTGGCGTGCGACATGGTCGTCGCGTCCAGCGCTGCGAAGTTCGGGCTGTCGGAGGTCAAGCGCGGCCTTGTCGCCAACGCGGGCGGTCTGGTGCGTCTGCCGCGCCAGATGCCGGTCAAGCTGGCATCGGAGTTCGTTCTGACGGGGGATATGTTCCCGGCGCAGCGCCTCGCTGACGCGGGACTGGTCAACCGTATCGTCGCCGAGGGCGAGGCGCTGGCGGAAGCGGTCAAGCTGGCGCGCGTCATCGCCGCCAACGGACCGATGGCGGTGGCGGTCAGTCGCCGGGTGCTCCGCGAGAGCCTCGAATGGCCCGAGGCCGAAATGTTCGATCGCCAGTTCGAGATCACCGCTCCGGTCTTCGCGTCCGAAGACGCGCGCGAGGGGGCCTCAGCCTTCGCCGAGAAGCGCAAGCCTGTGTGGAAGGGATGCTGACCGGGTGAACCGGAGTGCGGAGATCGACCACGCCCGGCTGACCAGCCTGTGGTCGATCCTCGACTATTATGCCGGGGAAGACCCGGATCAGGTGGCGACCCTGTTCGAGGGTCGCGCCACCACCTACCGGTCCTTGCGCGACGATGCATCGCATCTTGCCGAGCGGCTCGCCGCAGATGGCCATCGCGAGGGCAGCCGGATCGGCTATCTCGGCAAGAACAGCGACCGCTATTTCGCGCTGCTGTTCGCGGCGGCCCGGATCGGCGCGGTCCTGGTCCCGCTCAACTGGCGTCTGGCGGGGGACGAATGGGCGTTCATCGTTGCCGATTCCGAAATGGTCTGCCTCTTCAGCGACGATGAGTTTGCGGCAGCGGCCCGACGGCTGGCGGGCGGACCCGGCATCCCGCACCTGATCCTCGACGACTGGCTGCTGGAGCCGCTGGATCAGGAGTCGCGGCTTGGCACTTACTCCGCTATTCCCGACGCCGTGGTCTTTCAGGTCTATACCTCCGGGACGACCGGCCGGCCGAAGGGCGCGATGCTCAGCCATCGCAACCTGCTCGCCCTGCGCGCACCGGGCTACAAGGCGGGCCTGGAATGGTTTCCTGCGCGTGGATGCACGGTGGGTCAGGTGCTGCCTGTGGCGCACATTGCGGGTACGGCCTATGCGCTGTTCGGCTTCTACGCGGGGGCCAGAATCGTGCTCGCGCGCGAGTTCGACGCGGGAAGTGTGCCGGCCCTGATCGCCGATGAACGCGTCAGTCACATCCTGCTGGCTCCGGCGGCGATGCAGTTGGTGCTTGAACATCCCGCATCGGCCGATGCCGATTTCTCTTCGCTTCAATATATCACTTATGGTGCAGCACCGATGCCCGAGGCGCTGCTGCGCCGGGCGCTGGATCGTTTGAAGTGCGGCTTCGTGCAGATGTACGGCATGACCGAAGCTGCGGGTGGTGTGGTCGCGCTGCAGCCGCATGATCATGTCTCGGACGTTCCCGGACGTCTGCGATCGGCGGGGACGGCCATGCCGGGGGTCGAGATCGCGGTCGTCGACGACGCATGGGCGCATCAGCCGCCAGGGACGGCGGGCGAGATCGTCGTGCGGTCGGCGGCCGTGATGGCGGGCTATTGGCGGCGGCCCGACGCCGACGCGGAGGTGTTCGGCGCGGACGGCTGGATGCGTACCGGTGACATCGGGCGGATCGACGCCGATGGCTATCTCTTCGTGCTCGACCGTGCGAAGGACATGATCGTCAGCGGCGGCGAGAACGTCTATCCGGCCGAGGTCGAGAACGCCATTTTCGGCCATCCCGATGTCGCCGACGTCGCGGTGATCGGCGCGCCGTCGGATCGATGGGGCGAGGAAGTGGTCGCGCTCGTCCTGCCACGGCCCGGAACAGCGCCTGACCTTGCGTCGATATTGGGATGGCTGGACGGCAAGCTGGCGCGGTTCAAACTGCCCAAGCGGCTCGTCCTGGTCGACTCGCTGCCGCGCAATGCCGGAAACAAGCTGCTGCGCCGGGTGATGCGCGAGCCATTCTGGCAGGGCTATGAACGCAGGGTCAACTGACTTGCCCTGAATTGCACCGGTAATTGCCTTGGGTCGGGCGGTCCTTGGCACGCTTGTGCTCCGGCGCAATTGCTGCGAGCGATCATCATTACGGTAGTGGCGAAGGACAGGAAACGATGAACCCGGAACAGCAGTCGGAGAGGGAGGCGTTCTTCCAGCCCTTGCGGATTCGTGGCGTGGAGCTGCGCAACCGCATCGTCATGTCCCCGATGACCAGGGGCTTCTGCCCGGATGGCGTACCCACTGACGATGTAGTCGCATATTACCGGCGCCGCGCCGAAGGCGGTGCTGGCCTCATCGTGACCGAGGGGGTCGCTGTCGACCATCCGGCCGCATTGGGCGATGCGGGGCTTGGCGAGAACAACATCCCGCTGCTGGGCAGTGCCGCGTCGATCGAGGGCTGGCGAAAGGTTGTCGCCGCTGTGCATGCTCATGGCGGCAAGATTATCCCGCAGCTCTGGCATCAGGGCGTCATGCGCAAGCCGGGAACGGGTCCCTATCCCGATGTGCCGAGCGTCAGTCCCTCGGGCATTTGGGGTCCGCTCGGCCGCATGACCTCGATCGATCCCAAGAGCATCCCGGCCGATCCGCAGATCGGCGAGCCGATGAGCGAGGCGCAGATCGAGGACGCGATCAGCGCGTTCGTGCGATGCGCGGTCAATGCGGTGGAGGCCGGCTTCGACGGAATCGCGCTCCACGGTGGTCATGGCTATCTCATCGACAACTTCCTGTGGGAAGGCACCAACCAGCGCGACGATCGCTGGGGCGGCAGCCGGGCCAGGCGCTCGGAATTCCCCGCAGAGATCGTGCGCCGTATCCGTGCGGCGGTGGGCGAAGAGCTCCCGATCTTCTTCCGCTTTTCGCAGTGGAAGCAGCAGGATTTCCGCGCCACGCTGGCCGACAATCCCGAGGAGTTGCGCGAGGTGCTGCAGCCGCTTGCCGACGCCGGTGTGGACGTCTTCGACGCCAGCGTGCGCTATTACAACCGTGCCGCATTCGAAGGTGATAACACCAGTCTTGCCGGTGTGGCGAAGCGCGTCACCGGCAAGCTGTCGATGGCGGTGGGCGGCGTCGGCATCAACTCGGGCATGTACGATCGCGACAAGGCGGCGGCTGTGGTGACCGACTTCGGTCCGCTGTTCGACCGTTTCGCCGCCGGAGAGTTCGATCTTGTCGCCGTGGGCCGGGCGATGATCGGCGATCCGCAATGGACGGCCAAGTTTCGGGCGGGCGAGGCGACCGAGCCCTACCGGATGGAGCTGGACGGCGTCTTGTCCTGAGTTGCAATCGCCATTCTCCCTGTTCGCGCCATGGTGGTGCCCTGGCGCGATCACGGCCATGGTCGATGCTGATAAGACCCTGCAGGCGCGCAAGCCGCAGACGATCGAAGTGGATTTCCTATGTCAAATGTTCCGGTAATTGTTGACATCGTGCGCTCGCCCATGGGGCGTGGCAAGGCGGGCGGCGCTCTCTCCTCAGTCCACCCCGCCGACCTCCTGATGCAGGTCATGGTCGGTCTGGTCGAGCGTAACAAGCTCGATCCCGGCATCGTCGACGACCTCATCATGGGCTGTGTCAGCCAGGCGGGTGAGCAGGCCGTGCCTGTCGGTCGCACGGCCTGGCTGGCCGCCGGCTATCCGACCCACGTGCCCTGCACCATGGTCGAGCGTCGCTGCGGGTCAAGCCAGCAGGCGGTGCACTTCGCGGCGCACGGCATTGCGGCGGGTGCCTATGACATCGTCATCGCTGGCGGTGTCGAGTCGATGAGCCGTGTGCCCATGGGCTCGGCGCGCATGGGTGCCGACCCGCATGGCGTCGCCTATGAAAAGCGTTTCCCGGGAACGGTAGGGCAGGGCATCTCGGCCGAGTTGATCGCCGCGCGCTGGGGTATCTCGCGCGAGGAAATGGACGCCTATTCCGCGCAGTCGCACCAGCGGGCCGAAGCGGCACGCGTTGCCGGGAATCTCGCGCGCGAGATCATTCCGATCGAAACGCCGGACGGGCTTGTCAGCAATGATGAGACGATCCGCGCGACCACTACCGCGGAAGGGCTGGCGCAGCTCAAGACGTCATTCAACAACGATGCGCTGGCGGAGCGCTTTCCAGAAATCAACTGGTCGATCACCGCCGGCAACAGCTCGCAGATCACCGACGGAGCTTCCGCGGCTCTCGTGATGTCTGAGGCGACGGCCAATCGTCTGGGCCTGAAGCCGCTCGTCCGGTTTGTGGCCTTTGATGTGATCGGAGACGATCCGCTGCTCATGCTCACCGCGCCGATCCCGGCGACCCGGCGAGTGCTGGCCAAGGCCGGTCTCAGCATCGACCAGATCGATCATGTCGAAGTCAACGAGGCTTTTGCTCCGGTTCCGCTCGCATGGCAGCGCGAGTTCAAGGCGGACCCTGCAAAGCTCAACCCGCGCGGCGGAGCGATCGCGCTCGGCCATCCGCTCGGTGCGTCGGGCACGCGCCTTATGGCGTCGATGGTCAATGGTCTGCTGGAGACAGGCGGACGCTACGGGCTGCAGACGATGTGCGAGGCGGGTGGTCTCGCCAACGCCACGATCATCGAACGACTTTAAGCGGGGAAGAGGGAATGGACACCAAGGATATCGTAGCTGTCGTAACCGGGGGTGCTTCGGGTCTCGGCCGGTCGACCGCCGAACGTCTCGTCGCTGGCGGGGCGAAGGTCGTCATCGCTGATCTTGCGCCTGACGGCGACGCAGTGGCTGCTGAAATCGGCGGCGGCACCCGGTTCGTCCAGGCCGACGTGACCAATACCGACCAGATGAACGCGGTGTTCGACGCGGCGGAGGCCATGGGGACGCTGCGCGCGGTGGTTCACTGCGCCGGTCGCGGTGGCCCTATCCGTGTGGTCGATCGGGAAGGCAATCCGGGATCGCTCGAAGTTTATGAAACGGTCGTCAGGATCAATCTGATCGGCAGCTTCAACGTGCTGCGTCTCGGTGCGGCTCGCATGGCGAAGAACGAGCTGGTTGACGGTGAGCGCGGCGTGGTGATCATGACCGCTTCAGTTGCGGCGTTCGAGGGTCAGATCGGCCAGATTCCTTACGCATCCGCCAAGGCGGGAATCGTTGGCATGACGATCGTGGCAGCGCGCGATCTTGCCAGCCACCAGATCCGCGTCTGCACGATCGCACCCGGCACCTTCGACACGCCGATCCTTCAGCGCGTCAAGCCGGAGGTTCGTGAAGGGCTGGCGGCTGCCATTCCGCACCCGCGTCGCCTTGGCCGCCCCGATGAGTTCGCAATGCTGGCGCAACAGATCATCGAGAACCCGATGCTCAACGGCGAGACGATCCGTCTCGATGGGGCGATCAGGATGCCGCCGCGGTGAGTGACATCCTGCTCTCCGAATTCTCGGACGGGATCCTCACGCTCACGCTCAATCAGCCGGAGCTCCGCAACCCGATCTCCAGCCCGGCGGCGATTGATGGCCTGTGCGCCGCGATCGAGAGTGCCGATCGCGACCTGAATTGCCGCGTGGTGATCATCACCGGCGCCGGGTCGGCCTTCTCCAGTGGCGGCGACCTGAGCACCATGAAGCTGGGCGGTGGTCTGAACGACCCCTCGCCCGCGACCACACGGCGGAACTATCGCAATGGCATCCAGCGCCTGCCTCTGCTGTTCGAGAGCATTGAGGTGCCGGTCATCGCCGCCGTCAATGGCCCCGCCATCGGGGCGGCCTGCGACCTGACATGCATGTGCGACATCCGCATCGCGTCGGAAAAAGCGAAGTTCGCGGAAAGCTTCGTCAAGATCGGCCTCGTTGCCGGCGATGGCGGCGCCTGGCTGCTCCCGCGCGTTGTGGGTTGGTCCAAGGCGAATGAAATGGCCCTGACGGGCCGGATGATCGATGCGGGCGAGGCGCTCGCGTGCGGTCTCGTGTCGCGGGTCGTCGCGCCAGAGGCGCTCATGGAAGAAGCCCGAGCGCTGGCGATGCAGATTGCGGCCAATCCACCGCATGCTGTCCGCATGACCAAGCGGCTCATCCGCGAAAGCCGTCTGGCCAGCTTGTCTGCGATTCTCGAGGCATCGGCAGCCGCTCAGGCGCTGTGTCACACGACGCGCGACCATCAGGAAGCCGTCGACGCCTTTTTCGAGAAGCGGACTCCAAATTTTACCGGCAGTTAGTTCAGGATGAGGGCGAAGCGATGAGCGAAGAGACCGCGATCGCCAATTTGCGGACCGAAATCCGCGAGTGGTTGGCGCAGAACCTTCCCGCCAACTGGCGTGACCGCCAGAAGGGCGATGACATCGACGGTTTTCTGTCGATGCAGCGGGAATGGTTCGGAAAGCTGGTGGAAGCAGGCTACGCGACACCGCACTGGCCCGCGGAGTGGCATGGTGGCGGACGGTCACTGGCCGAACAGATCGCCATGTTCGAGGAACTTGCGCGGGGCGACGCGCCTCGCATGAGCCTGTTCTTCGTCTCGCTCTATCATGCGGCGATGACGCTCGTCGAATGTGGCACGGACGCTCAGCGCGCGCGGCACCTTCCAGCGATCCTCAAGGGCGAAATCTGGTGCCAGGGCTTCTCCGAGCCGGGAGCGGGTTCCGATCTCGCCGGTTTGCGGACCCGCGCCGAGCGCAAGGGGGACCGCTACGTCGTTTCAGGCCAGAAAATCTGGTCGACGCTGGGCCATTTCGCCGACCAGTGTCTGCTGCTCGTCCGCACCGACAGCAGCGGACCGAAGCAGGCCGGCATTACCTTCCTGCTGATGGACATGAAGTCCAAGGGCGTTGATGTTCGGCCGATCAGGCAGATCACCGGCGACGAGGAGTTCGCGGAGATATTCCTCGACGAGGTTGAGATTCCTGTCGAGAATCTGATCGGCGCGGAGAATGAAGGCTGGAAGGTCGCGCAGGTGACACTTTCGTCCGAACGCGGCCTGACCCTTGTCGAGCTTACCGAACGCATGGCGCTTTCGCTCTGGCGGCTGGTGCGTGCGGCGACGGGAGGTACGGGTGACACCGCTGCGCTGGACCCGGCGGTCGCGCGAGGCGTGGTCGACATATCGGCGCGGATCGAGGCAATGCGCGCGATGCTGGCGACGCTGATGGCGAACCGGATTGCCGGGCGTGAAGCGGTCGGCGACGCGTCGATCCTGAAGCTTGCCTACTCACGCCTGTCGCGCGATTTCACGGCGCTGGGGCTACGGTTGCAGGGCTTCGCCGCGATGCGCGACACGCACTATGTGCTGGGTGCCGGCTATGAGACCGGGAACTGGATGTTCGATTTCCTGAACAGCTACCAGTACAACATTGCCGGCGGCAGCAACGAGATCCAGCGCAATATCGTATCCGAGCGCGTCCTGGGCATGCCGAGGGAGAAGTTGGGGTGACGTCAGCCATGGAAGAGATGCTCATCGATCCCGAGGAAATGCGGGATGCCGCCCGCCGACTTTTGGCCGACAAGGTCGACCGTCGTGCGCCTTGGGAAGGCAAGGCCGGGGCCAGCGAGGCGTTGGAGGCCGATGTCGGCGAACTTGGCTGGTACCAGTTGACCGTACCTGCGGAACAAGGTGGCCTGGGACAACGGTTCGATGTGTTGGCCCCGATCTATGAGGAGATGGGCCGCAGCCTCGCGCCGCTGTGGCTCTCGGGAACCATGGCAGTGGTCGATGCCTTGGCCGCGGCAGGCGGAGAAGATGCCGAGCGAGTGATCGCTGCGGTCGTCGATCAGGGCTGGCGGATCGCTCCGGTGGTCCTGCAGGTGGGGCAGGGACTGCACAGCGCGAGCCTGCCGGCAGTGCCGGGTGCGCCCGATGCCACTCATCTGTTGATCGTCGATCAGGCGGGGCGCGCGTCGCTGGTGGAGCGCGTGGCAGCAGGCGTCGGAGTTGTAGCGGTTGAGACTTGGGATCTCGGCCGATCCTATGGCGAGGTCACGCTCTCCAACGTCACTGACATTATCGCCGGGTTCGATGCCGCAGTCTTGCTGCCCGTTCTGCGGGCGCATGGCGAGCTGGCGCTGGCATGGGACAGTGTCGGTGCGGCCACGCAGTCGCTGTCGGAAACCGTCGAATATATGCTCGGGCGTCACCAGTTCGGCAGGCCCATTGCATCGTTCCAGGCGCTCAAGCACCGGGCGGCAGATCACAAGGTTATGATCGAGCTCGCGCGTTCACTGGTGTCCCAGGCCAGCTCCGTCTTCGCGGTGCGAGGAGAGGGGTGGGCGGTCCTCGCCACCCAGGCCCGGATTCTCGCCTGCGAGGCGTTCGCCGCGATGGCGGAGGACTCGATCCAGCTTTTCGGCGGCGTCGGCTTCACATGGGAGTATAACCCGCACCTGTTCCTCAAGCGTGCGCTCGTGAACCAGATCATTGGCGGATCGCCCGATGATCTGCGCGATCGGATTGCCGGGGACGTTTGCAGGCTGGCGCTGGCGAGCCAGCATTGATGTCCGGCGAACCCGAGTCGCCCGTTCTGCTCGAGGATCTGGATGACGGGATCGCCGTCATCCGCCTCAATCGACCAGCGCGGCTCAATGCGCTCACGCGCGAGATGGTTGCCGAACTGAACGAGACACTCGCCGCCATGGCGGTCCGCAAGTCGGTCCGCGCAGTTATATTGACGGGAAGCGGCAGGGGTTTCTGCGCGGGTCAAGATGTCGCCGCCGCCGATGCCCGGAATCGCACGGCACCAAGCGGTCTTGTCGAGCGCTATCACTGGCAGGAGCAGTTCGCCGGAATGGTCGAGCGCATCCGCGCGATGCCGCAGATTGTCATCGCGGCAGTCAACGGCCCTTGCGCGGGAGCCGGAATGGCGCTGGCGCTGGCGGCCGACATACGGCTTGCGTCGCGGTCGGCGCGGTTTCTCAATGCGGCCGTGCGGCTGGGGCTGACCGCTGGCGAATCGGGCATGAGCTATCTGTTGCCCCGTCTCATCGGGGCGTCGCGCGCGTTCGAGATACTGATTACTGGCCGCGCGGTTGAGGCTGATGAGGCGGAACGCATCGGGCTGGTCGTTCGCCTGGCCGACGACGACCGGCTGCTTGCGGAAGCAGAGGCTCTGGCGAGACAGATTCTCGCGAACAGCCCCTTCGCCACTGAGCATACCAAGCGTGTCGTCTGGCAGAATGTCGACGCCCCCAGCTTCGCGGCAGCGATCGAGCTGGAAAATCGCGCACAGATTCTCGCGTCGATGACCGAAGACTATAAGGAAGCAACGGCCGCCTTCACCGACCGCCGTCCGGCGACGTTTCAAGGGAAGTAGGCACCCGCCCTCAGGCGGGAACGAAGTCCAGCCGCAGTCGCGTCAGCCGGAGAGTCCGGATGCGCCAGCGGCCACCTTCCCTGACGTAGGTTTCCCGGTAATGACCGTAGCCGACCATTTCGCGATAGGGGCTGCCGCCTGAAAATATCAGACGATCGACCATCGGCCAGATGGCGCGCGCACTATCTGCGTCGATGATCTCCACTTCCGGCTCGGACGCATGATGGACTGAAACGACGCCATCCAGCGCCTTCACCAGAAGCGGTGCGCATGCTGCTCCACCCCGTAAAACGACGTCCGTGGCCTCGGGCGCTATGCAAGCTCCGGTGACGGGGTCGGTCGTGGAGCCGCGATAGTCGAGTTCGACGTCATCAGCCAAAACCTCGCGCAGCAAGGCTTCGTCCTTCTCGTCGATCGCGCGAAAATATTTCGCCTTGAGGTCGCGGATTTCGGCGATCGCCGCCAGTCGCTCGATCATGTCCATCGCCATCTCCCACGAACCTGTGCGGTAGTGCCTGCCCGGCCCGCGCTTTTGATGCGCGCGCCGGGCGATGTCTCATGGTTCAGATTTCGAGCGCGACTCCACCGAAGGGGCGCGCCGTACGGACATATTCGAGTGCCGCGGGTGCCTGATCGAATGGGAAGCTACGGTCGAACAGCGGCTTGATCTTGCCCGCATCGGCCAGTTCGGTGAATACCGTCCACGCATCCGCCCATTCCTCTGGCGTGCAGGTATAGACGCCATAGCCCTGGATGCTGCCGCGATAGAGGATCAAGTCGGCAAGGGTGATCGTGCTGTCGCGTCCCGCGGCAAAGCCGAGGCAGATCATCTTGCTGTAGCGCCGGATGCACTTGGCGGCTTCGGCAAGAATCTGGCCGCCCAGCGAGTCGATAACGATGTCGACGCCTTCGCCACCGTTCAGGGCATGAACGCCCTCTGCCATCGACTGTTTGGACAGGTCGATGACATTGTCGAAGCCGGCGGCGCGGGCCTGTTCGGCCTTGACGCTGGAGCTGGTCGTGCTGATCACTTTGGCCGCGCCCAGGGCACGCGCCAACTGGTAGCCGGCATTGCCAACCGATCCGCCGATACCCGGCACGAGCACGGTCTTGCCGGCCTCGAACCCGGCTTCGATGAGCGCGCGGTAAGCGGTCGGATAGGCGACCGACGCCTGTGCGGCGGCACCATCACTGACGGATTCGGGGATCTTCCACGCATGATCCTGCTCGACCGAACAATATTCGGCCCAGCTTCCCGCGCGCATGAAGCCATAAGGAAAGGCACCGAACATCACGCGATCGCCAACCTTGAGCCTGGTGCTGCTGCCCGCATCCTCGACGACGCCTGCGCCCTGATTGCCGGGCACCAAGGGAACCGAGCAGGGCGGGAAGTTTGGCTCATTCTCGTCATGGATTACCGCAACGTCGAACGGGACAACACCCGGCGCGGTCATGCGGACGAGGATTTCACTCCCGCTGATGGCTGGCTTGTCGATATCAACCAACTCAAGGGCGCTGGGGCCGCTTTGCTCTTCAATCATCCATGCGCGCATTGTCACAGCTTTCCTTATTCAGATGGCGGTCGTTTACTTACGGCGGCGAACGACGATTCCCGCCTCCTCACGATCCCAGGTCGTCGGCGTTCGCCCCTCGTCGCGCAACTGATATTTCAGCACGCGACCGGTCGGGTTCTTCGGCAGTTCACTGCGGAACTCGATGTATCGGGGCACCGCGAAATGGGGCAGATTGTCGAGCGTCCACAGGCACAGCTCGTGCTCGGTCAGCAGTGCCCCTTCACGCAGCACGGCGGTGACCTTGATGTCGTCCTCCCCCGTCTGCGCGCCGACAGCGTGAACGGCAACCTCCGCGATGGCATGATGCGACATGAAGGAACGCTCTACCTCGAAGCTCGAGATATTCTCGCCGCGGGAGCGCAGATAATCCTTGGCGCGATCGGCGAAGTAAAGATAGCCGTCGACGATCTTGCCGAGATCGCCTGTGTGCATCCACAGGTTCTTCCAAGCCGCGGCTGTCGCATCCGGCCGCTTCCAATAGCCGTCGAACATGATGCCGGGGTGGCGCGGGCGAAGCACAATCTGCCCGACCGTCCCTTCGGGTACGGGTTCGTCGAATTCGTTGAAGATTTTGATTTCATATTCATCGACCGCCCTCCCGGCACAGAGCTCGGGAGGCGTCTCGTCGAGCGGCACAGCGGTCATTCGGATCGCTTCGGTCTGGCCGTAGGACCAGCTCGAGACGATCTGCGCGCCAAAGCGCTCGTGCCAGATCTTCCGGACCGGTGGGGTGATCGGCACGCCGAACACCATTTTCAGCTTGCCGCGATAGCGCTTCTCCGCCTCGCATTCCGGCGCGTCTGCCACAAACTGGAAGATTGATGCCATCAGCATCGCGGATACCGCGTTGGCGGCTTCCACGTCTTCCCAGAAACGCTTTACGGAAAACTGACTGGCGAGCGCGATGCAGTGTCCGTCGTCCATGACCGATATGACCGCCGTCAGGGCCGCGGCATGGAACACGGGAAGGCAGGTCCACAGCGTCCGGCCTTCCTCAAGCAACGTGTGCCGGCGATTGATCCGCCCGATCGTCGTGAAATAATTGTGCGAGATCATGCAGCCCTTCGAAGGGCCGGTGGTCCCCGACGTATAGATCAGCGCGGCGAGATCGGCAGGTTCCACCGCGAGCGGCAGAGAACTGCTGTCGGTTCCACGATAGTCGTCTAGCGGCTTGATCGTGATGCTGCAGCTAGGATCGGTCGCGCCGCCCCGTGTCAGGATCAATTGAACGTTGCTCAGTTGATCGGCAATGTGTGCGAAGCGCTCGAGATAGTTGTCGTCGCAAATGACAACCCGCGCCTCCGTATCCGCCACCTGGTGTCGCAGGAACTCGCCGCGATAGGCTGTGTTGATCGGCACCCAAATCGCGCCGAGCTTGTTGATCGCAAACCAGCAGGTGAAGACATCGACGCTGGTGTCGAGCAGCGTGACGACGCACTGGCCCTTTTGCACGCCCAAGCCATCCAGCTCGCGCGCCATCGCGTTCGAACGGCGGCTGATTTCAGCATAGGTGTAGGGCGTGCCATCGACGATGAGGAACGGACGGTCGGCATAAGAGCTGGCCCCCCGTTCCAGCAATTCGACCATGGTGTCCCGGCGTGCCTGACCATAGGCTGGCGAGAGATCCATCTTCATCATGCAAGCGTCGTGCCGTTGTTGACCACATCGACCATGATCATGACGATCTGGTCACGTTCCAGGAACTTCAGCTCGTCCTCGACCAGGATGGGATTGACCTCGGGATCATTGAAGATCCGGGTCATCTCCTCGATTGCGGCCTGATTCTCGACATGCATTTCGGTGATGCAGTCATAACCGATGTCATAGGGTTCCGGTTCAGTGCCCGCCGGAATGTTGCTCGGGTTACGCAGCGCAAAGGTCGGATAGTTGCGGATATAATCCTTCATGAGGTGACCGACATACTTCTTCGCCAGCACAACATGGCTGTTCTCATAATGCTCGCGGAACTGCTCATGCGTCAGTCCCTTCTTGCGCTTCAGAAAATAGATGATTTTGACCATGTCACTCTCCGATTATCAAGGTTGCCTATTTCAGGGCCGCGAGGATTGCGGCAGTGTCGCTGTAGACAGGATGGATCAGCTTGATCTTGTCGCCGACGACCTGAGTGGCTTCCGCCAGCGGGAATGACACCTGTTTGCCGGTGCTGCGGACGGTGACTGCGAAGTCCCCATAGGCGATGACCCATTCGCCGGAGGTGGCGAACACATCGGGCTTGAAAGAGAATTCGCTGTAGGTGTCGATGACCTTCAACAATGCGCCGCGGATCGCCTCATGTCCGACGAACCGTCCGCCATAGGGAAGCGAGTCGGCTTCGAGCAGAACGCCGTCCTCCGCGAAAAAGGACAAAAAGCCGTCGAGGTCACCTCGACCAAGCATGGCTTCGTAGGACGCTTTCACGACATCGATCGGGTTCATGGCCTCGCACTCTCCTCGGAACTGCTACGCGATTCGCAGGACGCGATCATGCCCGATGGAGGGGCACTGGCCAGCACCACACATCACGTCTGCGCCAGCAGACAATTCCGGCTTCCCTGACAGCCGCATGCCCTTTGAGGGCGAACGGTGTCAGGGTGCGGAGCGCTGCTGGCGCGGCTATGATCGTGGCGGTTAGAGTGCGATTCCCATCGCCCGCATATAGGCTTCATGGAAATGGCGGATGCGGATTTCCTGCTCGGCGGCAAGGATCGGCCGCGCCACTTCAGGGTCCGCAGCCTTCATCCCACGATGGACTTCTTCCATGTTCTCCATGTCTTCGTCCATGATGAAGCCGACCTGGCCGGTCTCGGGAAAATCGCGGCCCTGCTGGTCGAAGTTGATCCAGACAGTCTCGACCTTCGGCGGGCGGGGTGCGTCCTTGGCGATCGGACGCAACCAGCGGATTTCCATGACGCATTCATCCGGACTATCGCCGAGCGGGGTGAAATTATACCACCAGGACAGACCCTCGCCCCACCAGGGGAAGAAGGCGGGGAACATGAACCACTGGTGCATGTCGACGAGGTAGGAGATCGACCGACCGGTGAAGTCCACACCGTTTTGCTCGCGATGGATCTCGATCGTCTTTTCGGCGGCATAGGCACGCCCATCGGCATTGGTGTGGCCCCGGTCTTCGGGCGGGAAGGGCAGACCGTAGGTGTTGCAGAACAGTTCGAGCGACAGCCGGGGCGTCACTTCGTCCTGAACCCATCCGTCCGGAATGAGCGCAGGAGTGGTCAGGCGGCTGACCGCGGCCTTGCCGTCATCCCAGCAGTCGGTCTGGGTGTAGGTCGAACCAAAAATCGGCATGCCGCTCGGATGCGTGGTGAGCACGTGATAGCCTTCGAGGAAGGCTTCCAGCCCCGACTTCCAGTTGATCTTGACCTTCTTCTTGATGTGCGCCGCAGTGTAGCGATCTTCCTGCGGACAATCTTCGAAATGCTTGGGCATGACGCCCATGGCGTCGGCAAGCGGCGGCGCGTCGAGGTCGGGATTGATGAAGATATTGCCACCCCAGGTGTCGCACTGAACGGGGCGAAGGCTGTAGTTCTTCGGCGTTGCCTGATCGAACTCCTCCCAGCGCGGAACCCAGGTCAGCTTGCCGTTCAGGTCGTAGCTCCAGGCGTGGAACGGGCACTGGATCATATCGCCCGACTCGGCCTTGTCGCCGCACAGGCGGCGGGCGCGGTGGCGGCAGCTGTTCCAGAACGCCTTGAACTCATTCTCGCCCGAATGGACGATCAGGAACGACAATGTGCCGACCTCGTAGGAGATGCGGTCGCCGATGTTAGGAATATCTTCCTCGCGCGCCGCGACCTGCCAGCTCTTCTTCCAGATCTTTTCGATCTCGTCGGGCACATATTTGGGGTCGAGATAATATTCGTAGGGAAGCGCCGCATTTGCCGGCCGATGGGTGCCCCGCTCGGCCGCAGTCCAGGGGACGTCCTCGCCTGCCTGGCGGATATAGTCCACATATTGCGGCATTTCGGCGAATTGCGTGCCATGCACCGCACGCACGTAGCTGCGGTTGCCATATTTGGTGATATCGACTGTCTCGTTCATCGGGAGGCGCCTCTCGAAATCTTGCGTTACGTCAGATGCCGGCCCGACGCGCCGCTCGCGGCCGCCGGACAGGCAGGATAGTGGCATGGAAACATCGGGATCGACCCGTCACAAACTCTGCAATTCGACGTCATGATCGTGCGGGTAACGGGACCGTCGTCGAAAGCCTTTGTTCCTCGCCACACCGTCGGTTTCACGCGATCGAACCCATGTTCGTCAGGCTTCCGATCCGTTCAGCGTCTCCACGCGCCTTGTGACCTGATGGTAATGCGCGTTACCTCGGGTGAAAACCCCGCTCTTGATTGCAGGTGGCAGGCCGCTTGTCTGAAACTGAAGCGATAGAGACGGGCTGTCCGCCTTACCCCAGAGTCGTGCCGTTGTCGTATTCCTCGACCATCAACAGACGGGTTTGCAACCGATCCTGGAACTTCTCCTCATCTTCGAGGATCAGGCGGTTGTTCTCGGGTATGTTGATGATCCGCGCCATTTCATCGACCGCCGCCTGGTCCTTGAACCAGATTTCGGTAACGGCGTCATAGCTGTCCTCGACGCTGACGTCTTCAGGCTGATATTCCATCAGCGACATCGGATAGTTGCGGACATATTTGGTCCACAGATGACCCAGTAGGCGCTTGCCGATCACGGCGTGGCTGGTTTCATAGTGATTGATGAAGTCCTCGCGGCTCATGCCGGGCTTCTTCTTGATCAGAATAACCATTTTGAGCATCGACATCCTCCTTGGTTGTGCAGCCGTATCTGGGCTGGTGTCGTCAGGTGCAGGTGAAGCCGCCGTCGACGGTAACGGTGGTTCCCGTCGTGTGGCGCGCGCCGGGGCCGCACAGGAACAGGACGGCGGCGGCGACATCGTCGGCCTCGGCCGGACCTCCAAGCGGCACCTTCTCCTTGAGCACGTCCTGCCACTTGGGATTGCTGTAGATCCATTCGGTGTTGGTGGTGCGAACCGGACCGGGTGCGACCGTGTTGACCAGGATTCCGTGCGGCGCGAGTTCAACGGCGATCGAACGGCCGAGCTGGACCAGCGCCGCCTTGGATGCATTGTAGGCGGCCAGCATGAAATCGGGTCGGGTCGCCGCCGTGGAGGCGATGTTGACGATCCGGCCGGGCCGCTTTGCCGCCACCAGCTTGCGCGCAAAGGCCTGGCTCAGGAAGTAGGCGCCCCTCAGGTTACGGGCCAGCGTTGCATCGAACATCGCCTCGTCAACATCGAGGAACGATGTGAACGGGTGCATGCCGCCGGCGCAGTTGACGAGGATATCGACGCTCCCGCCCCAAGCGGTTCCAGCGTCTATGACCTCGGCGTGCGAAGCGGTCTGGGTCACGTCGAGTTCGATGCCGGTGGCCCGTCCCCCGGCAGCGTTGATTTCCCCGGCGACCGCATCGGCCCCTTCCTTGCGCCGATGCGTGACCACCACGCCCGCGCCCGCATCCGCGAGGCGCAGGGCAATGGCCCGGCCAAGGCCTTGTCCCGCGCCAGTCACCAGCGCGGTCATGCCGTCCAGGTTCAGCAGATTCCCGGTGGGTGTGACAGCCATCATCCTCTCTCCCGATCGTGTCGCGCCGCGACCTTCACGACTCTGGTCGCGCGGCTTTCCATCACGCCATGAGCGTATCTTTGCGCGATGTGCGACTTCCCAGGCGATTTCGCAGCCAGAAGCAAACGCAATGGTCGCAGCGGTCATTTCGGAGGGGGCTCCCGGCCGCAGCAGAGTCTCCCGGCGATTGCCAAGAGCGGTCCCGCCGCCGATAAGGTCAGCATGGCAGCCCGTCTTCCCTCGCTGCGTGGCATCGAGACCTTCCTGTGCGTGGCGGAAGTCCTGAGCTTTCGCATTGCCTCCGAACGGCTCAACGTCACCGTCTCGGCGATCAGCCATCGCATCCAGGTTCTGGAACAGGACCTCGGCTTCGTCTTGTTCGATCGTGGCCATCGTCGCCTGCGGCTCACCGATGAAGGTGCCGCGCTGCTGGAACGGCTGCGCCCCGGCGTGCGTATCTTGCAGGAAGCCACGATGCTCACGCGTGACAAGGCGATGCGGCCGCTCGTCCGCGTAGGCGCGCCGCCGCTGATCAACGGCTGGCTGCTTTCGCAACTCGGCAGCTTCAGGTCGCTGCACCCGGACGTCAGTCTGGAACTGCTCAGCAGCGGCCGCCGCCGTTCCGCCAGCGTCGATGTCAGCATCATTCCCCTGACCGCCGCAGCCCAACGCGAGGGAGCGATACCGCTGGCGTCGATAAGCATCACGCCGATCTGCAGCCCCGCCTTTCTGGCGGAGCATCCGATGACGCGACCTTCCGATCTGCTCGAGCTGCCGCTGATCGACACCATACCCAATCTGAAGGGGTGGAGCACATGGTTCCTCGCGGCGGGCGTAGAGGAAGAGGTGCCGCTGCCCGCACTGCTTCTGGACAATCAGGCGTTGATCTATCCCGCCGTGATGGAGGGGCGGGGGGTTGCGATCGGCATGCGCAGCCTCGTCACCGAGTATGTCGCCCGCGGCACGATCATCGAGCCCTTTCCTGTAGAGTGCGAGGTCGGCCCTCCACTGGGCGTCCTGCTTAACGAGGACGGAAACGTCCGCCCCGCGCGCGCCTTTGCATCGTGGCTCGCCGGCCGGTTCGGCGCGGCGACGGAAAAAATCTCAACACCGGAGCAAGAAAACTGAACGCCCCAAGCCCGGTGTTTCCGTTAGGGAAGATGCGCCGGCCGAGACACGAAGGCAAATGGAGACACCGTGGCGACCGAGATAAACCCGCTGAAATTGGAGGCGCAGGCCCGCAATCACGCCGCCGTTCGCCTGCCACCACGCCGGCCGGATTCGGTCCGCCGTACCAGCTCGCTGCAATCCGTCTGGAGAGTCGGGTACGAGGAGAGCTACCGAGTCGTCGGCAGGGCACGCGACCTGTCGACAGGGGCTGATGACGAAGTCTTGATCCTCGGTGAGGACGCGGTTGAGGCGACCGTCGAACTCGACGGTCGCATTCTCGCGCTCACAGGCAATGCCGCCGATCGCGGGCTGGAGCGGTTCATGGGGCTGCGGTCCGGTGGGGAACTGCGCAAGGCGCTCGCTGCCGAGATGCCCGAGGAGGAGCGGCAGGAAACGCGGCTGCATCGCCTGCTCGACGATCTCGCGGGTGCTGTCTTCATGTCGGTAGCGGCCTGGTACGCCTGGGAGGGCGGGATCGAAGGCCATGCCGAGCGCACGAACGCCTTGTCGCGCGGGAGCCGTCCCGTCGAGGGTGTTTGCCTCAGTTATGTGCCGGGGTCTCCGGCGATGACCGACGACGGTCGTGGTATCGACGAGAATGCCGATCATCCCCTGGCGCCTCCGCCGATTCCCTCTGATGATCCGTACGGCTTTCATGTCCTTGTCGAAACCGACGATCCCAACCAGTGGCGGCTGCGGCGCACCGATCTCTGGCGTGAGGCCGATGACATCGTGGTCGATGCATGGTTCCAGGACAGCAGCGGGGTTCAAGGGGTTGCAGGCCGCCGTGTGATCTTTCACGAATATGGTCTGGTCGCGCGCTTCGACAGTGCCTCGCTGGAGCTTCGCTCGATCTCTGTGACGCCCTATGTGCTGCCCTATGTCACCTGCCATGCTGCACCGGCGACGGCGCAGGTGCTCGTCGGACGCAATGCCGGAGAGCTGCGTCGGCAGGTACTCGCGCAATTGCGAGGGACAGCCGGCTGCACCCATCTCAACGACATGCTGCGGGCTTTGCAGGACATCACCGGTCTTTCCGCCCTTCTCGCCGACGGTCACGCCGGGCGCGACATGGCGGCGGGT
Organism: uncultured Sphingobium sp.; assembly: GCA_964532255.1. Taxonomy (GTDB): domain Bacteria; phylum Pseudomonadota; class Alphaproteobacteria; order Sphingomonadales; family Sphingomonadaceae; genus Sphingobium. Next base: position 41,126 of record CAZHGR010000012.1, read on the forward strand.
GGAGGTTCCATTGCAGACTAGTCGTCCTGCAGGCCTGGCCAACAGCCGTCCCTTACTGCGAAGTCGTTTCGGGCTACATATGTGGATCAAAGCCACCATGATTGAGAGAAGCGCGTGCCGCTGACATCGGAAAACTTCCCGCCCGCCGGCATTCCCCCGCACGCCGAGGCGCTGCGTGAGGAGGTCAAGTCCTTCATCCGCGAGAAACTGGACGGCGTGCCGCCGCACATTCGCGCGCGCACCTGGTCGGGCTTCGACGCGGATTTCAGCCGCGCCATGGCTGCTCGCGGCTGGGTCGGGGTGACCGTCCCCCGCGAATATGGCGGCGCCGGTCTGGACGCCTTTGCCCGTTTCGTTCTCGTCGAGGAGTTGCTCGCCGCCGGCGCTCCGGTCGCGGCGCACTGGATCGGTGACCGCCAGAGCGCGCCGCTGCTGCTGCACTATGGCACCGAGGAGCAGCGGCGGAACATTCTGCCCCGGATCTGCAACGGCGAGCTGTTCTTCTGCATTGGCATGAGCGAACCCAATTCCGGGTCCGACCTGGCCAGCGTGCGCACCAAGGCGGAGCGCGTGCCGGGCGGATGGAAACTCAACGGCCAGAAAATCTGGACGACCTACGCGCACAAGTCCCACTATATGATCGGTCTGGTACGCACGTCCGGCACATCGGAGGATCGCCAGAACGGTCTTTCGCAGTTTCTGATCGACCTTTCCCTGCCGGGTATCACGATACGGCCGATCACGATCGGCACGGGCGATACCGACTTCAACGAAGTCTTCTTCGAGGATGTGCTGCTGCCAGAGGACGCGCTTGTCGGGGCTGAGGGCAATGGCTGGAAACAGGTCAACGCCGAACTGGCATTCGAACGCAGCGGCCCGGAACGCATCTATTCCAGCCTTGTCCTGCTCGATCTCTGGGCGCGCGTGCTGGGCGAGACCCCGGATGCCGCCGACGCCGCCCGGCTCGGCCGCATCGTCGCACGGCTGGCGCCGCTGCGCGAGATGTCGGTCGCGATGACGGCACTGCTCGCGAAGGGTGAGCATCCGATCACCGAGGCAGCGCTGTTCAAGGACATGGGCACCGAGGTCGAACAGCAGATACCGGCGGAGATTGCCGATGCGATTGCTGCCCGGCCCGATGTGGCGGCCGATCCAGAGCTGCTACGGACGCTCGCCTATTTGATGCAACTGAACCACGTGTTTTCCCTCCGGGGCGGGACGCGTGAAATCCTGCGAGGCATGATCGCGAGGGGGCTTGGCCTGAGATGACCGACGACGACAATTTCCTGGCCGATGCGTTCCGGCGCCAGCTCGGCAGCCTTGTGACCCCCGAAACGATCCGCGGGATCGAAAACGGAGGCGCGGCAGCCGATCTGTGGCGCTCTCTTGAGGATTCGGGCTTTGTCGATGCCATGCTGCCCGAAAGCGCGGGTGGCGCTGGCATCGGGCTGGCACAGGCCTTCCCGCTGGTGCTGGCAGCGGGCGAATACTGTGCGCCGGTTCCCTTTGCAGAGACGATGATGGCGCGCGGCATGCTTGCAGCCGAGGGAGTCAGCCCACCGCCCGGCGCAGCTATCGTGCTCGCTCCGTCCTCTGCCGTGTTTCCCGGTGGCCAGCTTGCTGGCCATGCGCTGGTCGACCGTGCCGGCACGCCCACGCTGGTGACATCCAGCGCAACCGGCGACGATCTGTTCCGCGCGCGCTGCTCCACCGGACTCGAGGAGGGAGACGTCGTCGCCGCGCTCTCGCCCAATGCGGACGGCGTGTTGCTGGCGGCTGCGGCGGTGGCATCGGCGCTGATGGCCGGAGCGATGGCGAGGGTTCTGGACATGTCGCTTCGCCACGCCGGCGAACGACAGCAGTTCGGCCGCTCGCTCGGCAAGTTCCAGGCGATCCAGCAGCAGCTCGCCGTCCTTGCCGAGCAGGTGCTGTCGGCGGAGGTTGCAGCGCGCGGTGCGTTTGTGGGCGCAACGTTCGATCCGGTACGCGTCGGGGCCGCGAAATGTCGCGCCAATGAAGCGGCCGTGCATGTGTGCAATATTGCGCACGCTATTCACGGTGCGATCGGCGCGACGGAAGAGTTCGACCTTCAGCTCTACACCCGCCGGATCAAGCTGTGGCAGCTTGCTTACGGCTCGGAGACCTTCTGGGGTGCCCGGCTGGGGCGGGCCCGTATCGCCTCCGGTCTCGATCTGACATCCGATTTCCTGCGATTGCGTCTTGCGGCAGAGGTGGCCTGACATGAACGGTTTTTCATATCCGTCGCTGCAGTGGGACGATGTCGCCGAAGGCGAACAACTGCCCTCGTTCGACTATGAACTCAGCATGCTCCGCCTCGTCGCGTTCGTGCGCGCGACCGGCCTCTATGACTACGTCCATCATGACCCGGATTATGCGCGCGCCGTCGGCATCAAGGATGCGTTCGCGGCGACTCCGCATATCGGCGGCCTGTTCAGCCGCGCGGTGACCGACTGGACGGGTCCTTCAGGGCTGATCCGCCGCATGGAGTTCCGGATGACGGGCCAGTGCCTCCGGAATGACATGTTGCAGGTGACGGGATCGGTGGCAGGCAAACGGCGGCTCGCTGACGGCAGCGCGCTTGTCGATGTCGAGCTCAACATCGCGAACGACAGCAGCCCCAGCGTGGCGGCTGCGAAGGTCACGGTTGCACTGCCGTCCGCCGACGGCAGCCTGCCTGCCGTCGAACGCGACCGCGACCCCGACGACATCGTCGTGCCCAATGACGACATGCCCGAGTTCGCCAAGGCCTATCTCGGACAGGTGCGCGAGGGGAACTGGGAGCCGGGAGCGCCGCTGGAGGCGAGTGATGTTCACCTGTGGTGCGAGGCGCTGGAAGACTGGAATCCGCTCTACTGGGACGCGGATTTCGCAGCGCAGTCGTTCGTGGGCGGCCTCGTTTCTCCGCCGATCGGCCTGTTCTTCGGCGCGGGCAGCGGTCTGGTCGTCGGGCTGGGTCACCGCAAGCCCGGCGCGGAGGTTCCGGCGCCGATCGTACAGGGCCTCCACGGCATGGAACTGATGTCGGCGCTGCGGCAGGAACTGATTCGCGGCGGGGTGCCCTTTCCCCCGCCCGATTGCCCGGAAACCGTGGTGACGAACGCGACCTACAATTTTTACCGGCCACTGCGCGTCGGCGACACACTGCGGACCGAGCAGCGGCTCGCGACCTGTAGCCAGCTTCGCAAGACCCGGCTGGGCGAAGGATATTTCACGTCCGGCGAGAACCTGCTTTTCAATCAGCGCGACGAACTGGTGCGGACGGTGACGCTCAACCTGTTCTGCTATCGCGCATAAATCGCCGCTTGAACGGCGGACCGGAAGGAGAGGCGGAATGGAACTCGATGTTGCTGCCGTCAAGGCGATGCTCGACAAGGAAGCGGTCCGCGAGGTGTCGCTGCGCTATACGCGCGGCATCGACCGCCATGACGACGCGCTGCTGCTGTCGGCCTATCATCCCGATGCCCGCGACGACCATGGTGCCTTTATCGGTTCCGGCGCGGATTTCGTTGAGCACGCCAACCGGGTTCACGCGCAGAACTGGGTGTGCCATCATCACTATGTCACCAATCAGGTGATCGATCTGGACGGCGACACCGCCCACTGCGAGAGCTATTTCCTTGCCGTGCTCAAGCGGCCGGATGGCGTGTGCGATCTCGTCGGTGGTCGCTACATCGACCGCATCGACAGGCGCGATGGCGTGTGGGCCGTCGCCGACCGGATCTGCATGGTCGAGTGGAATATCGAGGGCAAGCCGGGCGACGCCCCGCTCGATCCAACGATGTTCGTCGCGGGCACGTGGGACCGGTCGGATCCATCCTACCGGCGGCCGTTGCGTGTCGATCGTGCGTCGCGCGATCTCAGCCTCGGCTAGAGCCTGATCAGTTGAGGTGGAAGCGCTTTGCGCTTCAGCCGAAACCGTGAATCAGGCTCTTTCCAAATGTTTGAGACCTTGCCAGCTCACTGCCAGTTTGCATCCTGAGCAGCGGTGCGAATGAACTGCCTGACATCGGCGAGCTGTTCGTCGGTGAGCTCCGCGTAGCGCGGCATGCCGCGCGCAACGAGCATTCCGTCGCGAACGACTGCGGCGAAGGCCTCCGCAGATTGCGGGATGGCCGACCGCGCGAAGTCCGGCGCCGTGCCGCCGGACTGGCGGGGGAGACCGTGGCATGAAAAACAGCGCATGCCATAGAGCGCCGCCCCACGCTGCGTGGCTTGAAGGTCGGGCCGATAGTCCGGGTCGGCGATCACAGGGGTCGGCGTCGGGGGAGGGGGTAGCGCGGCCTTGCCGTCGATCGCGAAGGTCAGGATGCGTCGCGGCTGGCTGTGATAATCGATCGGCCCGCCGAGTTCCTGCGCCGAGATCCCCACCGTCGTCCCTGTCCCGGTGAGCACGGTGACATATTGCCGCCCACTCGCGCGGTAAGTGATCGGGGGAGCCAGCACCGGTGCCTGCGCATCGAAGGACCAGAGCGGCTTTCCGGTCGCGGCGGCATAGGCGACGAACTTGCCCGTTGCCTGTCCCTGAAAGACGAGACCGCCAGCAGTCGCAAGAACGCCGCCGTTCCAAAGGGTCGGCGTCGCAACCTTCCACGCGGGCGCGCGACGTACAGGATCCCAGGCGAGCAGGTAGCTGCCTTCTTCCCCCGCACGGGTCATCGTGACGGCCGGGGCAAATTCGACATGCGCCGGGTGCCGCCAGCGCTGCAGGGCGATGTCCCGGTCGCTGAAGCTGTAGGCGGAATTTCTCACCGGTATGTAGGCAAGACCGGCGGCAGGGTCGAATGCCGAGGGCAGCCAAGTGTGCGCGCCGTTGGGACCGGGCCATAGCTCGAACGTGGTGCCGTCAGGGTAGCGAGCGGCAGGATTTTCGATCGGCCGGCCGGTCTTCGGGTCGATGCTACTCGCCCAGGTGACTTTGGCGATCGGATCGGCGGAGATGAACTCTCCCGTCACCCGGTCGATGACATAGACGAAACCGTTCTTGGGCGCCTCGATCAGCACCTTGCGCGGCTTTCCGGCGATAGTCAGCGTCGCCAGATGCATATCCATCGCGGCGTTATAGTCCCAGGTCTCGCCCGGATTGAACTGATAGTGCCATTTATAGGTGCCCGTGTCGGCGTCGAGCGCCACAACCGATGTCAGGAACAGGTTGTCGCCCTTTCCGGCGCTGCGCACACGGTGGTTCCAGGGCGACCCGTTGCCGGTGCCGATGTAGACGGTCTTCAGGTCCGGGTCATAGGCGAAGCTGTTCCAGACGGTTCCGCCACCGCCATGCCTCCACCAGTCTCCGCTCCAGGTCGCGGCCGCCATCTTCATGGCGTCATTCTCGAAGCCGTCGGCCGGATTGCCCGGGACGGTATGGAACCGCCACAATTGTCGGCCGGTCATCGCGTCATAAGCAGTGACATAGCCCCGGATCGGCGAGGTATCGGCCCCGCCATGTCCGATCAGGACCTTTCCATCGTAGATGCGCGGGGCGCCGGTAATGTTGCGGCCGTCATCCTTGCCGACCGTCAGAACGCTCCAGAGGACCTTTCCACTGGCGGCATCGAGTGCAATGAGCCGTCCGTCCACGGTGCCGACATAGATGCGACCCCGCCACCAGGCGAGGCCACGGCTGCCCCAGTTCATGCGCAGCTTTTCGCCCGCCGCGGTGGCCGCCTCAGGGTCATATTCCCATTTGATACGGCCGCTGGCAGCGTCGATTGCGCGCACGACCGAGTAGCCGGTCGAGGTGTAGAGCGTACCCTCAACGGCGATTGGCGCGCTCATGGGGTTGCCGGGCGGCAGGTCGATGCTCCAGGCGAGGCCGAGCCTTGAGACCGACTGCGTATCGATCTCTGCGAGTGGGCTGTGATGCGTCTCGTCGTCCATGCGGCCGTAGCCCGGCCAGTCGGTGCCATCGTCGACGGCGACCACGGCGGGCGAAGCGAGCCCGGGATAGCTGGCGGCGAGAACGGGCAGACCGGTCGCCGTGAGCAGGAACGAGAGGACCCGGAGTTTCATACGTTTCATCTGCTTTCAGCACGGGCGGCGGGTATGGCCCGCCGCCCGGTCATGGTCATCGTTTTCCGAACCTGTAGGCGATCTGGAACACGATCTCGCGCCCGCGACCGATCGAGGCGAATCGGTCGCCAAGCACGCCTGCCGACGTGCCGGTGCCGCTCCCTGTGAAGGGGACATCGGTGCTGGCGTAGAAGATATACTTGTCGGTCAGGTTGCGACCGATCACCGATGCGGTCCAGGTGTCGTCCGCTGCGCCGAAACGAACGCCGGCATCGATCATCGTGTAGGACGGCTGGCGACCGTTCGGAGCGTCGGTCGCATCGGTCAGGTAGCTGGAAGAATGGGTGAGATTCCCGTTCAGGCCCAGCTTGTGCCCGCTGTCCATCTCCAACTCATAGGTGAAGCCCGCCTGGATGTTCCATTCAGGCGATCGTGCCACGGGCTTGCCCGCGAGGTCCTGAGTGGGATTGCCGTCGACGATGTTACAGCCTTGCGCTGGCGTCTGACCATTATAGCAAGGCGCACCGGGGAAGCTGGTATATTTGGCCTTGTTATACGCCGCGGCACCGTTGATCGTCAGGCCGTCGAGCGGCGTGCGATAGGTGAAATCGGCTTCCACGCCTTCGATCTTCGATGCGGCAGCGTTGCGGATGGTGCTGGTTGCGTTGGTGAAATTGACGACCTGAAGATCGTCGATCTTGTAGGTGTAGGCGGCCGCATTGAGCAGCAGATCGCCGGAGAGGACCCTGGCCTTGATCCCGGCCTCGCCGCCTTCGATCGTCTGCGGACGGTAGCTGAGGTCGAGGTTCGGCGCAGAGAACTCAACCGAGCTGGAGTTGAAGCCGCCCGACAGGAAGCCGTGCTTGTAGGAAGCAAACAGCGTGAGATCGGTGTTCGGCCGATAGGAGATGGTGGCTTCGGGTGAGAAATCGTCCCAGTTGTCGCGATCCTTGGTCAGCGTCCCGCCATTGGCCACGGTCCGAAGCAGTGTCGTATCGTCCAGCAGAAGGGTTGTTCCACCGCCATTGCGGACATCCGTCAGCCGCTTCTTTTCATAGGAGTAGCGCACGCCGCCACTGATTTCGATCTGCTCGATCGGCTTGAAGCTCCCGCTGATGAAGGCGGAGTAAGCTTGGCCCTTCTGAGTCAGAAGATAGTTGTTGATCTGCGCGGGTGTGTTGGGTGCGCCAAGGCCGGGAAATACGCTGTCGAGCAGCGGAAAGCCACTGGCGAACAGGAACGTCAGCGAGCTAGTAGTTGCCTTGGTATCGCTGAAATACAGGCCGCCAGTGAAGTTGACCGGGCCCGCGAAGTTGGTGGTGAAGTTGAGTTCCTGGGAGAACTCCTTGTTCCGAAGCTGGTTGCAGCTTGGCAGTATCACTGCATAGCTGTTCTCGTAATTCTGGCACTGGTCCAGGTCGACGTCGTAATAGCCGGTCGCCGTGCTGATCGTCAGGGTGTCTGTCGCCTCATAGGTCAGCACGAGGCTGGTGAGGATCTGGCGCTGGTCGAGGAAGTTCCGGCCGTCAGCGCGATAGTGGTTAAGCGTTCCGCCCAAGGCCGTCAGGTTGGGACCGTACCCGGCATTGACATTGTATTTGCTGGCACCACAGGAGGCCGTATCGGGATCGACCGGCAGGAAGGAGAACTGACGCGCGCCGAACGGACAACTGACAAAGCCGTTGAGCGCCGCCGGTCCGTTCCCTTCGACCTTGGCATAGTTGGCCTTGAAGCGGGCAGTGAGCTTCCCGCCGCCGTCATAAACCAATGTGCCACGCAACCCATAGCTCTGGGTGTCGGGATTGCGCGCCTGGTCGTAGTAGATCGACGACTTCGGCGTCTGGTCCACCAGCCAGCCTTCCATCGTTGAATATTGTCCCGCAAGGCGGAAACCCAGGCTGTCGCTCAGCGGCGTCGAGACATAGCCCTCGCTCCGCATCTCGCGCGCATAGGGTTCGTAGCCGACCTTGGCACCCACTTCAAAATGGTCGCCGGGATCAGCCGAACGCATGCTGACGATGCCCGCCATGCTGTTCTTGCCGAAGAACAGTGCCTGTGGCCCCTTGAAGACCTCGACCTGCGCCATGTCGAAGTCCGTCATGCGACGGACCGTTGCCTTGGCGACCTGTACGCCATCGACCTCGAAGGACACCGCCTGATCGCCGAAGGGATTGGTGTCCGGTCCGGCGATGCCGCGGATCGAGATGTTGCCGCCCTGAACGGATCCGGCCTGCGGTCCGATCATCAACTGGGGAATGACGCGAGCAATGCCGTCGAGATTGACGATGCCGCGCGCCTCGATCGCTCGCGCATTGATCGCGCTGACGACCACGGGCACGGCGATCAGCGTCTCTTCACGACGACGAGCGGTCACGACGATGCTGTCGTCCTCAATCGATGTGGTGTCCGCCTGTTCCGCTGGCTCCGGCGCCTGCGCGAACGCGCTCGGCGTACCGACAATGCAGGCTACGCTGCACAGCAGCTTTGCAGTCATCTGCTTCCTTAGCATCCTCATTCCTCCCTTTTTGTCCTGCCCTTGGTATCGTCGATCCCCTTCAGGACCGGTCGATACGTCACCGTCCGGCACTTGCCGCACATGCTGACGAACGTTCGTCTGTCGCCTGCGCAAATGGCGTTCGGTGCCCGATGACGTCGGCAGTTAAGGCAGGAGTCCGTGCGGCTGCGCAATAGGACGGCACCAAGTTCGTAACAGAACCGCCTGAGAGCCCGATTCAAAAGTTCCTCAAGCGTAGCAATACCTTGCGGTTCTGCGGATG
>CAZHGR010000013.1:0-45151 GCA_964532255.1 uncultured Sphingobium sp.
GAACATGTCGCGCACGCGGCTCGCGCCGACGCCGACGAACATCTCTACAAAGTCCGAACCCGAAATCGTGAAGAAGGGAACGCCCGCCTCACCCGCAATGGCGCGGGCGAGCAGGGTCTTGCCGGTGCCGGGCGAACCGACCAGCAGCGCGCCCTTGGGGATCTTGCCGCCCAGCCGCGCGAACTTCGACGGGTCCTTCAGGAACTCGACGATTTCCTGAAGCTCCTCGCGCGCCTCGTCGATGCCCGCGACATCGTCGAAGGTAACGCGGCCGTGCTTTTCGGTCAGCAGCTTGGCCTTCGACTTGCCGAAGCCCATCGCGCCCGAGGCGCCGCCGCCCTTCTGCATCTGGCGCAGCACGAAAAAGGCGATACCGAGGATCAGGATGAACGGCAGCGACTGATAGAGAAGGATCATCCAGAAGCTGGGCTGCTCCTCCTTCTGGCCGCTGTACTTGACGTTGTTTTCGTCGAGCAGCGTCGTCAGGCCGGGATCGGCGACAGGAACAGTGCTGAACCGCTGATCATTGTCGAGCGTGCCGGTGATGCGGTCGGGCGCGATCGCGACCTCCTTGACCGAGCCGCCGGCGACCTTTTCGCGGAATTCCGAATAAGCGATCGAGGAGCCGCCCTGACTCGCCGTCCGGCTGTCGAACATGGTGACGAACAGCAGCAGGGCGACGATGACGCCGGCCCAGATCAGCGCGCTCTTCACCCAGGGGTTCGCTTGGGGATCCTTGTCGTCGTTCATCAGGTCTCTCTTTCACCCGCCAAGATAAGCGCAACGGCGCAAAGCGCAATGGTCCGCCGACGATCAACCCGTCCGGCGCGGCGGCGCGCGAACGACGGTCCAGCGCGTCCCGCCGGTGACGGTACAGGCACCGAGGCTGAGCTTCCTACCACGACAAAGCTGAACAAGGGCTTCATCGATCTGCTCGCCGCGCGGCACCGGCCCGTCGGGAGCGACAGCAGCGAGCATCCGCAGCAGCAGGCGGCGCAGGATTTCGCGCGGAAAATCGGTGCGGAGGAGGTGCAGCGCAGCCTCCCCGTCCTCGACATGCTCAGCCGCGATGGCGTCCACCGTCCAGGCCAGCGCATCCTCCGCCTCTGCGAGCGCGGCCGCTGTGCGGGCAGCGCTGGGCGCATCCAGCCAGTCTGCACTCGCCAGATGCGCGCGCAAGCGGGCGCGGTCGAACCGCGCGTCGGCGTTGCTGGGGTCGGAGACGAACGGCAGCCCCCGCGCCTTGGCATAGGCGAGCAGGTCGCGCTTGCGCACCGCCAGCAGGGGCCTCAGCACCCGTCCCCGCCGCCCGCGCACGCCCGCCATGCCCGCGAGCCCCGAGGCGCGGTTGAGGCGCATCAGCAGGGTTTCGAGCTGATCGTCGGCATGATGCGCGGTCAGCAGCCAGTCGATGCCCTCCGCGTCCGCCCAGCGATCCAGCAGGGCATAGCGGACCGCCCGCGCCTCCGCCTGGATGGACCCCGTTATCGGCTGTTCGGGAGCCAGGACGCTATGCGGCAGGCCGCGCCCGGCGCACCATCGCGCGACCATCGCCGCTTCATCCGAGGAGTCCGGCCGCAGACCATGATCGACGGTGGCCACCGCAACCTGGCCGGGCCAGCAATCCCCCGCCAGATCGGCCAGCGCCACGCTGTCCGGCCCACCCGAAACCGCGACACCCAGCCGCTCGCCCGCCTCGACAGGTCGCCCGATAAGAGCGGCGGTGACGCCCGTCAGATGACCGGCAAGATCAGGCACCGCACTTGGCGCGCACTCTTCCCTTCGTCATCATGTCGCGCAATTCCTGCCGAAGCGTCGCCCCATAGACGTCCTCAAGCTCCAGATAGACCTTGCAGGCATCCGCCGGCTTCTTGAGCTGGATCAGCGCCTCGCCCAGATAGGTCAGGCTGTCGGCGGCGCGGTCGCCCTTCGGCCGCTTCTGATAGTTTTCGTAGAACGCCACGGACGCCAGCGCGGGCTTGCCATCGTCGAGATAGGCGCGGCCGAGCAGATTGTGCGCACGCGACGCGACCGGGGAGTTACCATAGGTTTCGACGGTCTGCTTGAGCTGCACCTGCGCTTCGGGGAGGAATTTGGCGTCCCACAGCCGGAAGCCATAGGTATAGGCGTCTGCCGCCGCATCGCCCGTGCTCGGTCGCTCGACCGCCGCGACGGCGGCCATGCGCGCTTCCTGTTGGGAGGAAGCTGCCGATGTCGGACGGGCGGGTGCCGGTGCGGACGGTGCCCTGGCCGGTGCGGCAGCGGCAGGCGCGGCTGCCGCAGGCGCGGGAGCCGGCGCAGCGGTCGCGGGAGCCTCCACGGCGGGCGGCGGCGCGAGCCGTGCCTGCAACGCGGCGACGCTTGTCTCCAACTCGCGCATCTTGAAATTGCCCTGCTCCACCTGCGCGGTCAGCGAGCGAAGCTGAGCCTCGATCGCGGTCACCCGCGCCTGCAGGTCGGCCACGGGTGAGGTCGCGGGCGTTCCGACGGCGGACGGCGCTGCCTGTGGCGGCGCGATTTCAGGCTCAAGCGTCTGTCCGGCACCGCCGGGGAAGACCTTGCGCTGGACCGCGCGCATCTCCTTCTCCAACCGGCTCACACGGCCGTCGATAGTGGTCTGCGCCAGGGTCGGCGCGGGCAGCGCGGCGGCGCTGGCGGCGGCGATCAGCAGTACCGGAAATCGTGCGCGCATGGGTTCTCCTTGGACAAAGGCGCGAAGGGATCAGTTGCTCGGTGCCGCGACCGGCGCGGCTGTCTCTCCCGCAGGCTCAGGCTGCGGTTGCGGCTGCGCCGGAGAGCTCTGGGGCTGGGCCGCTGGCGAAGACGGAGGCGTGGCCGCCGACCTTCGCGGCGCGTCGGATCGCCGTGCCGGGGGAACCGCAGCACGCGGCGCGGCCTGCGTCTCGCGGGGTGCAGCCGGCGTGGCGCTCGCGCCACTGGCCGCACCCTCGACTGGCTGCGGCGGGCGCGCGAGCAGTGCCGCAGCGCTGATCGGCAGATCGGCTACCGTGCGCTCCGCCGATCCCAGCGGGGGCACCGGATGGCCGCCGACCGTCACCGCCAGCGCGTCCGCACGCCCCGTCAGGATCATCGGATTGTTGGCGTCGGAAGGCACGGTGAAACTCTCCCCGCGCTTCATGGTGCGTTCCAGCAGGTCCTTGCCGTCGGCATCGTAGATGCGCAGCCACACATCGTCCACGGCGGTCAGCACCACCGGCCCGGCCGTCGGAGCGGCAGGCTGAATCGCGGGGCGGCGCTCCGCGACGGTGACGGGTGCCGGAGTCTCCTGCGCGGCGAACTCCTGCTCGGGCACCGCGTTGATCTGCATCCGCCAGAGCGCATAGCCGCCAATGATCAGAATAGCGACGATCGCCGCCGCCCAGGCCAGCGCACGCGGCGGGATTCGCGCGGGATCGGCGGGCTCGTCCACCTCATAGGGCGAGGTGAACTCACCGGTCGCGGCGACCTCGCCACGGACCTTCGCGACCAGCGACACCTCGTCCAGCCCTACGGCACGCGCATAGGCCCGCGCGAAACCGGCGCAATAGGTCAGCCCGGGAAGCGCGCCATAGTCGCCGTCCTCTATCGCCTGGAGATGGCGCAGCGGAACGCGGGTGCGCGTCGCTACCTCGGCGATGCTCAACCCCTTCGCCTCGCGCGCGCGGCGCATGATCGTGCCGGCCCGTTCCTCGGTGGCCTGGCCGTCTGCCGCCGGCTCGCCGCTATCGCTGTTCATTGGACCGTCCATCGCTCAATTCAGGCCCCCCGCCCGCTAGTCACACCAGCAGCATGGGCCTGTCAACGTGGTTAACAGGGACTTACCCGGTCTCTATCGCGTGACGGGCCGCCCATTCCACCAGAAAGGGACGTGCCGTCCGATGGCCGCCGGCCAGCACATCGCGCATGGCCGCCTGCAGCGGCGCGATCTCCATCGAGCGGATCATCGCCTTGATGACGCCGACCGAAGCTGGCGTGATCGACAGACGCCGGATGCCGAGGCCAAGGAGGCCAAGCGCCTCGATCGAACGTCCGCCCATTTCCCCGCACACGCCGACCGGAACCGCATGCTCGTCGCACGCGCGCACGATCCGGTCGAGAAAGCGCAGAATGGCGATGCTCAGCCAGTCGTAGCGCTCGGCCAGCTTGGGATGCGCGCGGTCGGCGGCGAACAGGAACTGCGTCAGGTCGTTGGTGCCGATCGACAGGAAATCGAGCATGGGCAGGAGCTGGTCCAACACTTCGGCAAGCGCGGGCACTTCCAGCATCGCGCCGAACTTCACGGAGGTCGGGACCTTGTGCTTCAGGCGCAGCAGCATCTCGCGCTGCTCGTCGAACAGCTTGCGCGCCGCCTCCATTTCCCACGGCTCCGAGATCAGCGGGAACATGACGGACAAGGTGCGTCCCGCCGCCGCCTCCAGCAGCGCGCGCGCCTGGGTCTTCATCAGCCCGTCGCGCTCCAGCGCCAGCCGCAGCGCGCGCCAGCCCATCGCGGGATTTTCCTCTGCCGAATCATCCTCATGCCGCAGATAGGGCAACGCCTTGTCGCCGCCGATATCGACGGTTCGGAAGATCACCGGGCGACTGCCGGCGGTGTCGAGCACGTCGCGATAGAGACGCTGCTGCCGCTCGCGCTGGGGCAGCGTGGCGGAGACGAGGAACTGGAACTCGGTCCGGAACAGGCCGATGCCGTCCGCGCCCGTCACGTCGAGCGAGGCGACATCGTCGCGAAGCCCGGCGTTGATCATCAACTCGATCCGGACGCCATCGCGCGACACGGCGGGCAAATCGCGCAAGGCCGCATAGGCGGCGCGCTTCTTTTGCGACAGCTCCAGCCGGGTGACGAAGGCATCGTCCATCGGCGGCGACGGGCGGACGACGACATGATTCTGCGCCACGTCCATCAGGATCAGATCGCCCTCGTGCACCATGCGCCGGATGTCGCGCATGCGGCCGAGCACTGGCACGCCCATGGCACGCGCGACGATCGTGACGTGCGCGGTCATCGATCCTTCCTCGAGGATCACGCCCTTGAGCCGCCGCCGGTCATACTCCAGCAGCTCGGCAGGCCCCAGGTTGCGCGCGATCAGGATTGTGTCCTGGCGCAGGCCGAGCTGCGCGGCCGTACCGAGCTGACCCGATACGATCCGCAGCAACCGGTTCGCCAGATCCTCCAGATCATGCATGCGGTCCTGAAGCAGCGGATCGTCGATCTCGCGCATGCGCATACGGGTCCGCTGCTGAACGCGCTCGATGGCAGCTTCGGCGGTCAGGCCGCTGTCGATCGCTTCGTTGATCCGGCGCGACCAGCCCTCGTCATAAGCGAACATCTTGTAGGTATCGAGGACCTCGCGATGCTCCCCGTCGACGCCGAACTCGGCCTGCCCGGTCATGCGCTCGATCTGCTCGCGCATCTTGCCGAAGGCCGAATAGACACGCTGCCGCTCGACCTCCGTATCCTCGGCCACCGTATGCTCGATATGGACGCGCGGCTGATGAAAGACCGCATGGCCCCGCGCCATGCCCATCACGAGCTGAAGCCCGTTGGAGAGGGACGCCCCGATCTCCTTGGGCGCGTCCTCAAACGGAGTCGTGTCGACGAGCCCGGCATTGGCGATCAGTTCCGCCAGCACCATCGCGACGGTCTGCAGCGTCTCGATCTCGATTTCGAGATAGGCGCGCGATTCGACATGCTGCACCGACAGCACGCCGACCGCCTGCTCGCGCCGGACGATGGGCACGCCCGCAAAGCTGTGGAACCGCTCCTCGCCCGTTTCGGGCCGATAGGCATAGTCAGGATGGGCCGCCGCCTGGTCGAGGTTGAGCGTTTCCACGTCGCGCGCGATATGCCCTACCAGGCCTTCGCCCGGTGCCAGCTTGGTGACGTGCACTGCGTCCTGGTTGAGGCCGCGTGTCGCGAACAGCTCCAGCACTCCTTCGCGCAGCAGGTAGATCGAGCAGACCTCGCTCGACAGCTCCTCGCCGATGATCTCGACGACCTTGTTCAGCTTGGCCTGCGCATTGGTCCGCGCCGCCATGACATCGTGAAGACGCGATAGAATCTTGCGTGCCGAAACGGCCGCGGAAAGCACGTTCAGTGCGGGCATGGACGACGCGTTCATCTCGCCCTGCTAACAGAAAGCAATCGGCGGTGCCACAGAATGACCTGCTGCACTGCGGCAGACGCGCAGCCGTCAGCGGCGAGCGGCGAGAGCGGCCTCCGCCTGCGCGACGAGCGACGCGATGATCTCAGCGACCGGCTCCTCGGCCGTGACCATTCCGACCGACTGGCCTGCCATGACCGAGCCGTTCTCGACGTCGCCGTCGATGACCGCGCGGCGCAACGCACCCGCCCAGTAATGCTCGATCTCGAGCTGCGCCGCAGCCATTTCCAGTTCCCCGGCGTCAAGCTTTGCGGCGACCTCGCGCTGCTTCGCGACAAATGCCTCGGTCCCCTGGTTGCGAAGCGCGCGGACAGGGATGACCGGCAGGCGTGGGTCGACCTGGACGCTCGTCACCGCGTCGCGGGCCGAGGCGCGGAAGAAGGCCTTCTTGAACGCCGGATGGGCGATGCTTTCGCTCGCGCACGCAAAGCGCGAACCGAGCTGGACACCCGCCGCCCCCATGTCGAGATAGCTGGCGATCGCCTCGCCCCGCCCGATCCCGCCTGCGACGAACACGGGAATGTCGGCACCCAGTTCGGGCAGGATCTCCTGCGCCAGAACACTCGTCGCCACGGGGCCGATATGGCCGCCAGCCTCCATGCCTTCGATGATCAGCGCGTCGGCGCCCGATCGCATCAGCTTCTTGCCCAGCGCCAGCGTCGGCGCAAAGCACATCAGCCTCGCCCCGCCCTGCTTGATCGCCTCGATGCTGCCCTTGGGCGGCAGGCCGCCTGCGAGCACCACATGGCCGACGTCATGCCGCGCGCAGACGGCGATCAGCTCCATCAACTGCGGATGCATGGTGATGAGGTTGACGCCGAACGGGCGCGTCGTCAGCGCCTTGGTCGCGGCGATCTCCGCATCGAGAAGTTCGGGCGTCATTGCACCGCACGCTATGACGCCGAAGCCGCCCGCATTGCTGATCGCCGCCACCAGATGGCGCTCCGAAACCCAGCTCATCGCGCCGCACATGATCGCCCATTCGGAACCGAGAAATTCGGTTCCGCGTGCCATCGCCGCTTTCAGCTTTCCCATGCGCGTCAGGCCGCCGCGGGCGCGTCGAGCCCGTAGGCGGTGTGGAGGACGCGAACCGCAAGTTCGGTCTCGTCCTCGTCGATCAGCACGCTGACCTTGATCTCGCTCGTCGAGATCGCCTCGATATTGATGCCACGGTCTGCCAGCGTCTTGAACATCAGCGCAGCGACGCCCGCATGGCTGCGCATGCCGACGCCGACCACGCTGACCTTCGCCACTTCGCTGTCGGTGATGATCCGCCGGAATCCGATCGCGTCCTTGCGCCCTTCCAAAATGTCCACGCTGCGCGCCAGGTCGGTACGGGGCACGGTGAAGGTGACGTCGGTCTCCTCGGTGTCCTTGCTGTCATTCTGGATGATCATGTCGACGTTGATGCTCGCCTCGGCCAAGGGGCCAAAGATGCTCGCGACGGCGCCTGGCTTGTCTGGCACGCGCGTGACGATGATCTTCGCCTCGTTCTTGTCGTGGGCGATGCCGGTGATGAGCTGGCGTTCCATCTTGCTGTCCTCGATTTCCTCTTCGCTGACGATCAGCGTTCCGGGCAGGTCGTTTTCGGTAGGCTCTTCAAAGCTCGACAGCACCTGCACGCGCACGCCCGCCTTCATGGCAAGCGCGACCGAGCGGGTCTGGAGCACCTTTGAACCGACGCTGGCGAGTTCCAGCATCTCTTCATAGGTCACCATGCCCAGCTTGCGGGCACGGCTGACGATACGCGGGTCAGTGGTATAGACCCCGTCGACGTCGGTATAGATGTCGCAGCGGTCGGCCTTTAGCGCGGCAGCGACGGCCACCGCCGAGGTGTCGGAGCCGCCCCGGCCGAGCGTGGAGACGCGGCCGTCCTCCATCATGCCCTGAAAGCCGGGGATCACCGCGACCTGCCCCGCCTTCATCGCGGCATCGATGCCGTCGGTCTCGATGGTGGAAATGCGCGCCTTCGCATGGGCTTCGACGGTGCGGATCGGCAACTGCCAGCCGAGCCAGCTCCGCGCATCGACGCCCATCGCCTTGAGCGTCATGGCGAGGAGGCCGCTCGTCACCTGCTCGCCAGCCGCGACGACGACATCATATTCCGCCGGATCGTACAGCGGGCTCGCATCCTCGCAGAACGCAACCAGACGGTTGGTCTCCCCCGCCATGGCCGACACCACGACCGCGACCTCATGGCCCTGAGCCGTCACGCGGGCGACACGCGCCGCCACGTTGCGGATCCGGTCCATGCCCGCCATCGAGGTTCCCCCGAACTTCATCACGATGCGCGCCATGGCTTTGCCGTTTGCTTTCCCGTCGATTTGTCTAGAACAGCGGATCGGAAGAACCCGCCCCCGAAAACAGGCGCCCCCTTTAGTCAGCAGGACCCGCCATGGCAAGCGACGCCCCGACCGCGACCGAATCCCGCTCCAGCATCGTCCAGAGCGAGGTGGATCACTTCAACGCGCAGGCCTCCGAATGGTGGGACCCCAAGGGATCGAGCGCGATGCTCCACCGCATCAACCCGGTGCGGCTGCGTTTCATCCGTGACGCGGTCGACCGCCACTGGGGCGCGGATTCCCATGCGCTGCGGCCTTTGGCAGGCAAGCGGAGCATCGATGTCGGCTGCGGCGCGGGTCTGGTCTGCGAGCCGCTGGCACGGCTCGGCGCGGACGCGACCGGCCTCGACGCGGCGCCGGACAGCATCGCTGCCGCACGCGCCCATGCCGGGGACCAGGGCCTCGCCATCGACTATCGGCAGGGACGCATCGAGGATCTGGACGAGGCCCCGTTCGACCTCGTCACCTGCCTCGAAGTGATCGAGCATGTCGCCGATCCCGACACATTCATCGGCCATCTGGCACGGCTGCTCGCCCCCGGCGGGCTCATGATCCTGTCGACCCCCAATCGCACCGCGCGCTCGCGCCTTGCGATGATCACGCTTGGCGAGGGACTGGGCATGATCCCGCGCGGAACCCATGACTGGAGCAAGTTCATCACGCCCGAGGAGCTTGAGGCGATCCTGACCCGTCACGGCCTGTCGGTCGCGGCGTGCACGGGCATCGCCTTTGGGCCCGCCCAGGGCTTTGCGCTCAGCGACGATCTGGGCCTCAACTACATTTTGAGCGCCGTCAGCGGGTAGACAGCGCGGCCGCTATCCCCCAGCTTGGGAACGATCACCCTCGAAAACAGGAACGCCATGCCGTTTGCCGTCAACAGCAACGCGCCCGCCGTCGCGGCCCCGAAGATCGACCTGCCGTTCGAAAATCCGGCGAACATCGCCACCGATGTGCGCGACTGGCTGAGCGTCCATTGGAGCGACGTCGGCATCGCGATCGTCGCCGCGCTCGTCATCTACCTCGTGCTGAACAGCGTTCGCAGCCTGGGCACGCGGCTCGCCCGCCGCCGGACACGCATGGGACTGCCGACCGTAGCTGGACGCGCGATCGCGCGAACGTCGCATCCCTTCATGGTGCTCGCTGCCGCGAGGCTGGTGATGGGCTATGCCAACCCGCCTGACTGGCTGGCCGACACCATCGCCTTCCTGTTCACGGTCGTCGCAGCCTTTCAGGTCGCGCTGTGGCTTCGCGAGATCGTGCTGGGGCTGGTCGAGCGCCATGCCGACGCCGATGCGGGCAGCGAGACCCTCGTCAACGCGATGGGCATCATCCGGCTGCTGGTATCGGTCGCGCTGTTCGCCATCGCGGTCATCGTGGTGCTCGACAATGTCGGCGTCAACGTCACCGGCCTCGTCGCGGGGCTTGGCATCGGCGGCATCGCCATCGGCCTGGCGGCACAGGGCATCTTCGCCGATCTGTTCGCCGCGCTGTCGATCATCTTCGACAAGCCGTTCCGCAAGGGCGAGACCGTCGCCTATGACGCGACCACCGCAACGGTCGAGCGAATCGGCCTCAAATCCACGCGGCTGCGCGCGATCACCGGCGAGAAGAAAATCATCTCCAACACCCAGCTTCTGAACAAGGAGCTGACGAGCTATGCCGGGCTCGACAATCGGCGCATCAGGTTCGCGATCGGCGTCATCTACCAGACCGATCCGGACGCCTGCGCCGCGATCCCCGACATTTTGCGCGCCGTCGTCGAAAGCGAAGGACAGATTTTCGTGCGCAGCGGCTTCATCGGCTTCGGCGCCAGTTCGCTGGATTTCGAAGTCGAGTTCGACAGCCTGACCGGCGACTGGGACGAGGTTTACGCGATCCGTCACCGCATCGGCATCGGCATCCTGCGCGCCTTCAACGAGCGGGGGCTAGAGTTCGCCTATCCGACCCAGACGACCTTCACTGCCGCGCCCGACGGACAGATGATCATGCCCTATGCGCAGACGGTGGCGATCAGGCCCGAGGACGGATCGTCAGCTGCCCCATAAGCTGCCGGGGAGCAGCATGCCCGCTTCGGCGCGCAACGCCCCTTCGCGGTCCCGCTCCAGCAGCAGCGCGCCGTCGAGATCGACCCAGCGCGCCCCCTGCGCCACCAGGAAGGCGGGCGCGATGCCGAGCGAGGTGCCGAGCATGCAGCCCACCATCACCGCCTGCCCCCGCGCAGCGGCACCGGCCGCGAGGCGCAGCGCCTCGGTCAGGCCGCCGGCCTTGTCGAGCTTGATGTTGATCGCCTCGTACATGGACAGCCGGTCGAGATCGGCGCTGGTCTGGCAGCTTTCGTCGGCGCAGAAGGGGACAGGCGAGCGGATGTTACGGAGGCGTTCGTCCTGTCCCGCGGGCACCGGCTGCTCGATCAGCTCGACGCCGAGGTCCGCCAGCGCCGCCGCCTCGTGCGCGATGTCGGCCTCGCCCCAGCTCTCGTTGGCATCAACGATCAGCCGGGCACCGGGCGCGCCCCTGCGGACGGCAGCGACTCGCTCGACGTCGCCTGTCCCCGTCAGCTTGCATTTCAGAATGCCATATCCGGCACCGGCTGCGCGCGCCGCCGCCACCTCCATGGTCGCCGGGCTGTCGACGCTGATGGTGAAGGCCGTCGGCAGTGCCACCGGCGCGCCCGAGAGGCCCGCGAGCGCCCAGACCGGCACCCCGCTCTGCCGTGCCTCCAGATCCCACAGCGCGCAGTCGAGCGCGCTTCGCGCCGCACCTGCGGCCATGGCGGCATTCACCGACGCCCGGTCGAGATCACCCGGATAGTGGTGGATGGCCTCGGCGCAGGCCTCTGCCGTCTCACCCTTGTAGTAGATGGGGGTCGCCTCGCCGAAGCCCTGATGGCCGCCGTCTCTCACCACGCAGCGGACGACATCGACATGGGTCTTGGCGCCCCGGCTGATGATGAAGCTACCGGCCACGGGCCAGCGCTCGACGGTCGCCGATACCGTTCGCGTCATGGACATGTGCGCCTAGGCAGGGGCCGTCGTTCAGCCGTCGTGCCGGGCGATCCACTGCTCTAGGACGGGCGCGATCCGATTGCGCCATTTGCTGCCGTTGAAGATGCCGTAATGGCCGACATCCTTGGCCATATAATATTGCTTCATCTCCTCGGGCAGGTTGGTCGCGATGGTGAGCGCGGCCCTTGTCTGCCCCAGCCCCGAAATGTCGTCCTTCTCACCCTCGATCGCCAGAAGCGCGGTCTTGCGGATCGCGCCGGGATCGACGCGCACGCCGCGATGCATCAGCTCGCCCTTGGGCAGAGAATGCTTCTGGAATACCTCTTCGATCGTCTGGAGGTAGAATTCGGCAGTCATGTCGCAGACCGAGCGATATTCCTCGTAGAAGCGCTTGGTCGCCTCGGCGCTTTCGTCGTCACCGTCGACCAGATGCTTGAACATCGCCCAATGGCTCAGCATGTGGTTGCCGAGGTTCATCGACATGAAGCCAGCGAGCTGAAGGAAGCCGGGGTAGACCTGACGTCCGGATCCCGGATGCGACACCGGCACGGTCGCGATGACATTCTGCCGGAACCAGCTGATCGGCCGTTGCTGGGCGAGCTCATTGACAGCCGTGGGTGCCTCGCGCGTGTCGATCGGGCCGCCCATCATGGTCAGCGTGCGCGGGAGGCAGGGATGATCGGCAACCGACATGACCGTAACGGCCGCGTAG
This sequence comes from uncultured Sphingobium sp., assembly GCA_964532255.1. Classification (GTDB taxonomy): domain Bacteria; phylum Pseudomonadota; class Alphaproteobacteria; order Sphingomonadales; family Sphingomonadaceae; genus Sphingobium. Next base: position 12,221 of record CAZHGR010000013.1, read on the forward strand.
CTGGGCACCGACGGCTGGCACACGGCGAGCACATGCGCCCCGGGACCGATATGCTCCAGCCAGCCGATCAGATAATCGATATAGTCGTCAAGGTCGAACCGGCCGTCCGACAGGGGTGCCAGACGGGCGTCGCGCCAGTCGGTGATGTAGACGTCATGACCCGGGACCATGCGCTGGACGGTACCGCGCAGCAGAGTCGCGAAATGCCCTGACATCGGCGCGACGATCAGCAGCTTCGGGCCCGGCTCCACGCCGTCCTTGATGAAATGCTTGAGCTGACCGAACGGCTTGCGCGCCTCGATCGCTTCATGGACCGCAACAGACTTGCCGTTGACGACCGTTTCGGTGATGCCGAACTCGGGCTTGCCGCGTGGAGCCGCCGCGTGCGCGAACACATCCAGTGCCGAGGCCAGCATCGGCCCGCCGCCGAAATAGGCGAACGGATTGGCCGGGTTCTGCAGAAATTCTGCCCCGGCGGTCGCCATGGCGCTCGCACCGGCCAGAATGTTGCGTTGCAGTTCATAGGCGCTGTAGAGCATGAAACGTCCTCGCATTGCCCGCGCTGAAAGTCCGTCAGCTACGGGCCAATCTAGATGGTAATGGTTGAGAGATTAACAAGCAGGACCGTGCCGCCTGCGCAACCATGTTTTGGACGGCGGCTCGTTCGGCCATTCCCAACGGGCGTCGAAAAGCGGTTTGCAGGGTCGATCACCCCGACTAAACGGCCACCCATGGCCCGACGTTCCCGCACCCCCGACCAAGACACCGAGACCGCAGCACCCCGAGCGGGACGCAACCTGGGTGATCTGGCGGTCGTCTGGCGATTTGCGCGGCGTTACCCCTGGATCATCGCGGGCGCACTGACGGCGCTGGTGCTGACCTCAGCGGCGACGCTGGCAATCCCCAGCGGGTTCAAGCTGGTCATCGACCGTGGATTCGATCAGGGCGGCGCGGGCGGCAACATCGGTCGCTGGTTCGAATATCTGCTGATGATCGTCGTCGTCCTCGCCCTGTCGACGGCGGCGCGATTCTACCTTGTCTCCTGGTTGGGCGAACGGGTGGTCGCCGACCTCAGGGTCGCGGCGCAGTCACGGCTGCTGCGGCTGTCCCCCCGCTTTTTCGAGGTCAACCGCCCCGCAGAGATCGCGTCGCGGATGACCGGCGACACCGCGATCATCGAGCAGGTGGTCGGGTCGACCATTTCGGTCGCGCTGCGCAACATGGTCACGAGCATCGGCGGGATCATCTATCTCTTCACGCTGGCCCCCAGGCTGACCGGACTGCTGCTGATCGCGATCCCGCTGATCCTGGCACCGATCATCGTGATGGGCCGGCGCCTCCGCGCGCTGTCGCGGGCGAGCCAGGACCGGCTGGCGGCGATCGGCAGCCTAACCACCGAAGTGCTGGGCGCGATGAAGGTCGTGCAGTCGTTTGGCCAGGAGCAACGCGAGACCGAGCGCTTTGCCGGTGCGGTTGAGGAAGGCTTCACCGCGGCCCGGCGGCGGATCGCTGTGCGCGCCGTGATGACCGCGATCATCATCGCGCTGATCTTCGGATCGATCACCCTGCTGATGTGGCAGGGAGCGCTCGACGTCGCCAGCGGTCGCATGTCAGGGGGCAGCATCGCCGCGTTCGTCATCACCGGCGCGCTGGTGGCGGGCGCTCTCGGCTCGCTGTCGGAAGTCTATGGCGACTTGCTGCGCGCATCGGGCGCGGCGGGCCGGCTGGCCGAACTGATGGCAGAGACGCCCGACATCCGCGCGCCCGCCAGCCCCCTGCCCGTTCCGGTCGAGGTGCCCGCGCGGATCGCGTTCGACGGCGTGCGCTTTCGCTATCCCACACGGCCCGAGCTGGCCGCGCTCGACGGCGTCAGCCTGGACGTACGCGCGGGGGAGACGATTGCGCTCGTCGGTCCGTCGGGTGCCGGCAAGTCCACCATGCTTCAGCTCGCGTCACGATTCTATGACCCGGATGAGGGCGAGGTCCGGCTGAACGGCGTTCCGCTGACCCTGCTCGATCCGGTCGACGCCCGCGCGCAAATGGCACTGGTTCCGCAGGAAACGGTGATCTTCGCGGCTTCGGCGCGCGATAATCTGCGCTACGGCCGTTGGGACGCGAGCGACGAGGAGTTGTGGGAGGCAGCACGACTCGCCAATGCCGAGGATTTTCTGCGCGCGCTGCCGCAGGGTCTCGACACCTATCTGGGCGAAGGCGGCGCGCGGTTGTCGGGCGGACAGCGCCAGCGCGTGGCGATCGCCCGCGCGCTGTTGCGCGATGCGCCCCTGCTCCTGCTCGACGAAGCAACATCAGCGCTCGACGCCGAGTCCGAACGCGCGGTGCAGACCGCGCTCCAACGGCTGATGGGATCGCGGACGACGATCGTCATCGCGCACCGGCTGGCGACGGTGCGGGCGGCCGACCGAATCATCGTGATGGACGGCGGCAAGATCGTCGAGAGCGGCAGCCATGCCGACCTGACCGACGGCAGCGGCCTGTATGCGCGGCTCGCCAGCCTTCAGTTCGCAGCCAACTGACGCAGCGACCAACGCCGACCCGCCACCTGCTTCAGCCTTAGCCCCGGGCTGCGGGGTCCGACATGCGGATGATATAGTCGAGAATGGCGTCGTGGAGCGGCGATTCGAACGCGCAGCCCGCCTCATGATGTCCGACCCAGATCACCCTGGCCCGACGCCCCTCGAAGCCCGGCAGCATGATCCAGACATCCATTCCGGGTTCGAGCTTCACGAAGGTCGCGAGGCGGCAGCCGTCGCGGGAAATATCGGTCACGCGGCTGGCGAACCAGCTTTCGCCGCGACGCCGCAGCTTGACGCCGATCAGCACACGTTGCCGCGAAACGAGTCGCGAGCAATGGCGAAGGTCCGGCTCTAACGGCAGCGGTGACGATGACACAGCCATTGGAGCAATTTAAGCCCGCAGTGATTAGCTGATTGTTAACAGGCCGGGGCGGTGTCCCATGCCACCCGGACAGGTCCGGAGGTGCCGAGTGCCGGCCCACCGCGAAACGGCCCGTCGGACACATCGTCCCCCCAGGCACAAATGCAAAAGGGGCGGGAAGAACCCGCCCCTTCTCTACGTGTCGATCTGTCTTCGTCCGCTGCCCGGCTCCGCCGGGCGGGCGACCGCAACCGATCAGAAGTTGCCGTAGCGTTCGTTGCCGACGAAGCCCAGCTTGGTCACGCCGCTGCGCTTGATCACCGCGAGCATATTGTCCACCACGACATAGCGCGTCGCCGGGTCGGGCTCGAACTGAAGCTCGGGCTCGGGCGTCATATTCTTCGTCTGGTTCAGATACTGGCGAAGGGTCACCAGATCGATCGGCGCGCCGTTCCAGAAGATCGTGCCGCGCGGGTCCGTCGTCAGCCGGTTCTTGATCGGGTCAATCGGCGGCGTGCTCTGGTCGTCGCTGTTCTGCGGAAGGTCGATCTTCACCGCATGGGTCTGGATGGGGATCGTGATGATGAACATGATGAGGAGCACGAGCATGACGTCGATCAACGGCGTCGTGTTCAGATCCATCATCGGTTCGCCGTCTTCGCTGCCGCCACTGATTGCCATAGCGAAACTCTCCTGAAATCGTGATTAAAGCCGACGGACGGTGATCGAACCCGGATCGGGCTGCGAAATGAAGCCCACCTTGGGATAACCCGCCATCTGCATGGTGAAGATGGTTCCCGCGACGCAGCGCCACGGCGTGTTGATGTCGCCACGGATGTGAACCTCAGGAAGGTCCTCCGGGTTCATATTCTCTACGCCGCCCGCCTTCTCGATGTCCGCCTTCAGCTTGTTGACGGCGCGATTGAGAAGGTCTTCCGAGTCCACCTTGGTCACGTTCCAGTAGACTTCACAGTTGCCGCCCGAGCTCAACACGCTGAGCGAAACATTTTCCGGCTTCGTGGTGGTCGGCTCGAACGCAACATTGGGCAGCTCGACCTCGACCGTCTGAATAACGACCGGAATAGCGATCAGGAAGACGATGAGAAGAACCAACATGACGTCCACGAGGGGCGTAGTGTTGATGTCCGACATCGGCTTGTCGTCACCACCACCTGATCCAGTACTAATTGCCATTGATCATTGTCCTATTGAGCGTGGCAGTCCGGCGATCGACCGGGGGGCAGCCGATGCCATCCCCCGGAGCGACGGATCAGCCAGCCTTGGCGGTGGCGGCCGGAGCGGCCGGCTTGGCCGTGGCGGGAGCCGCAGAAGCGGCAGCCGGACGGACTGCGCCGTTCGAGACCATGTAGCCGAGAAGGTCGGTGTTGAAGCCCGACAGATCCTCGGCAATGCCCTTGTTGCGGCGCTGCAGCCAGTTGAAGGCAAGCACGGCAGGCACGGCGACGACGAGGCCGAGCGCGGTCATGATGAGCGCCTCACCAACCGGACCGGCGACGGCGTCGATCGATGCCTGGCCCGACGCGCCGATCTTGATGAGCGCGCGGTAGATGCCGATAACCGTACCGAACAGACCGATGAACGGCGCGGTCGCACCGACGGTGGCGAGGAACGCCAGACCACCGCCCAGCTTCGAGTTGATCGACGCTTCCGAACGGGCGAGCGAAGCGTGGATCCAGTCATGCGCCTCAACCGGATCGGTCAGCTTGCCGTGCGCTTCGTGGGCGTAGATGCCGTCGTCGACCAGCTGCTTGTAGGCGCTGTTCTTCTCGAGCTTGGCCGAACCTTCCTTGAGGCTCGCCGAACGCCAGAAGCTCTGCTGCACCTTCTTGTACTGGCTGATCACTTTCTGCTGCTCGATCAGCTTGGTGAACATGATAAAGAAGGAGATGACCGACATGCCGACGAGAATGATGAACACCGACCAGGCGATGACACCGCCCTGCTCGAGCGCTTCCCAAAGGCCGTAGGGATTTTCCGAGGCGGCTGGCGCAGCAGCCGCGACGATCTGGGTGAACATGCTTAAATTCCTCTCAACTCAAAAAATCACGACTGCAAACTGAACGATATCCGAAACCCGGGCCATCAGTCGGGGATCTCCCACCTGACGCGGCTGGTGTAGACGCCTGGCGCGGGAGCGCCGTCGGGACCGGTGCCGGGCTTGAAGCGGGCGCGCCGCATCAGATTCTTGCAGGTGGCCTCGTCAAGGTCGGGCGAACCGCTCGACGAGGTGATCGTGCAATTGGTGGCCTTGCCCGAGGCGTCATAGCTCAGGGTGAAACCCGTGGTGCCCTCCCGTTCTTCGCGGAGCGCGCGGGACGGATAGTCGTCGGTCGTCACCCAGCCGGCCGGGTTACCCCTAGGCGTACCGGGAACCGGCTTCGCTGCCGGCGGAGGCGGCGGAGGCGGCGGTGCCGGCGGCGCGGTGGGCGCAGGCGGAAGCCTAGGGATGGTGGGGAGAACCGGTGCCGATGGGGCCGGTCTCAGGTCAACCTGGGCCGGCGGCACATAGACCGGCGGCGGCGGTACGGGCTGATCCGGCGGCGGCGGTGGCGGCGGCTCCTCGGGCGGGGGCGGCTCTTCCGCGACGTCGATCACGTTCAGCTGTTCGGCAGCCTTCTTGACGTACTTGATACCAAGTCCGCTGACGAATGCATATCCGAGGACAGCGTGCAAGAGGCCCACAATGATGATCGAAACCAGTCGGCTCGACGATTGCGAGTGGTCAGCATAAGCCATTCGGCAAAAACACTCCTTAAAACTCTCATGCTTTCGGATGGCCGTGGACGCACTGGCTGCATGACCGTAGGAACACGGCATGCGACCGGCACTTCTCGCACGCTCCAAAGCGACGATATGCTTTTGTGGGCGTTTTCCTATCGCGCTGCGTTGGCATGCGCAAACCCTTTGTTGCCCTTCCGCTTAACCTTGGGAGACGAGACTTGGCAGCGCTTCAAAACTGCACAGCCACACAATGCCGCACGTTCTGGCTTCGCACACTGCTCCTGACCGGTGCACTTTGCGTAACCACCTCTGAAATCGGGCCATTTGCCGGAGGTGCGGTTGCTGCACCTGCGCAGCAAACTGTGATGCCCTCGCCCTATTCCTACGCCCAGGCGGCCGACCTTGCCCAGGGTGCTCCTGCCATTCTGATTGGCCGGATTCGATCGGTCGCGCCGGTTCGTGCGGAGCGCGCGCCGGGGCTTCGTCCGGGTACCGCCCGCTATTATCTGGACGTTCAGGCGACCACACTGATTCGCGGCGAGGCGGGCCTGGCGCAGCGGCTCGGGATGCTGATCGACCTGCCTGAGCCGAACAGCCGGACGATCGTTCGCGCGATGAAGGGCAAGAGCTTTGCCTTCTTCGGGACTGGCACCGCAGGGGGCACGCAGTTCCAGCTTGTCGACAGCGAGGCGCTGCTGCCCTGGACCCCCGGCGTCGAGGCGCAGCTCCGGTCGATTGCGTCCGAATTGGTAGCGCCCGACGCGCCGCCCGCGATCCGGAGCGTGGTCGATGCTTTCCACGTCCGCGGAACCGTCGCGGGCGAGAGCGAGACGCAGATATTCCTGGCGACCGCCACCGGTCGCCCCGTCTCGCTCTCGGTCATTCGTCGCCCGGGGCAGGAACCGCATTTCGGGGCCGCGCTGGGCGAGATCATCGACGAGGCCGCGAGCGTGCCGCCGCGCGACACGCTGCTCTGGTATCGGCTGGCCTGCGGATTGCCGGCGACACTGCCGGCCGCAGCCTCCGCGAAGCTCGAACCCACCGACGTCGCGGCCGCTCGCGCCGATTACGCAGCCTTTCTGGCGCAGCTCGGCACCTGCGATCGGGAACGGCGACCACCGCTGCCGGGAAAAGCAGCTCCCTAGAACCTGATTCACGAATTCAGTGGACGCGCAAAGCGCTTCCACCTCAACCGATCAGGCTCTAAAGCGCCGCTTTCGAAGAGCGGGGATATCGGTAATGACTGCACACAGCGCACTGCGCCTGGCAATCGTCGGATTGGGAACCGTCGGCGCGGGCGTGATTCGGCTGCTGGAGGAAAATGGCGCCCTGATCGCGCGGCGCGCCGGTCGGCCGATCCAGGTGGTCGCCATTTCGGCGCGCGACCGGACCCGCGACCGCGGCGTCGATCTCAGCCGCTATGAGTGGGTCGACGACATGACCAGCCTGGCGCTGCGCGAGGATGTCGACGCGGTTGTCGAACTGATCGGCGGCGCGGACGGTCCGGCGCTCACCCTCGCCCGCCAGGCACTGGCCGCCGGTAAGCCGTTCGTCACCGCCAACAAGGCGATGATCGCGCATCACGGCCTGGCGCTGGCGCATGAGGCGGAAAAGCTGGGCGTCGCGCTGAAATATGAAGCGGCGGTCGCGGGCGGCGTTCCGGTCATCAAGGGCCTGCGCGAGGGTGCGGCTGCCAACCGGATCGAGCGCGTCTACGGAATCCTCAACGGCACCTGCAACTACATCCTCTCTACGATGGAGCGCGATGGGCGCGATTTCGACGACGTGCTGAAGGAAGCGCAGGACAAGGGGTTTGCCGAGGCCGATCCCCGTTTCGACATCGACGGCATCGACGCTGCGCACAAGCTGTCGATTCTCTCCAGCCTGGCGTTCGGGACGGAGATCGACTTCGGGTCGGTCGACATCACCGGGATTCGCGACGTCATGGCTGCCGATATCCGGGAGGCCGGCGCGCTCGGCTATCGGATTCGCCTCGTCGGGGTAGCCGAATGCGACGCGGTTGACGGACCCAATATCGGACTGTTCCAGCGCGTCCACCCGATGCTGGTGCCGGAAAGCCATCCCCTCGCGCATGTGGACGGTGCGCTCAACGCGATCGTGGCCGAGGGCAATTTCGTCGGTCGCCTGCTCTTCCAGGGCGCGGGCGCGGGCGCGGGTCCGACCGCGTCGGCCGTTGTTGCGGACCTCATCGACGTCGCGCGCGACGAATATGGCCCCGCCTTCGCCATGCCGGCCGAACTGCTCGACCGCCAGACCAAGGCCGACGCCGGCCAGCGGGTGGGCCGCTATTATCTGCGCCTTCGCGTGCGCGACGAGCCCGGCGTCCTCGCGGAAATCGCGGCGGCGATGCGCGACGCGGGCGTTTCGATCGAAAGCCTGATCCAGCGTGCCCCCGCCGGCAGCGACGACGCGCTGGTCGCGATCGTTACGCACGCCGCGCCGCAGTCGCACATCGACGACACCTTCCGGCGGCTGGCGGGATCGGAACGGCTCGTCGCACCGCCCATGATGATGCACATTCTCGATTGAACGGCCTGGGCGGGGCTTCTTTACCACGAACCAATCTCGACAAGCCAAGGCCGCTCGCCTATCGGACGCGCAACCTTATCCGGAGACATCAGGCAATGGTGAAAGCAAGTTCCGTTCTCGACCGCGTGCTCGTTCTTGAGATGGTACGCGTCACGGAGGCGGCAGCCATCGCCGCGTCGAAACTCATCGGGCGTGGCGACGAAAAGGCCGCCGACGCTGCCGCGGTGCAGGCGATGCGGATCGCCTTCAATGATCTCTACATGGACGGCACCGTCGTCATCGGCGAGGGCGAGCGTGACGAAGCGCCGATGCTCTACATCGGCGAGAAGGTCGGCGGCGCGCCTGGCAAGGGCCCCAAGATCGACATCGCGCTCGATCCGCTGGAGGGCACGACGATCACCGCCAAGGCCGGCCCGAACGCGCTGGCCGTTCTTGCCGCCGCCGAGGAAGGCTGCCTGCTGAACGCCCCCGACGTCTATATGGACAAGCTGGCGGTCGGCCCCGGCTATCCCGAAGGCATCATCGACCTCAACAAGTCGGTCCGCGAGAATGTCGAGGCCGTCGCGAAGGCCAAGGGCGTCAGCCCCGGCGAGATCATTGTCTGCGTGCTCGACCGCCCGCGTCATGAAAAGCTGATCGGCGAGCTTCGCGAGATCGGCTGCGGCATCATGCTCATTCCCGACGGCGACGTCGCGGGCGTGATCGCCACCACCAATCCGGACACCACCATCGACATGTACATGGGGTCGGGCGGCGCACCCGAGGGCGTTCTGGCGGCGGCGGCGCTCCGCTGCGTGGGCGGCCAGTTCAAGGGCCGGCTGCTGTTCCGCAACGACGACGAACGCGCGCGCGCCAAGAAGTGGGGAATCACCGATCTCGACAAGGTCTATGACCTGAACGAACTGGCCAAGGGCGACTGCATCTTTGCCGCGACCGGCGTGACAGACGGATCGCTGCTCGACGGCGTGAAGCGCCTTCCCGGTGGCAAGATGACGACCGAGAGCGTGGTGATGCGCGCCTCTTCGGGCACCGTTCGCTGGGTGCGCGGCGAACATCGGCTCGACGACAAGGACTAACGAGCTACCATCAAGCCTTGGCGCGGAACACCGCGTCAGGGCTTGATCCGATATCCCGTCCTGAAGATCCATGCGATCACCGCGATCGCGGCGAGCATGAACACGGCCGTGACGCCCAGGCTGATCGCGACCGGCACGTCCCCCGTGCCGAAGAAGCTCCAGCGGAATCCGCTGATCAGATAGACCACCGGATTGAAGAGCGTCAGCGTCCGCCACGGCTGCGGCAGCATGTCGATCGAGTAGAACGCGCCGCCCAGAAAGGTGAGCGGCGTGACGATCAGCATTGGCACGAAATTGAGCTGCTCAAAATTGTTCGCCCAGATGCCGATGATGAACCCCACCAGGCTGAACGTCACCGCGGTGAGGACCAGGAATCCGAGCATCGCAGCCGGATGGTGGATTTCCAGTTCGACGAAGAAGGTCGCAGTCAGCAGGATAACCAGCGCGATGACGACCGCTTTGGTCGCCGCAGCCCCCACATAGGCGAGGAGTATCTCGCCATAGCCGAGCGGTGCGGAAAGCACTTCATAGATTGTGCCGGTAAACTTGGGGAAATAGGTTCCGATCGCGGCGTTGGAAATGCTCTGCATCAGCAGCGTCATCATCATCAACCCCGGCACAATGAACGCGCCGTAGCTGACACCGTTGATGCTCTCCATCCGCGAGCCGATTGCCCCTCCGAATACGACGAAATAGAGCGCGGTCGTGATGACCGGGGCGACGAGGCTCTGCCCCAATGTGCGGACGGCGCGCGCCAGTTCCGAGCGGTAGAGCGTCCAGGTACCGCGTATATTCACCCCCATCACGCCGCGACTCCCCCCGCCACTATGCCGTCCTTCGACACGAGGTCGACGAATATGTCCTCGAGCGTACTCCGTTGCGCATCGAGGTCGCTGTAGCCGATCCCCTCCGCGGCCATCGCGGCCAGCAGCGCCGGTATGCCGCTGTCGCCGGCATGACCGTCGAAGCTGTAGACCAGCCGGCTCCCCTCCCCCTCCAGCACCGGTGCCCATGGCGCGAGGGCGGGCGGCACGGCCGCAAGCGGATGCTGCAGGTTGAGGATCAGGCGCCGCTTGCCCATCCGCTGCATCAGCCGGCTCTTCTCCTCCACCAGCAACAGGCGGCCCCGGTTGATGACACCGATTCGGTCCGCCATCTCCTCGGCCTCCTCTATATAGTGCGTGGTCAGGACGATCGTGGTGCCACGGTCGCGCAGGCGGCGGACGAGGTTCCACATGTCGCGGCGAAGCTCCACGTCCACGCCTGCGGTCGGCTCGTCGAGGAACAGAAGGTCGGGTTCATGGCTGAGCGCCTTGGCGATCAGCACGCGCCGCTTCATGCCGCCCGACAGTTCCATCAACCGGCTGTCGCGCTTGTCCCACAGGGTCAGGTCCTTGAGCACCTGCTCCAGCCAGGCATCGTTGGGCGGCTTGCCGAACAGCCCGCGCGACAGCTGCACCGCGCGCATGACGGTCGAGAAGATGTCGATGTTCATCTCCTGCGGGACGAGGCCGATCATGCGGCGCGCGGCGCGAAAGTCGTGGATGATCTCGTGACCGCCGACCTTCACCGTGCCGCCGCTGGGGCTGACAAGCCCGCAGATCATCGAGATCAGCGTCGTCTTGCCAGCGCCGTTGGGGCCGAGCAGGGCAAATATCTCACCCTGCTCGATGTCCAGCTCGATCGGGGTTAGCGCGACATGGCCGCTGGCATAGGTTTTGTGCAGGCCCTGAACGGACAGGATGACGGTCACGCGGATATCCCCCTCGGCGAAGTGCCGTCCTGCCATGTAGGTCCGCAGGGCGGCAATGCAAACAACCGCTCCATCGAAGGCGTGGCGAATTCCCGCAGCCTGCCCTAAGGTTCAAAGCGTGAACTACGCACTTGGAATCGAACGGTCGCTCAGCGAGCGAAGCTGGCATTGGCGAGGACGGGGCAATCCCTCGGGCGAGCCAGACGCCCTCATCGCCGACCTGCTGCGCGCGCGCGGCTGTCCCGATGACGACATCCAGCGGCACGCGCGCCCGACGATTCGCGACTTCATGCCCGACCCTTCGCTGTTCCGCGACATGGACCGGGCGGCGGAGAGAATCGCCGACGCCGTAGAGGCGGGCGAGAATGTCGCGATCTTCGGCGACTATGATGTTGACGGGGCGACGAGCGCGGCGCTCTTGATCCGGCTGCTGCGGACGCTGGGTCTGGCCCCGCGCTCTTATATCCCCGATCGGCTGCTCGAAGGCTATGGCCCCTCGGCCGAAGCGCTGGTGCGGCTCGGATCAGAGGGCAGCTCGCTCATCGTCACCGTCGATTGCGGGGCGCAGGGGTTCGAGGCGCTGGCAGCGGCGCGCGAGGCCGGGATCGACGTCATCGTCGTCGACCATCACCAGTGCGCCAGCGCGCTGCCGGTCGCTCATGCCGTGGTCAATCCCAATCGCCTCGACGAGTGCGACGATGCCGCAGCCCACGGCCATCTGGCCGCCGTCGGCGTGGCCTTCCTGCTGGGGGCGGCGCTCGTCCGCACGCTGCGCGCCCGGGGTTGGTTCGCGGCGCGACCCGAACCCGCGCTGATGCCGCTTCTCGACCTTGTCGCGCTCGGCACCGTCGCCGATGTCGCGCAGATCCGCGGGCTCAACCGCGCCTATGTCGCGCAGGGGCTCAAGGTCATGGCGCGGGGCGACAATGTCGGCCTGTCCGCCCTGCTGCGCGTCAGCGGGATCAAGCGCGCGCCGCTGGCGCACGACCTCGGCTTCGCGCTGGGACCGCGCGTGAATGCGGGCGGCCGCGTCGGCACGGCGGACCTGGGCGTGCGCCTTCTCACCACGCACGATCCGGCGGAGGCCGAGGCAATCGCCGCTCAGCTCGATTCGCTCAATGCCGAACGGCGCGCGATCGAGGCGGAGGTGCAGGCCGAAGCCGAGGCACAGATCGCGCGGCAGGATAATCGCGCGATCGTGGTTGCCGCCGCGCGCGGATGGCATCCCGGCGTGATCGGCATCGTCGCCGGACGCCTGAAGGAAAAGGCCGGACGCCCTGCCATCGTCATCGCGCTGGGCGAGGACGGCACCGGCAAGGGGTCGGGCCGCTCGATCGGCGGCGTTGACCTGGGTGCCGCAATCCTGGCGGCCCGCGACGAAGGTCATCTGATCGCGGGCGGCGGTCACGCCATGGCGGCCGGACTGACGGTCGCGGAGGACCGGCTAGCGCATTTCACCGACTATCTGGAACGTCGCCTTGCGGAGTCGGTCGCGAAGGCGCGACAGGGCCGATCGGTGCTGCTCGACATGATGGTCGCTCCCGGCGGCGTCACGCCCGGGCTGGTCGAGGCGCTCGACAGCGCCGGCCCTTATGGGGTCGGCTGGCCGGCACCGCTCGTCGCCACCGGCCCGGCGCGGGTGGTGAAGGCCGACGTGGTGGGCAACGGCCATGTCCGGGCGATCCTCTCGGGCGACGATGGCCGGTCGCTCAAGACCGTGGGTTTCCGGATGGCGGACCAGCCGCTGGGTCAGGCCTTGCTCGGCTGCGGACGCGATCGCCGCCTGTGGGTCAGCGGCCGCGCCAAGGTCGACGACTGGAACGGCCGCACCAGCGCCGAACTGCATATCGAGGATGCCGCCTGGGCCTGAGCTGCGCCGTCGCGCGCCCTCTTGACCCCCCCGCCCCTTACCCCTAAAGCCGCCTTCGCTTTCGCGCTCCCGTGGTCACCACGGAGACGCGCCGGCCCCTTCGTCTAGCGGTTAGGACGCGGCCCTTTCACGGCTGAAACACGGGTTCGATTCCCGTAGGGGTCACCATATCGACAATCCGACAATTTCGGGCCGGGCTGGCTGACCAGCGCCGCACACCCGGCGGTCAAGCGGCTGTCGTCGGCTGCGCGAGCAGCGCGCGAACAAGGTCGAGATCGTCGGGCTTGTCGACATCGACCGCCGCCAGCCCGAACGGAGAGGCGACAGCGCGGGCATTCACTCCGGCCACGCTGCCGAGCCGCGCCAGCGCCGCATCGAGGGTCAACCGGCCCACAACATAGCGCAGCAGGGCAGCAGGTCCCAGGCGGCGAACGATTCGCCACGGACGCTTGCGGTCAGCCTCCACCTCCTGCCACAGCGCGATCGCGTCGGCCGCGCGGGCCGACGCCAGATAGAAGAGGTTGCACCCCGACCAGGCACCGTCCGAGAAGCGCAGATAGGTTCGCCGCGTGCCCGGCAGCGCAGCCTCGATCACGCCCTTCTCGGCAAGCAACGCACAGACATCGGCGTCGCCGGGCACATCGGTCAGGAAGCGTTCGACCCACTCAGGCCGCAGCAACGCATGATCGGCGGTCGTCACGAGCAGCGGTGCGCCAAACCGCGCGAACGCAGCAGCCACGCTGGCGCTGGGGCCACGCTCGGCGCGAAGGACATCGACGCCCAGGTCTCGCGCTGCCCCAGCGACCTCTTCCGACGATGCGGACACCGCGATGCGGTCGGCGCCCGCCGCTCGCAGCGCCGCGACGACGCGTGCCAGCATCGTCATGCCCGCGATCTCGATCATCGCCTTGTCGGCGACCCCTGCATAGGCCGCGACCGGATCGGCGTTGCCCCGCGATCCGGCAAGAACGAGCGCCTGAAAGCTCATCGCGATGCGCTGGACGCCCGCCAAACCTTCCAGAGGACGCCGGGTGCGGAGAGAACCGGATGATGCTCGATTCGCCGCGTGACGGGGATGTTGAGGCCGGTATGCCGATTGATCTTCCAGACGGCGTAACGGCCAGCACCCTCCAGCAGGAAGGCCGCCTTGATCAGCCTGGCAGCGTTGAGAAGCTTGCCCGCGCGATGTCTGGCCGACCACGCCCGCATGAGACTGACGCATTCGCCCGTTGAGACAACCGGACGCAGAATGCCCGCCTCCTCCGTGTAGGACAGGCCCGCCGCGTCCCAGGCGAGCCGCAGCAAGCGCGCATAGCGATCGGGATCATGCGCGACGATTTCGCGCTCGCGCCCCGGGCGCTCGACGCGCAATTCGGTGTTGTAGGTTTCGCGGAACAGGGCTTCCCAGAAAGCGGGTCCGGGGGCTGCCAACGGGCCGAGCACGGCCGCGAAGCGCGCTGCGGTCACCGCTGCGCCGGCCACAGCCCGCACCGTCTGTTCGTGAACCGTGGCATCGGCGGCCCAGATCAGCGCGCTCGGCTGGACGAAGCGAGTCCATATCGTGGTATCGAGATGCCGGCCACTCGCTGCCGAGGCGAAGCGCGACAACGGCATCGTGGCGACCTTGGCGCGCACGATGCGACCGCCTATTCGAACCTCCTGGAAGCTGATGTCGGGCCAGAGCACACGCGACGCCCAGCCGGCCGGTCCGCGCCCGGACACATCCCCCGTCAGGACATAGAAATCGACCAGTCCGTCAAGGTCGCCGGTCCGCAGAACCGAACCATAGAACAGCACCGCGATACCGTTCAGCCGCCTTGCCACCTCGCGCGCGGCCTGCACCACTTCGGGCACGGCCTGACGGGCCAGATCCTGGCGAATGAAGGCGTTGAGCGCGGCGCTCACGGGATGACGAACTGGAGCGGCTCGCCTTGACGGACGGTCATGTCGCCCCCTGCATAGAGCTCGCCATCGAGAATGAACCCGCCGTCGAGCGAAAGCGTGAAGGATGTCGGATCGCCGCGATGATAGCCCGCCCGCTCCAGCCAGTCCGGCGAAGCGCCCGACAGCAGCATGGGCACGCTCAGCGGCATCCACGCCGGGGGCGCATCCACCGCCAGCGTCTTCAATCCCTCTCGCGGCGCGCCGAACGGCTTCACATTGAGCGGCAGGCGCTCGAGCGTCGAGCCGAAGAGGATATAGAAGTCGCGTTCCATCGCGGCATGCCCCTCGACCGCGATTCGCATCCTCTCTCCGGCGCGCCATTCATTGTCGCGACCGCCGAACATCGTCTGCGCGACACCCCAGGCAAGCGACAGCCCGACTGCGAGGCTATTGAACGCGCCCGCCTTGTGCGTGCGCTGCGCCAGCCCGGTCGCCCGGACGAAGGCCCCCGCCCCGAACAGGAAACCGCGCAGGTCCGGATCGGTGGAACCGGCGCGGAGGATTTCGACAGGCCGGCGGCTCTTCAGGTTGCCCCGCTGCGCAGCCTCGATCGCGTCGGACACGGACCAATCCACGGGAACGCCAAGGTCGAGCGCCAGGGCGTTGGTCTTACCCGACGGTACCACCGCCAGCAACGGCATGGCCCTGCCGAAAATGGGATAGGCGCAGGTCAGGACATCGCGAACCGTCCCGTCGCCGCCGTCGACGACGAGCACTTCAACACCGGCCTCTGCAAAATCCAGGAGCGCGCGCGAGAGATCGGGCAGTTTCCTGGGCGTCCGCACCATCGCGTCAAACCCCAGCCCGCCGTCTGCCGGCGACAGCGACTGCGCGCGATTGCGATGGCTCCTCGGGTTGCTGAGCACACCGATACGATGCTTGGCCGGTCGCACGCCCCGCGCGCGCGCGCCGCGCTTCTCGATCGTGCCGATTGTCTCGGCCGCGATGCCGACGTCGCGCCGCGCGATCAGCCCATGCGCCATGAGCTGCGGCGTGCCGTCAACCGCTATTTCGGAGAAAGTCTTTTTCAAGCAACCCCTCGGTCATGCGCTCGCAACAAACTTAGGCAACATAGCTATGGTGGCGAAGCTTAACCGCAAGGTAGCACTGTGTCATTCTTGTGACAAGTAGCCGTCATTTCGGTTACGTTGCGCTTTCGCGGCGTGCAATCTATCTGCTGTAGCGGGTCCGAACGGCGATCGCGCGACCCTCGTCAGGCAACTGAAACCGCACCGCGTCGAACGACGGCAGCCCGAGCGTCGTCGGCGCATCGTTGGAAAAGCCGAAGCCTTCCTTGATCGAAAACAGCGTGCGGTTGAAATCGCGATCGCCGTTTTCGTCGTGGTAGATCGCCACTGCATAATGGCCGGGTTTCAGCCAGAAGCAGGCGCGCGTCGTCGGTGCCACGGTGATCACCCTGTCCCGCGCGAGCTTCCCGCCGCCGGCCAGGAACCGGCTCCGGTCGTCGGGATAGACGGTGAAGGCGACCTCCCCCTTCGCGCTGCGCAGGTTTGTGGCGGCGATCTCGAGCTTCACCTTGCCGGCGCCCGGCTCTCCGACGCAGGCGGTGGCGGGGGTGGCGGCGACGGTGCCGACAGCAGCGAACGTGCCGAGAAGCGGCTTCAGCCGGGGGCGACGCGTCATGATGATCCCTCCATTCATGGATTTTATGGCTCGCCGAGTGCCTTAGCCGGGGGTAGCTGAACGCAGGCTTGGCCGCTCGTTGGGCAAATGCAAGATATCATCCGCGCCGGTTCACCTCGCTCGCCGCTCGCAATCGGCCGTCAGATCGCACCGCACGCGCCAGCATCGCGCCAAGCAGGACTGCGACGACCACCGAATAGCCCAGCACGGCGCTCGCGACGCCGGTCGCTCCGTAGATCGGCCCCAGCGCGAAAGCGATAGCGAACAGCACTCCGGTCGCCGCCAGCCGGACCGCAAAGGCATGGACCGCACGATTGGCGGCCATCAGCACCGGCTCGAAACCGACCGTGATCAGGTCGATGCAGCCCGCAGCGGCGAGCCACAGCAGGACCGGATAGGCTCCACCGAACTCCCGCCCGTTGACCAGCGCCAGCACCGGCTTGCCCGCGATGATCACCAGCGCGAAAACGGCGATCGCCGCGAGGCTGGCCACCGTCACCGTCCGCGCGAGGAAGCGCCCCAATTGGCGAAGCTGGCCGGCGTCGACGGCGCGGACAATTTCCGGAAATGCAGCGCGGGTGAGCAATTGCGACAGCTTGGTCAGCGCCTGCGCTAGCTGCGCCGCCAAGCGATATTCGCCCGCGGCAGTAGTTCCAGCCATTCCGCCGACGAGCAGCAGCGGGATTTGCTTGCTCGACAGACCCAGCGTGGAACTGGCGTTGGTGCTGACGGCGAAACGGATGATGCCGGGATTCTCGGTGAACACCTGCCTCAGGCCGCCGCCGCGACGCCGGGCCAGCGCCAGGTCGCCGGTGCGCGCGACCATCAGCCAATATGCGGCGGCGGTGACCAGTTCCGACGCCATCCACGCAACCAGAAAGCCCTGCAGCGTCGGGTGAACGAGCGCCACCAGCCCCGCGCCGATCAGGCGGGTGACCGGGGTCATGCCATCGGCAATCGCCGCCAGCGAAAAGCGGTCGCGAAGCCGCAATATGCCGAGCGGCGTCGATCGCAAGCAGAGAAGCTGGATAACGGTATAAATCAGTGTTGCCCGCCAGAGGGTCGGGCCGATGCCGAGCGCTTCGCCCCACAACGTCAGGATCAGTGCAGCCAGCGCGAGCCCGACCAGTGCGCTGGCGGCGTCGAGGAATGCGCAGGCGCGAAACAGCCGGGCCAGCCGATCCTCATTGCCGGCAGACACATGCGTCGAGCCATAGCGGACGATCATCTCCCAGGTCTGGAATCCCACCAGCACCGTCAAGACCTGCGACGCCCCGGTGATGATCGCGAACCGGCCGAAGTCGGTCAGACCCAGCGTGCGCGTGACGATGGCAAGATAGCCCAGCGACAGCACCGCCGCGAGCCCCCGGCTGGCGAGCAGCCAACCGAGGTTGCGCGCGATACCGCCGAGGCGCGTCGCGGGTGCGATGCGGGCGTCCGCGCTCACGCCAGCCAGCTTGCGATCACCTCGCCGCGCGCGCGCGCCGCCACGGCCTGCACCAGACGGACAAGGTGAACGAGCAGCGATATCCCCGTCCACGCCGCGACAGCAATGATGCCGATGTCAGGGAGTCCCACCAGCAGCAGCGCGAACAGGATCACCATATTGGGGTTGCGCCGGGCGGTGATCAGCCGGAAGCGGCTGTCAAAGCGCTGCCAGACATGGATGTGCATGCCGAAGCGCATGATGAACGCGCCTTCGATCAGCCGCTGCGCGACATAGCCGATGAGCATCGTCGCCATCACGGCCCAGAACATGTCCCGATCCAGCGGCAGGCCGTAGGCCGCGCATCCCTCCGCCCAGGCCCACCACCAGAACGGAGGATGGACGAGATCGACGCCATGATCCCAGGCATTACCCAGCTTCGAGGACGTGATGGTGCAGCGCGCCAGCTTGCCGTCGACAGTGTCGAACACCATGAACACCAGCCCGCAAGCGAGGCCGCTCCAGAACCAGCCGTGCCAGAAGGCGATCGTGGCGACGATGCACAGCATGCTGCCCGCCGCTGTCACCTGATTGGGCGAGATGCCGAGGCGCGCGGCAATCCGGGTGAGCACGAACGCCCATTCCGGCCAGAAATATTTGGTCAGCAGGTCGGTGACGCCCTTGTACGCGCCGACATAGCTGGCGCGTTCGATCATCCGGACATTCGGCGGTTCGAGGATCGCGACGAAGGGGCGTTCGCGCTTGCGAAGCGCTTCGTTGAAGATGCCTTCCTCGGCTTCGCCCCGGATTTCCGAAACGCCGATGTCTCCGGAGACCGGCGCCGAACCGAGCATCGCGGCCTCGATGACGGCACGCTGCTCCGCCGTCCGGACAAAGGCCAGAACCGGGATGCCGCCCGACGTCAGCATCGTGTCGGGACGCCCGACGAGATGGCTGATCCAAACCGGATCGAAGGCGTAGCGCAGGTTGACGAGGAGGACAGGATCAGCGGCTTCCCCATCCATCTCCAATCGCAGCGCGCGAGCGATGCGGCGCGTCCGCTCGGCATTGGTCATGCCCCACAAGGGCGTGTCGTTGGTGCCAACCGGCGCCACCACCGGGCGCGGCGAGGAGTCACTTCTGCTCATCACGCCGGAGATACGGCCTTTACGCGCAAATGCCAGAGGGCTGGTGTCATCGACCTGTCTTATTCTCTCCTCAGGCCACGATCACCGCCTCGGCCTCCTGCTCACGCTCGCCTAAGCACGCGCTGCACGACATCGGCGGCGCGTTCGCTGGCGCAGCCGTCGTCCGCGCCCATCAGGCGGGCGACATAGGACCGCTGCACATCGGCATAGCGGGCATGACGCTCCGGCGCGGCCGCCAGCGCGCCGTCGAGAGCAGCGACATCCTCGATCACGTCGCCCATGCTCCACAGCGAAAAACGATCGCTCGTCTGCCACGCGATCCTGTCGGGGTTGAGGAAGACGATCGGCCGGGGGTTGCGCGCGAACTCGACCGCCTGGCTGCTGCCGTCGCCAAGGTAGATGTCGGCCGCATCCACATAGGTCTGGTCGATCAGGCTGAACGACCGGCTGTCTATGTGAATATGAGCGCTGTCGCGGAATGGAGCGACGCGCGCCTCGAAATCGGGATCGAAGAGCGGCAGACGGATGTGCGGCGCAAGAACGAGATTGTAGCGACCGGATTCGGCGAAATAGCGAAGCACCGCCTCCCCCGCCGACCACCAGCTCGACCTCGCCCTCTCCCAGTGCGGGGTATAGACGACGGTCGGACGGTGCGCCGGAAATGAGGGCCGCTGCCGCGCGGTCGCCAGCATGCGGATGAAGTCGGGCTTGATGTAGCCGACAACCTCGACCGAGGTCGACGAGCCCAGTGCCGCCGCTGCATGGTGCGCCATGGCGTCGCTTGGCATCAGCAGACAATGGGCGTAGCGGTTGCGGGCGGTCTTGAAGTTGGCGAGCGGCGCCGCGCCGTGCTCGTTATAGACGAACCGCGCGCCCCGACGGCGGGCGAACAGCGGCAGCCACAGGCTCGTCCGCTCGGCAACCACCACGACATCCTGAGACAGAAACGTCAGCGCGTTGCGAAGAAGCACGACCGGTTTCGACGGGAGCTTTGGCATATCGCGGGATCCGGGCGCCCCCTCCAGAAAGCCGTTCACGCGCGCGATCCGCACCTGAGTCAGATCCAGCCGTGCGCAGGCATCCCTCAGTATCTCCTCATGAACCGACGTCGCCACGAACAACGTGACAGAAGGAGCATCCGCCCTTCGCGCCAGCGCGACCGCGATCGGAAACAGATGCGGGATGAGGTGCAGCTCACCCAGAAACAGGAAGGCCACCCTCTCCTGCTTCATGGCGTCGCCCGGCCCGCTTCCGCGCCCCACGCCTCCATGTCCTCGACGCGGTCGATCTCCTGCCAGCGCCCCGGAGGCCGCACTATGGCCGAAACCTGATCCTCGCCCGCCAGCGCGTCGATGACGGCATGATGGTAGACATTGTACCCGCCGTCACGCCGGATCACCGCATCGAGCGCGCGCAGATACAGGCCGTCGTGGCCGCTGCTCGTCACCACGCCCAATGACCGGTGGGTGGTCCGCGCAGGATCGAGATCCTTGGCCACGCTGACGACCCGCCCGTCCTCGACCTCGACCCGCATGTCGTCAAGCGCGGGCTGGGACACCGGCTCCACCAGAAGGCCGATACCCGGCGGCGGCGCCTGCAACGCCTGTCGCAGCACAGCGGGCTCGAACAATGTATCGCCGTTCAGCACGCAGAACGGTTCCGCGAGATGCGCACGCGCGGCCCACAGGCTGCCGATACTGTTGCTGACGCTCCAAAAGGGATTGAACACCACGCTTGCGGGAAGCGGAAGGTCCTGCGCCAGAAATTCCTCGACCTGCTGGTGACGATAGCCGACCACCACCACCGCCTCGCTGATCCCGGCCTGGCTCAAAGCGGTGAGTTGCGAGCGCAAGATCTCCTCGCCAGCAACGCTGATCAGGCATTTCGGGACGTGGAGGGTGAGAGGGAGCAGCCGAGAGCCGCAGCCGGCATTCAAGATGACAGCCTTCATCACTCAAGCCCTAGCGGGCCGGTATCAGCCTGTCATCCCATTTCGGTTGCGCCAGCCTTGGCGACAGCGCACGGAGTGGAAATGCGTTCGCCCTCTTGCGAACGACAGGAAGCTGTGACAGAGGGGCGTTCCCCGGCGGGGACAGGAGCATGGCTTTCGCCACACTCATGCTGCCGGCACGGCCCCTTCGTCTAGCGGTTAGGACGCGGCCCTCTCACGGCTGAAACACGGGTTCGATTCCCGTAGGGGTCACCATCCGGCGATTTGCGGAACGCGCGCGGTCTGACCTGGGGAACAGCCACCCGGGCGCGTCGTTGTGACGATGATGGATCAGGATGCCCCTCCTCCCCGTCCCGCCAGCCCAAGGCCCGAGGAACCGCAGCATATCGCCGCGCAGGACGCACGCGGCGGCGAGATTATCCTGCGCACGCGCAAACGGCGCGCGATCTTCATTGGCGGATTGGCGGCGTGGGCGCTGCTGGCGGTGCTTGTCTATCTGATCGCGCTCTGATCAACTCGTCAGCCATGGCGAATCGTACATCATCAGCAGCGCTCGCAGCCCTTTTGCTGCTCGGCGCGTGCCAATCCTCGCCCGAGGACCAACCCAACGACGCCGGCGGGAATTCCGTGCCGATCGAGGAGCGGGAAGAGGAGATCCCCGACGCCCCGGTCAATGAAACCTCCGATCCCGACCTGACCGAGCCGGAAGGCAGCATGGCGGGCAGCCTGCCCGGCGGTGTCATCCCCGCACAATTCCGCGGCCGTTGGGGCCTCGTCCCCGCCGACTGCGGTCCTGACAAGGGCAGCGCCAAGGGACTGCTGACGATCGGGTCGGAAATCCTGCGCTTCTACGAATCGGTGGCCGAGCCGGTGACGCTCGACCGCACCGACGACAGGGCGATCAGTGGCAGTTTTGCATTCAGCGGCGAAGGCATGGAATGGACGAGGGCCATGACGCTGACGCTCGGCACGGACGGCGAAACGCTGGTGAGAACGGAGGCGGAGACCGAGGCGGGGCCGCAGGGCAGCTATACCTATACGCGTTGCCCCGGTTGACCCGGACATGAAAAAGGGCGCCGCCGGGCGCCCTGTTCCGTTAAAGCGATTAGGGCCGGATCAGCCCTTCTTGAGCGTAAGCCCGCCGAAGCGCTTGTTGAAGCGCGCGACCTGCCCGCCCTGATCGAGCATGCGCTGATTGCCGCCGGTCCACGCCGGGTGCGAGGTCGGATCGATGTCGAGCGCGATGGTGTCGCCTTCCTTGCCCCAGGTCGAGCGCGTCTGAAAGGTCGAGCCGTCGGTCATCTGGACGGTGATCAAATGATAGTCGGGATGGGTATCTTTTTTCATGGCTGGCTCCGTTGCGGACTGGTTTCCGACCAGCCCATGGATGCGTCATGTGGCGCGAAGCGCGCGCCTTAGCGGCAAAGGCTCTTCAAGGCAAGCGGCGGCGAAACCGATCAGTCGGCCGGCGGGTCGGCGACCATCGCGGTGCAGTTCGCTTCCGCATGCAGCTTGCCGTCGACCATCGCCTTGCCGGTGAACTTGCAGATCGCGCCGCGCATCTGAGTCACCTCGATGTGGAGGTCGAGCAGGCAGCCCGGCTCGACCGGGGCGCGGAACTTCGCGCCCTCGATGCCCATGAAGTAGACAAGCTTGCCGGTGCCGACGAGGCCGAGCGATTCGAACGCCAATATGCCGGCCGCCTGCGCGATCGCCTCGACGATCAGCACGCCCGGCATGATCGGCCGCGTCGGAAAATGCCCCTGAAAAAACGGCTCGTTGACGCTCACCGCCTTGACCGCGTGGATGCTCTTGCCCGGGTCGATGGACTGGACCCGGTCGATCAGCAGCATCGGATAGCGGTGCGGCAGCGCCGCCATGACCCGCCGGATATCCAGCGGGCCAAGCGTGCCCGAACCGGCCGCAGCCGTTTCAGCGTCAGCCATGCGCGATCAGCGCCCGGTCGGCTGAGCCGTCGCCGGCGCGGCGGGAGCGGCCGCAGCGCCCTGCTGCTGGCCGCCCGGGCGCCAGCCGGCGGGCGGAACGATGCTGACCGACGGGACCAGACGGTCGAGCTGTTGCTTCAGCATCGCGGTCACGTCGACGGCGGGTGCGTAGGATACCGTGGCATCATTGGTCAGCAGCACATCGACCTTGGCCTGGGTCTGGGTGGCGAGCAGCGCCTCGCGCAGCTTGGCACCGATCTGCTCCTGGACATAGGCGTTGGCGAGCTGGACCGGCTGACCCAGCCGCTGCAGTTCGGCCTGACCCGCCTGCGCGCTCTGCTGGAGCGTGCGATACTGTTCCTCCAGCGCCGGCGTGGTCTTGCCGCCAGCCGCGCCGAGGGCAGTCTGAAGCGCCGTCTGCTTGGTCTTCAGGTCGGTGTCGATCGCGGTCTGGCGTGCCCGGAACTGATCGATATTGGCCTTGTAGGTCGTTTCCATCTGCTGACGGGCGACGGTGTAGGCGTTCGAGTCATAGACCGCCTTTTCAACATCGACGATGGCGAGGCCCAGCTTGGACTGGGCCGCAGCGGGGGCCGAGACGCCGACCGTGGCGACAGCCGCGAGCGGGAGAAGCGCTCCGGCGAGAAGCTTGGCAGAGAATGTCATCAGAACTGAGTCCCTATGTTGAAGGTAATGAGCTTGGTGTCGTCGCCCGGCTCCTTAAGCAAAGCCTTGGCAATGTCGATACGGAACGGCCCGAACGGCGAGTTCCAGTTGACGCCGAACCCGACCGAGAGGCGCGGAGCCAGCGTGTCGCCGAGAAACTGCTCCCGAAAACCTGAACCAGCGATGTAGTTCGCTCCGGTCTCGGTGCCGGTCAGCGGCACACCCGAACAGCCGGCCTGTCCGACAGCGGAAGCGTTCACCACGCGCGTAACAACGCTGGTGGCGGGATCGCTGGTAGATGGGGCAACAACCTGGCACTGGCCCGGGAACAGGCCCGTGCCGTTTATGAGCGCAGGCGTGCGGATATTGCCGACCGCGCCAACATCCATGAAGATCGACGGCCGCAGGCCCAGTTCGCGCGCGCCGCTGCCCAGCGGGATTTCAAGCTCGAGATGGCCGAGATAATAAACCTTGCCGCCCAGCGCGTCATCAGTCTGGCGGTTGTTGCTGTCCAGGGCATTGCCGTTCTCGTCGAGGAAGGTCCGCGTCACGCGCGGACCTACGCCGCGGATGTCGAAACCGCGAAGCTGCGGCTCACCCAGGAAAAAGCGGTCGGTCAGACGGACCTTCTCCACGACATTGCCGGCGATCCGGCGCTCCCCTTCCAGCGAAGCGATATGACCACCCTCGCCCCTAATGGAGAAGACGAACCCGCTACCGACCGGGAAATACTGACCGGCCTCTACGCGGCTCCGGATGTAGCGCACGTCGCCGCCCAGGCCCGCGACATCCTGGTTCAAGGTCGCATAGAAGCCGCGCGTCGGCCGGATACGATTGTCGCGCCGATCGTAGATCAGCGAATAGCCGAGCGACGAGGTCGTCCGCTTGCCGATAGCGTCGCACAGATAGCGCCCCGCCCGCAGCGGATCGCATTCGTCGATGTCCTGCTCACCGAAGATGCCGTCGCCGTCCGTGTCGGTGAAATAGACATTGCGCGCCAGAGTGACGTTGTCGAACGACAGACCATAGCGCAGCGCCAGCGAGATATATTCGGTCAGCGGAACGCCCATGCGGATCTGGAAACCCGTGGTCGTCTGCTCGTAGGTGGTGTTGCGGTCATTGTCGTTGATATAGTTGAAGCTGTTGAGATCGCGGCGGAAGATGCTGCCGCCGATGGCGATGTTGCGGTCGAGGAAATAGGGCTCGGTGAAGCTGATTTCCGCCGACTTGGAATAGTTCGAATAGTTGACGCTGAGGCCGAGCTCCTGTCCCAGCCCCCGGAAATTGCGCTGGCGCACCGACGCCGCGAGGATGAAGCGTTCAAGGCTGGAGAAACCCGCCGAAAGCTGAAGCTCGCCGGTGGCCTTTTCCTCGACATTGGTTTCGAGGATGATGCGGTCGGGCTGGCTGCCCGGCTTCTGCTCGACCTGCAGCCGTTCCTGGAAATAGCCGAGCGAGTTGATCCGGTCCTGCGACCGCTTGACGAGGAAGGTGTTGAACGCGTCGCCTTCCTGAAGGCGGAACTCACGCCGGATGACCTTGTCCTTGGTCAGCGTGTTGCCGTTGATATCGATCCGCTCGACATAGACGCGCGGTGCGGTGCCGATGTTGAAGTCGATCCCCATCGTCCGCGATTCCTGGTCGCGGTTGAAATCGGGCTGCACCTCCGCAAAGGCATAGCCGAACTGTCCGGCCGTCTCGCTGAGCTGTTCGACCGTGTCCTCGACCAGCTTGGCATTGTACCAGTCGCCCTTGTCCATCGTCAGGGTGCGCTGGAGCAGGTCGGCGTTCAGCTCGCGGATTTCGCTCTTCACCGCCACGTCGCCGAATTTGTAGCGCTCGCCTTCCTCGACGACATAGGTGATGATGAAGTCCTGCTTGTCAGGCGTCAGCTCCGCCACCGCCGACACCACGCGGAAATCGGCATAGCCCTGCGTCAGGTAGAACTGGCGCAGCTTCTGCTGGTCATAGGCCAGCCGGTCGGGGTCGTAGGTCGTGCCCGACGAGAATATCTTGAAAAAGCCGGTCTGCTTGGTCGCCATCTCGCCGCGCAGCTTGCCGTCGGAAAACTCATCATTGCCGATGATGTTGATGCGGCGGACCTTGGACTTCGGGCCTTCGGTGATCTCGTAGACGATGTCGACGCGGTTCTGGTCGAGCGTGACGAGCTTGGGCTCCACCGCCGCCGCGAAACGGCCCTGCCGCCGGTAGAGCTCGATGATGCGCGCCACGTCCGCCCGGACCTTTGACCGGGTGTAGATCTGGCGCGGCGCCATCTTGATCTCGGGCAGGATCTTGTCGTCCTTGATCCGCTTGTTGCCCTCCAGAACGATGCGGTTGATGACCGGATTTTCGGTCACCTGCAGCGTCAGCGCGCCATTGTCGTTGCGGATCTGGACGTCGGAGAACAGCTCGGTCGCGTAAAGGTCCTTCAGCGCGGCATCGAGGCTTTCCTGTGTGAAGGGCTCGCCGGTGCGCAGCTTGGTGTAGGACAGGACGGTGCCCGCCTCGATCCGCTGCGTCCCCGTCACGTCGATCGAGCGGATGGTGGCGGCAGGCGAAGCCGGCGCGGCTGCCGGTGCGGCGGCAGGAGCCGGCGCGGGCACCTGGGCGTGAGCGCCCGGAACAGCGGCGGCCACGCTGATTGCCGATCCCGCCATCAGCAGCGGAAGTGTCCGGCGCCAGCGCCCTTTGTTGCTCATCGCGTCCACGCGGTTCACCTCTGCATCGCTCGTTGTCATTGTCGAAGGGAAAGACGCATCATCCCGCCCGGCTGCACTCCCTGCCCGAACCGGCCTAGCCGATCAAGCTGGAGAGCCCCCGCCAGAGCCCAAAGGATGCCAAATCGTTGAAGGTGACGAGCATCATGAAGGCCAGCAGCAGCGCCAGCCCCGAACGGAACGCCATTTCCTGAACGCGGGGACTGACGGGTTTGCGCTGCAAGGCCTCGACCGCATGGAACACCAGATGACCCCCGTCGAGCATCGGGATTGGCAACAAATTGATGAACCCGAGGTTAATCGAGATCAGGGCGATGAAGAAGATGAGGTCGGCCGGGCCTCGCGCCGCCTGCTCACCCGAAATCTGCGCGATCCGCAACGGACCGCCCAGTTCCTCGACCGAGCGGCGACCGGTGATGATCTGCCCCAGCCCCTCGACCATCATCGTGACGATCTGGCCCGTCTGCCGGACCGCGATCACCGGCGCCTCCAGCACGGACACCGGCTCCACCTCCGACGAGGCGCTGGCGACGCCGAGTTGACCGATGCGATATTCATTGCCGAAACGATCGCGCTCGATCCGCACGCCGATCGTGACCGGCATGGTCAGCGTCTCGCCGTTGCGCGCGACGGTCAGCACCGCCGCCTCGCCCGGCCGTCCGACCACCGCGCGGCTCAACGCGTCAAAGCGTTCGACCGCGCGGCCGTCGATGGCGGTGATGCGGTCGCCTGCGCGAACGCCTGCCGCTGCCGCCGCACTATCGGCCTTGACCGCATCGACGACGCTCGGCGTGACATTTTCTCCATAAGCGATCGCAAAGCCGGCGAGGATCAGGACCGCAAACAGAAAGTTGGTCGCCGGACCGGCGGCGACGATCGCCGCACGCCTGCCGACGCTCTTGCTCTGAAAGGTGCGCTCGCGCTCATGCGGCGGCAGCGCGAGCCAGTTCGGGTCGCTCTGGCTTGCCGCGTTCATGTCGCCCGCGAACTTGACATAGCCGCCCAGCGGCAGCGCGCCGATCCGCCAGCGCGTTCCCCGGCTGTCGCGCCAAGCCGCAACTTGCGGCCCGAAGCCGATCGAGAATATGTCCGCATGCACGCCGCACCAGCGACCCACGAGATAATGCCCCAGTTCGTGAACGAACACGAGCGGTCCGATCACCGCCACGAAGGCGAGCAGGGTGAGCAAAACTCCCGGATTTTCGGTCAATGCGCGTAACTTTCGATGTGACCACGGGCCTGCGCCCTCGCCTCGCGGTCGATGGCCCAGATCTCCTCGATGCTGGCGGGCGACGCGGGACTGAAGCGGGTCAGCGTTTCTTCCACAATCATGGCTATTTCAAGGAAGCCGATGCGGCCGTCAAGAAACGCAGCTACGGCAACTTCATTGGCGGCGTTGAGGATCGCGGGGCGAGCGCCCCCCGCCTCTACCGCAGCGCGGGCCAGCGCCAGCGCCGGAAAGCGCGCCATATCAGGCACTTCAAAGTCGAGGCTGCCGATGGTGGCGAGGTCGAGCGGACGGCATGGCGTCGCCATTCGCTCCGGCCAGGCCAGTGCATGGGCGATGGGAATGCGCATATCGGGGCTGCCCAGTTGCGCCAGCGTCGACCGGTCACGGAACTCGACCAGCGAATGGATCACCGACTGGGGGTGAACCAGTATCTCGATCCGGTCGAGACCCACCGGAAACAGATGATGCGCCTCGATCAGCTCCAGACCCTTGTTCATCATGGTCGCCGAATCGACGCTGATCTTGGCGCCCATCGACCAGTTGGGATGCTTGACCGCCTCCGCCGGGGTGACACGGCGCATGGCGTCGAGCGTGAAGGTGCGGAACGGCCCACCGCTCGCGGTCAGCGTGATCCGCGCGACATCCTCGATCCGGCTGCCGCTGAGGCACTGGAAGATCGCATTATGCTCGCTGTCGACGGGCAGCAGCGTCGCGCCCGACGTCTGCACCGCCTGGGTCATCAGCGCCCCGGCGGAGACCAGCGCCTCCTTGTTGGCGAGTGCGACGGTGCCGCCCTGCCGGATCGCGGCGAGCGTCGGAGCAAGCCCGGCACAACCAACGATGGCCGCCATGGTCCAGTCGGGCCTGAGCGCTGCCGCCTCCGCCAGCGCGGCTTCACCGGCGGCGGCTTCGATGCCGGTGCCGGCCAGCGCGGTCTTCAGATCGCCATAGCCGTCCTCTTCGGCGATCACGGCGAGCCGCGCGTCATGCGCGATCGCGGCGCGCGCCAGCGCGGGGACGTCGCTGTTGGCGGTCAACGCCAGCACCTCGAAGCGCTCCGGCGAGCGCGCGACCAGATCGAGCGTCGACGACCCGACCGAGCCGGTCGCGCCAAAGATCGAGACGGTGCGCCGCCCCTCGCTCACAGCCAGCCTCCAAGAACAGCGACGAGCAACAGGCAGGCGATGGGAAGAAGCCCGTCGACGCGGTCGAACAGCCCACCATGGCCGGGGATGAGCCGGCCGCTATCCTTCACCCCCGCCCGCCGTTTGAGCCAGCTTTCAAAAAAATCGCCTGTTTGTGAAAGGATAGCGATTACAGCTCCCCCTGCGAGTGAGGCAAATACCGCCTGCCACGACCAGCCCAGCCGTGGCCCGTCGGGCGACAGGCCGCTGAGCGCATAGCCGAGGAAGAGCGAAAACAGCAGCAGGACCAGCGCCGCTCCCGTCATGCCGCCGAACAGCCCGGCCCATGTTTTCGACGGGCTGATCGCGGGCGCGATCTTGGCGCCGCCGATGCTGCGTCCTGCGAAATAGGCACCCACGTCAGTGCCGACGACGCACGACACGGCCAGCCACCTGAGCGCCGCCGGAGCGAGCAGCAGACCGGCTGCGGCGCAGATGACATAGACGGCGAGCGGAACCATCCAGCGGATACGGGCCGCGGGCGAAGTGCCTATCGCACGCACCAGCCCCCACGCCTCCAGCAACACGCCCGCCGCGACGATGGCCACAAGCAGCGCCAGCAACCCTCCGCCAACCGTCAGCGCAGTGGCGGCAACCGCGATCATGACGATCGACGACAGCAGCCTGATCCCCAGATCGGCGTTCTTTCCGCCGGCGATCAGTCCGCGTGCCATCACAGCCCGCCATAGCGCCGCTGCCGTCCCTGAAAGGCGACGCACGCCTTCGCCAGCGAATTCCCGTCAAAGTCGGGCCACAAAGTGTCTGTGAAATACAGTTCGGCATAGGCGGCCTGCCACAGCAGGAAGTTGGAAAGCCGCTGTTCGCCCGACGTGCGGATCAGAAGGTCGAGAGGCGGCAGGTCGGCGGTGTCGAGTTCCGCTTCGATGGCTTCCGCCGTCACCGCGTCGGGCGCGATCTCTCCCGCCGCAACGCGTTCGGCGAGATGGCGCGCGGCGCGCACCAGTTCGTTCTGAGACCCATAATTGAGCGCGACGACGAGCGTCGATCCGCTGTTGCCCGCCGTCAGGTCGATCGCATGATCGACCATCTCTGCGGCTGAACGATCGAACGCCTGGTGATCGCCGATCACGCGGAGGCGGACATTCTCGGCATGCAACGAGTCCAGTTCGCTGCCGATGAAACTCTTGAGAAGGCCGGTGAGCTCGCTCACCTCCTGCTTGGGCCGCTTCCAGTTCTCCGACGAGAAGGCATAGAGCGTCAGGCACTCGATGCCCAGTTCGCGCGCCTTGCGCGTGACCTTGCGCACCGCCTCGACACCCGCCCGGTGTCCGGCAACGCGCGGAAGCATGCGACGTGCCGCCCAGCGGCCATTGCCGTCCATGATGATGGCGACGTGGCGCGGTGCCTGCGAACCGTCACCGGTCGCTGGCTTCGCCGGGCTGGACGCCGGGGCGGCGCGCGACCGCGATCGGGGGAAACCAATCAATACGCTCTCCGCGCCTACTGGCTGAGAATTTCCTTTTCCTTTGCCGCCGCTGCCGCGTCAATCTCGGCAATGGTGGCATCGGTCAGCTTCTGAACCTCGGTTTCGAGCCGCTTACGCTCGTCCTCGCTGATCTCGCCCTTCTTCTCGTCGGCCTTGAGGCTGTCCATGCCGTCGCGGCGGACGTTGCGCGCAGCGATTCGTGCCTTTTCGGCATATTGCCCGGCCAGCTTGGCGAGTTCCTTGCGCCGTTCCGCGGTCAGGTCGGGGATCGGCAGGCGAAGCGTCTGCCCGTCGACGATCGGGTTGAGGCCGAGCCCTGCCGATCGCACCGCCTTGTCGACCGGCGTCACATTGCCGCGGTCCCAGACCTGGATCGACAGCATCCGCGGCTCCGGCGCAGAGACTGTCGCGACCTGGTTGAGCGGCATCATCGCGCCATAGACCTCGACCGTCACCGGATCGAGAAGCGCGACATTGGCGCGGCCGGTGCGCAGTCCCGAAAGGTCGCCCTTGAACGACTCCACCGCGCCGCTCATGCGCCGTTCGAGGTCGGCCTTGTCAAACTGTGCCATGGGTCCGCTCCTTATTCTGTGTTCAGCCCGCGGGGATCAGGCCGCCGCGCCGACCGTCGTCGACCGGCCTTCGCCGTCGAGAACGCGCGCGAGATTGCCTTGCTCACGGATGTTGAAAACGATGATGGGAATGGCGTTCTCGCGGCACAAAGCCACGGCCGCAGCATCCATGACCTTCAGATTGTCGCTGAGAACCTGATCATAAGACACAGTGTCAAAACGCTTTGCGTCGGGAACCTGCTTGGGATCGGCGTCATAGACACCGTCTACGCTGGTACCCTTGAACAGCGCCTCGCAGTTCATTTCCGCTGCGCGCAGAGCCGCGCCGCTGTCGGTCGTGAAGAAGGGGTTGCCGGTCCCGGCGGCGAAGATCACCACCCGCCCCTTCTCGAGGTGGCGGGCCGCGCGGCGCCGAATATAGGGTTCGCACACTGTCGCCATCGGAATGGCCGACTGGACGCGGGTCTCGACGCCCAGCTTCTCGAGCGCGTTCTGCATGGCGAGCGCGTTCATGATCGTCGCCAGCATGCCCATATAGTCGCCGGTCGTCCGGTCGAGCCCGCGCGCCGCGCCGGCAATGCCGCGAAAGATGTTGCCGCCGCCGATGACGAGGCAGATTTCAAGTCCGCGATCCTTTGCGGCCTTGATCTCCTCGGCCATGCGCTGGACGGTCTGGGGATCGATACCGAACTGCCCTGAACCCATCAGGACCTCGCCCGAAAGCTTCAGAAGGACACGCTTGTAAGGCAGGGGGGACATGTGAGCTATTCCGGCAGGGAGGACAGGCGGCGCGGACCTTAGTCGGACCGCGCCGCCATGCCAAGCGCCGCTTTGGGGCGACGCGCAATCATCGGCTGGCGATCAGACGCCCGCGGCCGCGGCGACCTCTGCGGCGAAGTCGCTCTCTTCCTTCTCGATGCCTTCGCCGAGCTGGAAGCGCACATAATCAACGAGCTTGATCGTCGCGCCGCAGTCCTTGGCCGCCTTGGCGACGACCTCGGCGATCGGGGTCTTGTTGTCGATCACGAAGATCTGGCTGAGCAGCGCGTTCTCCTTGGCGAACTTCGCCACCGCGCCGTCGACCATCTTGGCGACGATGTCGGCAGGCTTGCCCGATTCGGCGGCCTTTTCAGCTGCGATCTTGCGCTCGCGCTCCAGCACGTCGGCCGGGATGCCTGCGGCATCGAGCGCCACCGGGAAGGCGGCGGCGGCATGCATGGCGATCTGCTTGCCCAGTTCACGCAACTTGTCCTCGGGCGCGTCGCCTTCGAGAGCAATGAGCACGCCGATCTTGCCCAGGCCGGGCGCGGCGGCGTTATGGACATAGTCGACGACCAGCCCCTGGCTGACGCTGACCGCGCCGACGCGGCGCAGTGCCTGGTTCTCGCCGATCGTGGCGATGTTGTTGACCAGCTTGTCCTGCACCGATCCGCCACCGGGATAGGACGCCTCGGCCAGCAGGGCGACGTCGGTGATGCCTTCGTTCAGCGCGACCCCGGTCACCGAGCGGACGAAATCCTGGAACTGCTCGTTCTTGGCGACAAAGTCGGTTTCGCTGTTGACCTCGACCGCGACGCCGCGCGTGCCGGACACAGCGACACCCACCAGGCCTTCGGCGGCGGTCCGGCTCGACTTCTTGGCGGCGGCGGCAAGACCCTTGGCGCGCAGCCAGTCGACCGCGGCCTCGATGTCGCCGTCGGTTTCGGCGAGCGCCTTCTTGCAATCCATCATGCCCGCACCGGAGCGATCACGCAGGTCCTTCACGGCGGCGGCGGTAATCTGTGCCATAGCTATATCCTCATGTTCGTTCGGGGCGGGTGGCCCGCGCATCCGCGCAGCCGCCCTGCCCCGTCAATGTTGCAAGCCTGTTGCGGACGACCCGCCGGACCGATCAGGCGTCGGCGACGGCGACGTCCTCGACCGGCGGCTCCTCGAGCGCGCCGAAGTCGATACCGCTCGCCTGCTGGGCACCACGGCCACCCTTGGTCGCGGCCTCGGCGAGCGCCTCGCAATAGAGGCGGATGGCGCGGCTGGCGTCGTCATTGGCCGGGATCGGGAACGCAATGCCCGACGGATCGACATTGCTGTCGAGGATGGCGACGACGGGGATGCCGAGCGTATTGGCTTCCTTGATCGCCAGCTCTTCCTTGTTGGCGTCGATCACGA
>CAZHGR010000014.1:0-43908 GCA_964532255.1 uncultured Sphingobium sp.
CCAAAATCCACCAACTCATACACCGGAAATTACACCACGTGCGCGGACGCTAACCGTCGTCCGCCCGCCAGACTCCGTGATACGGCGACGGATGTACAGCGTCGTCGAACCGTCCGGGTTTAGCGTAGCGCCAGGTCCGAAGAACAGGCCGCGCTGCTGGTCGTTCAGGAACGGGTTGGTCGGAAAGATATTGAAATCATATCCGAAGGTTCCGGTCGGAGCAGACTGCGAGTCCACTTTCGAATCTATGAAGTTGCCGCGGACATACGCCTCAACGCCGTCGGAAATCTCGTACTTTCCGAGAAGCGTTGCCGTGAAACGCTCCTGGGGAACCACCAGATAGTTGGGCGGGGCGTAGTTGTAGGGCTCATAAAACGGGACCAGGTTGTCGCCAGCCCCGATCTGATAATAGGAGTCGTCGGCGGACGTAAAAGTATTGTCGAACACGGTCGGCACCGCGGTCGAGCTGCCGCCCGGCGACACCAGATCGTCAGACGAAAGAGCGAACGCCGAATAACCGCGCGCCGACTGGAAGACCTTTTTGCGCTTGGTGTACCCCACCGACACGACCAGATTGCCGCGATCGCCTGCCAAGCCGCCGGTGAGCGAAATGTCCGCGATGTTTGCGTCCTTGCGCGTGGTGATCTGCTCGGACGCATCGATCTGGAACCCGGTAAACTCATCATCGAGGACAAAATTGACCACGCCGGCCACCGCGTCTGAACCGTAAACCGCTGATGCGCCGCCGGTCAGAACATCAACCCGCTTGATCAACGCAACCGGAATGGTGTTGACATCAACGACACCATCATAGTCGTAGCCGACCATCCGCTTGCCATCGACGAGGACCAGCGTACGAACGTCACCAAGACCGCGCAGGTTGATCGTCGCGGCACCAGGATTGCCGTTGTTGACGGTCGCCGTGGCCTCGGGAAGGAACTGCGGGTTCTGAGAGAGAAGGTCCTCCGCGGACGTGGAATTGATCTGCTTGAACTGTTCGCCAGAGATGACCGTGACTGGGCTCGTTGCGGTCAGGTCCGGACGGACGATGCGCGACCCCGTCACGATGATCACGTCGTCCACTGCTGCGACCTGCGTGCCGGTGGCAGGCGCGTCCTGCGCAGTCGCCGTGCCCGACAGGGCGGCGGCGCAGAGCATTGCGACGGAGGTGGATGCCTTCAAAACGATCTTGCGGTGCTGAGTCATTTTTGATCCCCTTTGCGCGCACGGTATCACCTGCGTACACGCACTGTACGCCGCAGTATTTTTCGCACCAGAGCTGGAGCGAAACGACCCGTGAACTTCTGCAACTCTGAAAGCCTATGGCTGATCCGCGCAAAATCCCGTGATCGCGGGACAGGTTCATCAATCGTTAACGACTGTCATATTATTGCAACATCTGTTCGCAGGTGCAATAATTGCGACTGCGTCACAAAGGGTTGCGCGGATTATCGCCCGCTGTCGGCCACCAGTGGCAGCGGATCGATCCGCGCGTCGTTCCACTTCAGGCCCCAGTGGAGATGCGGTCCGGTCGCGCGGCCGGTGGCTCCGACCGTCCCGATCGGCTGCCCTTGGCGAACGACCTCCCCTTCGCGCACCAAAGCGCGCTCCGAATGGAGGAACGCGCTGTTGAGGCCCATACCGTGGTCGATGAGGATCAGGTTTCCCTCAAGCGTGTAGGGCTGCTCCGCGACCAGCATCACCACACCGTCCGCGGGCGCGACATAGGTCGTTCCCGTGCGCGCGGCCAAGTCGAGCCCGCTGTGATAGCTGCCCGGCTCGCCGCGATAGATGCGCTGCGATCCGAAGCGGCCGGAGATGCGGGCCTCGACCGGCCAGATGAAGCGCTGCCGCCATCCTTCGCTCGATCCTGGCGTCATCGCGGCGCGCGCGGCGGCGATCCGTTCCAGCTCGGGACCGCGCCGCCGCTGGAACTCCGCGCTTGGCAGGCCGCCGGTTCGCGAGACGTTGACATGCTGGATGTTCCAGGCTGTCGGAGCCACCACAAGCTGGAGCAGCAGGTCCGGCCCCTCCCCCATCTCGGCGCGAAGAAGCGCGTTCGGCCCGGCGTCGCGATCGAACGCGATCAGGAACGCGCCATCGGGAGCGAGCGGCACCGGGGCGTCGTTGAGGAAGAGGCGGCTGGTTCCCGGGGGCGCGGTGCCGCGCAGGGTGGCGCCCTGCCGGGGAATCCCCTCCAGTCCGAACCGTGCGGCATCGGCTGCGATGGGCGCTCGTGGAGGGGCGGGCAGAATCGGCGGGGGCTGGGCGACCTCCGGCTGCGGCGCGGTTGCCGGGACACAGCTCGCGACGAGAATAGCGGGCAGCGAGGCGGTGAGGACGGCAGGCAATCGGCGCATCCCCATGGGGTAGCGTGCGCGGGCCCCGCATTTCAACGCCCCGCTCCCGAAAAGCGCGTGCCGAGGGCCGAAGCGCGGCAGGGATCAGCCGAAAAGATCGCCTTGCGGTGTCGTTCGGGCACGCGGGGGCGACGCGACCTTGCGGGACGGAGCGGCCGCGGCGCCCTCCCCGATCGCCGCCGCGACCTCGCCATCGGCAAAACCCAGCACCACCTGCCCCGCCGCGCGCGCCGCATCCGCCGAGCGCACGATGGCACCGTCGGCCGCAGTGACGA
Source organism: uncultured Sphingobium sp. (assembly GCA_964532255.1). GTDB lineage: Bacteria > Pseudomonadota > Alphaproteobacteria > Sphingomonadales > Sphingomonadaceae > Sphingobium. The sequence goes on from CAZHGR010000014.1 coordinate 2,636, forward strand.
GCGCGAAACCGCGCTGCAACGGAAGCTTGGGATCGAGCGACGCAAGCAGCCGGCCTGTCGCCGCAAGCGCGGTCTGCGCCTCGCCCATCCGCCGCGCGATAAGTTGCGGCGACAATCGCACCCCCGCCAGCCGCTCCGCCGCGCGCGTCGCGCGTTGATGCAGCAGCGCGGGACGCAGTGCGCCGCTCGCGTCGGCCAGTTCGTGCCGCGCCTCGGCCAGCCGGTGCGACAGGCCACGCCGCAACCGTTCGCCCAGATCATCGAGGCGCTGACGCCGCTCGCCCAGCATGACCTCGGGCCGGGGTAACAGCCGTCGCATCGCCTCCAGCCGCTCCGCTCCGCGCTGGAGCCCGCGCAGCGTGCAGCGGGCCGAGCGAAGCCCCAGTTCCTGCACCTGCGCCATCAGCTCGGCGCGGACCGGCACCGCCAGTTCGGCGGCGGCGGTCGGCGTCGGAGCGCGCAGGTCGGCGGCAAAATCGCACAGCGTCGTGTCGGTCTCATGCCCCACCGCGGAAATGACGGGGATCGCGCAGTCGGCGACCGCGCGCACCACCGCTTCCTCATTGAACGCCCACAGATCCTCGATCGACCCGCCGCCGCGCGCCACGATCACCACATCGGGGCGAGCGACGGGCCCGCCGGGGCGGATCGCGTCGAATCCGCGCACCGCAGCCGCCACCTGCGCCGCTGCGCCTTCGCCCTGCACCAGCACCGGCCAGACGATAACATGGCTGGGGCAGCGGTCGGAGAGGCGGTGGAGGATGTCGCGAATGACCGCCCCGGTCGGCGATGTGACGACGCCGATCACCTTGGGCATGCGCGGTATGGGCTTGCGTCGCGCGGGGTCGAAGAGTCCCTCGGCCATCAGCCGCTGCTTCATCCGCTCGAAGAGCTGCATCAGCGCGCCTTCGCCCGCCAGCTCCATCGAATCGATCACGATCTGATATTTCGACCGGCCGGGATAGGTCGTCAGGCGTCCGGTGGCGATCACCTCCAGCCCATCCTCGGCCGCAAAGGCCAGGCGCGCCGCGCTGCCCTTCCACATCACCCCGTCGATGACCGCGCCTTCGTCCTTCAAGCAACAGTAAATATGGCCCGACGCCGCGCGCTTGTATCCCGACAGCTCGCCCCGGACGCGGACATGGCCGAAGCGGTCCTCGACCGTCCGCTTCAGCGCCGAAGAGATTTCGGAGACGGTGAGTGGCGGTGCGTTGTCGCCCGGCGTCGCCTCGGCTAACAGGCGGCCGGACGCATCGAACGGAACGGAATTGTCGGGCATGAACATCCTTTTGCTGGGCGGCGGCGGGCGCGAACATGCGCTGGCGTGGAAGCTGGCGCAATCGCCCTCCTGCGAACGGCTGTACGCCGCGCCGGGCAACCCCGGCATAGCCGAGCATGCGGAGCTGGTCGACCTTCCGCTGGCGGATCACGATGCCGTCATCGCATTTTGCCGTGCCAACGCGATCGACCTGGTCGTGGTCGGGCCGGAGGCACCGCTGGTCGCCGGGATCGCCGATGACCTGCGCGCGGCGGGCATCGCGACCTTCGGTCCGGGCAAGGCCGCCGCCCAGCTCGAAGGATCGAAGGCCTTCACCAAAGAATTGTGCGACGAGGCGAACATTCCCACCGCCCGCTACGCGCGCTGCGACAGCTTCGCCGATGCGCTCGCCAGGGTGACCGAATTCGGCCTGCCCGTGGTCATCAAGGCCGACGGTCTCGCCGCCGGCAAGGGCGTGATCATCGCCGAGGACGCCAATCAGGCGCATGCCGCGCTGGAAAGCATGTTCGACGGCGCGTTCGGCGATGCCGGCGCGACCGTGGTGATCGAATCCTTCCTGACCGGTGAGGAAGCGAGTTTCTTCGCGCTGTCCGACGGCCGCACGGTCGTGCCGCTCGGCACCGCGCAGGATCACAAGCGCGTCGGCGACGGCGACATCGGCCCCAACACCGGCGGCATGGGCGCGTACAGCCCCGCAGGCATCGTCACGCCCGCCATCGAGGCCGAGGTGATGGCCCGAATCGTCCAGCCGACGGTCGACACGCTCGCGGCGCGGGGTACGCCCTATGTCGGGGTGCTCTATGCCGGGCTGATGCTGACCCCCGAGGGGCCGCAGCTCATCGAGTATAACTGCCGCTTTGGCGACCCCGAATGCCAGGTGCTGATGCCCCGGATCGAGGACGATCTGGCGGCGCTGCTGCTCGCCACCGCGACGGGTAGCCTTGCCGGCCGCCCCGCGCCGCGCCTGAATCCCGACAATGCGATCACCGTGGTGATGGCGGCGGCGGGCTATCCGGGTACGCCGGAGAAGGGCGCGGTCATCACGCTTCATGACCCCGAGCAGAGCCCCGATGCGCAGGTGATGATCTTCCACGCCGGCACCGCGACCGAGAACGGACGACTGGTCGCAAGCGGCGGACGCGTTCTCGCGGTCACGGCGGTCGCACCCAGCCTGGCGCGGGCGCGAACCGAGGCCTATCTCGCCGTCGACCACATCGCCTTCCCCGGCGGATTCTGCCGCCGCGACATCGGCTGGCGCGAACTCGCCCGTGTGGCGCACTGACAAAGGGAGAGAGGGACTATCATGACGCACACGAGCATCATCCTGCTGGTCGTCGTCGCGCTGGCGGTGATCGCCCTGCTGTGGCTGATCTTCGGGCGGGGCAAGGGCAGCGCGACGCCCACTCCGACCGAAGCGACCGAAACGCGCCCCCTCGATCGCGTCGCCCCCTCCGTTTCTGAAACACCCGCGCCGCCGCCCGCAGTTCCGGTGGCGATGCAGGGTGTCCTGCCCGGCACGCTAAGCGAGATCGAACAGCCGGCAGCGGCCGAACCGGCCCCTCCCGCGTCGCTGGTCAGCGACATCGTGCCGCAAGCCGACGAACGCGACAATCTGGCCATGATGAAGGGGGTCGGCCCCAAGATCGTGTCGCTGCTCAACGCGCAGGGGATCACCCACTTCGCGCAGATCGCCGCGTGGACCGATGCCGATGTCGATGCCATCGACGCGCAGATGGGCAGTTTCCGCGGCCGCATCCGCCGCGACAATTGGGTCGATCAGGCGCGCTTCCTGGCGGTGGGTGACCGAGCGGGCTACGAAGCGAAATACGGCAAGCTTTAAGCGCCTCGCCCCGTTCAGGGGCGGTCGAAGAAGTCCACCGCTCCGCTGTCGAGGTGATAGTAAGCACCGACGACCTTCAGCCGCCCCGATCGCTGGGGATCGAGAAGCATGGGGTCAGTGCTGGTGCGAAGCTGCCGCACGACGCGCGACACGTTGGCGCGCGTGGCGTTGGCGAGCAGATCGCCGTCCTTCTGACGCACTTCCAGAACGGCGGGGATGATCGGCTCGATCATGCGCCCGATGCTGCCGGGGAAGCAGGCGTTATGCGCGACCACCTCGGTCGCCGCCTTGACCGCGCCGCAGCTCTCATGACCCATGACGACGATCAGCGGCACACCCAGAACGGCCACCGCGAACTCGATGCTGCCCAGCGCAACAGTATCGACGGTGTTGCCCGCGTTGCGAACGATGAACAGTTCGCCCAGTCCGCGGCCGAACAGGATTTCGGGCGAAACGCGGCTGTCCGAACAGCTCACATAGGCGGCGAACGGGGCCTGACCCTTGGCGATCTCCATGCGGCGGCCACGTCCGACCGGCGGAGCGGTCGGCACGTCGTCGGTGAAGTCGCGATTGCCCTCGATCAGCAGGTCGAGCGCTTCGTCGGGGCCGAGCGCGGTGCGGCCGTCGACGACGGGCGCAAGCCGCGTACGCTTCATTGGCGTCATGGGATACTCATCGGATGGGAATGATGGGGACGGCGCGCGGGGAACCGCTTTGGGGGGCAGGATGATGGTGCCCCGCGCGCCGCTTGCCGGTCAGCCTGCTGGCTGTTGGCGCCGGATTGCGAAGATCCGGTCCTTGAGCCTCAGTCGGAGCCGCTTGAGGGATTTCAGCTCCTCCTGCCGGCCGGCCGGCCGGCAATTGTCGATCAGGCGGTCAAGACGGCGATGGTGGCTGAGAAGCCGGTCGAGATAGTTGCGCATCTTGTCCTCCTTCCCGTTGATGAGGGCAGAATATGGCGCCGATGCCAACAGAGCCAATTGAATGGACGACGCAGGATTGATAGACTGCAGCTATCATCCTTCGTGAGAGATTGATGCCCAGCCTTCGCCAGCTCGAATATCTCGTCGCCATTGCCGATCTGAAGCATTTCGGCCGCGCCGCAGGCTCGGTCAACGTGTCGCAGCCGACGCTCAGCCAGCAGCTCCGTACGCTCGAGGCGCGGCTGGACGTGACGCTGATCGAGCGCGGCGACAGCCCCGTCCAGCTCACGCCGATCGGCCGCGAGATCGCCGCGCGTGCGCGCAAGGTGCTGCTGGAGGTGGAGGACATCCGCGCCCTGGCAAAGCGAAGCGTTTCGGGCCTTGCCGGCACAATCAGGCTCGGCGTCACGCCGACGCTCGGCCCCTATCTGATGCCGGCGGTCGTCGCCCAGCTCCACCGCGACTTTCCCGACATGCGCCTCTACATCCGCGAAGGCATTCCCGACGAGCAGGTTGCAGAGTTGCGGCGCGGCGGGCTCGACATGATGCTGCTCCCGCTGCCGGTCGGCGGCTCGGACCTGCACGTCGAACCCTTGTTCCGCGAGCCGCTCCACCTCGTCGCCGCGCCCGACAATCCGCTGTGCGCCAAGCCTCTGTTGCAGCGGATCGACCTTGCCGGACAAGCGGTGCTGAGCCTCGATCCCCGCCACCATTTCCATCGCCAGGCGCAGGCGATCTGCGGCGAACTGAACGCCGAACTGCTTCGCGACTATGAGGGGACAAGCCTCGACAGCCTCCGCCAGATGGCGGGATCGGGGCTCGGGCTTGCGATCCTGCCCGAGCTGTATCTGCGGTCCGAGGTCGGCGGGGAGGACATGGTGCGCCGACTGGTCATCGCCGACTGGTCGGAAACCCGCTCGATCGCCGCAATCTGGCGCGAGGGTGTCGCTTATGCCGACAGCTATCGCCTCGTCGCCGAAACCATCGCGCGCCATGCCCGCGCGCAGATGGATGGCTGATAGAAGAAAATTATCAATTTATCGCGCATCTTTCAATCGCGTCTAACTTATCCTGAACGCACCGATGCCCTAGATTCCGCCCATTGATTTTTCTTTGGAAGGACATGGGCACATGAATGATGGTTGGAGAACACCGGCTGCGGCCTCGGTGGCCCGGCCCATCGACGTCGCATTCGACGCCGGTCTGCGCCGGCACATGCTGGGCATCTATCGCAACATGGGGATCGCGCTGCTGATCAGCGCGGCGGTCGCGTGGTTCGTCGCGTCGACGCCGCCATTGTATCAGGCGATCTTCGGCACGCCGCTGAAATGGGTCGCGATCTTCGCGCCGCTGGCGTTCGTCTTCTTCTTCAGCTTCCGTTTCGAGAAGATGTCGCTGTCGGGCGCGCGCACGGCGCTGTTCGCCTTTGCGGGCCTGATGGGCCTGTCGCTGGCCAGCGTGCTGCTGATCTTCACCGGCGCCAGCATCGTGACGACCTTTCTGACGGCGGCCGTCACCTTCCTCGCGATGAGCCTGTGGGGTTACACGACCAACGCCGACCTGACGCGCATGGGCAGTTTCCTGTTCATGGGCCTGATCGGCATCGTCCTGGCGAGCCTCATCAACCTGTTCCTGCAGTCGAGCGCGCTGCAACTGGTGGTGTCGATCATCGGCGTGGTGGTGTTCACCGGGCTGACCGCCTGGGACACGCAGCGGGCCAAGTCGGACTATATCGCCTATGGCGCGAGCGAGGCGACGGAGAAGCTGGCGGTGATGAGCGCGCTGTCGCTCTATCTGAACTTCGTCAACCTGTTCCAGCTTCTGCTGCAGTTCATGGGCGTTCAGCGCGAAGAGTAACGCATCGCACCTGCCGCCGCCGGACGTTGAGCCCGGCGGCGGCTTGTTTTTCGGTCAGCGCGCCACCATCCGGGGTGCGAGAATCCGCGCGACGTCCGCGATGGCCGCATCGGCGCGCTCCGATCCCACGGACGCGCGGTCGAGATAGACGGCGAGCAGATAGTCACCGCCCCCGGTAGGGCGGATCACCGCAACATCGTTCCACGCATTGCCGCACGTCCCGGTCTTGTCGCCCGCGCGCCAACCCGACGGCAGCCCCGCCCTGATCCGCCGCGCGCCGGTGGAACTCTCCTCCAGCCAGCGGCGCAACATGGCCGTTGAACCAGGCGTCAGCGCCCCGTGGAGCAAGTGGCGCATCAGGCCTGCCATGGCCAAGGGCGAGGTGGTGTCGCGCGGATCCCCCGCCCTGTTCTCGTTGAGCGCCGGCTCGATGCGGTCGAGCCGGGTGACGCGATCGCCCAGACGGCGAGCAAAAGCCGTGAAGCCTTGTGGCCCTCCCACCAGGGGAATGAGCAGATTCGCGGCGCTGTTGTCGCTCACCGTCACCGCGCCGCGCGCGAGCTCTGCAACTGGCAAAACGCCGCTTTCGATGTGCGCCCGCACCACAGGCGCATGATCCAGCAGGTCCGCAGTGCCGAAGCGGACCGGCTGGTCAAGCGAAATCCGGCGCTTGTCGGCGGTCGCGAGCACCAGTCCCGCCAGCGGCGCCTTGAAGGTCGAACACATGGCAAAGCGCTCGTTCCCGCGCCATTGGAACAGCGTCCGCCCCCGCGAATCGATCAGAGCCACACCCAGGCGTCCGCCGCTAACAGCTTCTACAGACTGGATTCTGTCTGCGAAACGGGCAACTTTGGACGCTGCGGCAGCGGGCGCGGCCTCAGCCGGAAAGGCGAGCAGTGCGATGACCATCAAAGCGCAGGCGACCACCCGTCTCGTGGCGGGCCCGCTTGTACACGCGATCGTAACGCGTGCGCGATAATGCGAATTGGCGCAACGCAGCACAGTTCTACCCTTGTTGCAAGCCCCGGAAATGCGTAAAATTGCGTACGGGCGCGGCAATGCGCTCTGCGGGACGGTCGACGGAAACATCCGGGCCGGGCTGACAGATAATCACCATCCTTACGTTCCTTTGCAGGAGAAGACATCATGAAGACTCTGGCTGTTGCCCTGGCGGCAACCGGCCTGCTCGTCGCCCCCTCCATGGCGACTGCCGGCGAGCGCGAACAGGTTTCCATCCGCGTCACGACCACCGACCTCGACCTGAGCGATCCGGCGGACGTCGCGCAGCTCCGCTCGCGCATGAACCAGGCGATCGCGGCGGTGTGCAACCCCGGCGACCGGCTGAACGCCGATATCACCCCCGACTGGCAGTGCCGTCAGGAAATGGGCGCCAATGGCGAGGCCAAGGTGGCCGCGCTGATCGGCGGCAAGCTGGGTTCGGTCGCCAGCAACTGATTCACAAAGCGAGCCGGGTTCGTTGATCCGGCCGCGCTCCATAGCCTGATGACGCCGACCGGCCGATGCGAACGCGGGAGCCGGCCGGCGTTTCTTTTCTGTCAAGTCGCCAGGCACGTCAGGCCGGGTCGGGGAGGCGTTCGGACGCATCATCGCTTGGTTCCGGCTTTTCCCCCCGTGCCCGCGTCAAAGCGGCGAGCAGTCGGCTGACCGTCTCTGGTGACGAGGTATAGGGTGCCAGCCAGCGATAGAGGATCGGCACGACATACAGCGTTATGACGGTCGCGAACGTCACGCCGAAGGTGATGACGATGCCGATCGACGATCGCGCCCCTGACCCCGCCGCCGTGCTGACGACGAGGGGAATAGCGCCTGCCACGGTCGCGATCGATGTCATCAGGATCGGGCGCAGGCGGCGGATCGACGCCTGACGGATCGCGTCTCCGATCGCCATCCCTTCGTCGCGAAGCTGGTTGGCATATTCGACGATCAATATGCCGTTTTTCGCCGCCAGCCCCACCAGCATGACAATGCCGATCTGACTGTACAGGTTGAGGGTCGTTCCGCTGACTGCGAGCCCGATTACCCCTCCCCCGATCGCCAGTGGAACAGCCGATATGATCACCGCCGGATGGATGAAGCTTTCGAACTGAGCGGCCAGCAGCAGATAGATGACCACGATGGTCAATCCGAACACCACCCAGATCGATCCACCGGTCTGCCGGAACGCCTGGCTCTCGCCACGATAGCCGATGGCCTGCACCTCGGGCATGGTACGCGCCTGATCCTCAAGGAAGGTGAGCGCCCGGCCGAGCGAATAGCCGGGCGCAAGCCCGCCCTGCAGCGTGATCGCGCGCATCTTGTTGAACCGGCCGAGTTCGCGCGCCGTTGCCGCTTCGCGCATGGTCACCAGGCTCGAGAGCGGAACGAGATCGCCGGCGCGCGACCGGACATAGACCGAGGCCAGGCTTTCCTCGGTGGCACGGTCAACTGCCTCGGCCTGGAGCACCACATAATATTCCTCGCCGTCGCGGACATAGGTCGATGTCCGGCGCGATCCCATGGTGGTCTGCAGCGCCTGGCTGATGTCGTTGACCGACACGCCCAGATCGCCGGCGCGCTGACGGTCGACATCGATCAGCACCTGCGGCTTGTTCTCGACATAGTCGGCGTCGAGGTTGACGATTCCGGGATTGTCGCGCGCCGCCGCCAGCAGCCGGTCGCGCGCCTTGGCAAGGCTCTCGTAGCTCGACCCGGCAATCACAAAGTTGATCGGCTGGCCACGCGCCGACGAGAGGCGGGAATTCACCGTGGCGTTGCCGCGGACCGAAGGGAGTTGCGTCAAGGCGCGACTGACCTGCGCGGCGACCTCTTGAGCTGTCTCATCCCGCTCGTCCCAGTGGCGCAGGAAGACCGAGATGTTCGCCGTGTTGAAGTCCTCGGTTGGACCGAATGAGCCCGGCACGCGCGCGTTCATCCCGCGCACCGCACCGTCGCCCACCATCGGCCTGACCAGCGCCTCAGCACCCGTTGTGTAGTCATTCAGTCGCGCAAAGCTGGTGCCTTCCGGCGCATTGAGCCGAACCTGGAAAACACCTGTGTCCTCTGCCGGCACGAGTTCGGAGTCGAGACCCGTGAAAAGCCAAGCGGACCCGGCGAGGAACAGCGCCACGCCCGCCAGTACGGGCCAGGGCCGCCGCTGAACCGCATCAAGAGAGCCGCCATAGCGTCGCTCGGTCCTCTCCATGATGCGATCGATGCGTTCTGTCAGCTTCCCCCGCGCCGAATGGCGGAGCAGCTTCGAGCAGAGCATGGGGGTCAGCGTCAACGCGAGGAAGCCCGAGATCGCGACCGCTGCGATCATCGCTACCGCCAGTTCGCGGAACAGAAGGCCGGTTTGCCCGGAAAGGAACATCACCGGCACGAACACCGCGCAGACCACCAGCGTCGTCGCGACGACGGCGAAACCGACCTGCCGCGCGCCCGCAAAGGCCGCGTAGAGCGGCGGCTCGCCCTCCTCTATGCGATGATAGATATTCTCCAGCACGACGATGGCATCGTCGACCACCAGCCCGATCGCCAGCACCAGCGCCAGCAAAGTCAGCAGGTTGATCGAGTAGCCGAACAGATACAGCACGGCGAAGGTGCCGAGCAGGCAGAGGGGCACGGTAACGGCGGGGATCAGCGTCGCCCGCCAGTTGCCGAGGAACAGCCAGATCACTGCCGTGACGAGCAGCGCCGCCTCGCCCAGCGTATGATAGACCGCGCGAATCGATTCCTCGATGAACGCGGAAAAGTCGCCGCCCATCTGTACCGTCACGCCGGGGGGCAGATCATCGGAAATGTCGGCCATCTCCGCCTTGGCCGCGCGCGCGACCGCCAGCGTGTTGGCGCCCGACTGGCGGATGATGCCTAGCCCCACCGCGCTTTCGCCATTGTAGCGGAACAGCGAATAGGGGTTCTCCGGCCCCTCCTCCACCCGCGCGACATCGCCCAGCCGCACCAGATAGCCGTCCGCCGCCCTTCCGACGACCAGTGCGGCGAAATCGGCGGGTGTGGTGAATCCCCGCGTCACACGCAGCGACAGATTCTGCTGCCGCGCCTCGATGCGGCCGGCGGGAAGTTCGACATTCTGCCGGCGGAGCGCGGCCTCGACGTCCCCCGGCGTCAGGCGATAGGCCGCCAGCCGCCCGGTATTGAGCCATACCCGCATCGATGGCCGTGCGGCGCCGATCTGCTGGACCTGCGCCACGCCGTCGATGGTGGACAGGCGATCGACCACGACGCGGTCGACATAGTCCGCCAGCTTGGTACGACTCCAGCTCGGCGCCTGCACCGCGAAGAAGATGATCGGTTGCGAGTCCGCATCGACCTTGCGTACTTCGGGAGGAAGCGCGTCCACTGGTCGGTCGCCGGCACCCGCCGCTACGCGATCCCGCACGTCGTTCGCCGCCGAATCGACATCGCGCCCGGCGCGGAATTCGATGGTGATATCCGACCGGCCGTCGCTGGAACGCGAACTGATCGTCTCGATGCCCTCGACGCCCGCCAGCCGGTCTTCGAGCGGCTGCGTAATGCGGCTTTCGATCACCGCAGCGCTGGCGCCGGTATAAGTCGTCTGGACGGAGACAACAGGCGGATCGGTGTCCGGGAACTCCCGCACCGACAGCCCCAGGAAGCTGACGATGCCGACCACCATCAAGAGCAGCGCCATCACCGCCGCGACCACCGGCCGCCTGACGGACAGGTCGGAGAGAATCACGGCTTCGCCCCTGCGGATGGCTTGCCGCCACCAGAGGCCCCGGCCAGCTTGACCGTCATCCCGTCGGTCACCTTCACAACGCCTTCAGTGATGATGCGGGCGTTGGCGGGGAGGCCGCTCACTTCGATCAGCCCCTGATCGCGCAGCCCCGTGCGCACCGTCTGGCGCTTGGCCTTGCCGTCGCCGCCCAGGACGAAGACATAGCGCTCGTCGCCCTCGCTGAGCACGGCAATCTCCGGCACCGCGAGCGCATTGCGCCGTTCGATCTCGATCTGCACGTTGAGGAGCATGCCCGGCTTGATCCGCGCGCCGGGATTGGGAAGCGTCGCTCGAACGCTGACCGCGCGGCTTTGCAGGTCGATCACCGGGTCGATGACCGAAATCGTGCCCGTGAAAGGCGTGTCGGGAAAGGCGGCGGCGGTCGCGGTGATGGACTGGCCGATCCGCAACCGGCTCAGGCTCGTCTCAGGCACCGTGAAGTCCAGCTTGATCCGCGACAGGTCGCTGATCGTCACGATCGGCGTACCGCTCGCGACGATCGTCCCCGCCGAGATCGTCCGCAACGAGACATAGCCCGGGAAGGGCGCGCGGATCATGCGATCGCCGATCTCCGCCTGCAGCGCGGCGGCGTCCGACCGTGCCTTGGCCACGGCGGCGGTCTGCTCCTCCAGTAGCGCGCGCGTGGCGAAGCCCTGCTGGTTCAGCCGCGATATGCGCTCATATTGGGCCTTGGCCTGTGTCTCGCTGGCGATCGCGCCTTGCAACGAGGCACGCTCCTGCCCCTGAGTCAGCACGGCGAGCAACTGTCCCCTGCGGACGAACATGCCGTCGTCGAACAGGATGCGCTCGACCCTTTCGGTGACATTGGCCGCAAGCGTGACCTGCTCGTTCGCGCGCGCGGTGCCGATGGCGTCGATGCGGTCGCGGAACAAATGCGCGACCGGCGGCGCGGCCTCGACCACGGGTGCCGGGCGCTCGCGCTTCGCATCGTCCGATCCGGCCGAACAGGACGCGAGCAATGCGAGCAACAGTGGCGCAAGTTTCGCGCCTGATCCCCTGCCCCTCATCGCTGAGTCTTCACGATCGTCGCCAGCCCGGGACTTCCGTGACTCGCCCGCCTGCTGCTGGCGCTATGCGGCAAGCGCGCGCTGGTGAAGGCGCGTGATCGCATCGAGCGAGGAGAGCAGCGCCCCTTCCATCCAGCACCCGTAATAGGAAGCGTGTTCACCCGCGAGAACGATCCGTCCATCCAATGCCACCAGATCCTGATAATGCTGCGCGCGACTTTGTTCGGTCCAGCGTGCGCAGCAGCCGAGCACCCATGGCATCCTGCTCCACACCATCGATACACCGCTCATATACTCCTTGCGATACTCCGCAGGGTGGAAAACCGACCCTTGCGCGAGCGCCGCCTCGATCCGCTGCTCCGGCGTCATCCCGCCCAGCGTATAGCCATAGGGCCCGCCCGTGAACGCGCCCAGAACGACCGCCGGCTTGTCCTTGAAATAGTCGGAATTCGGATAGGATATCAGCGATATGCCCTGATCGGTGAAGCTGTGGCCGCCGTAGATGGCATAATCCTCCTCCCAGAATCGCCGCTTGAACTCCAGCCCGATTTTCACCGAATTGTTGTAAGGCACCGCCTTGATCGCCGCCGCCATCGCGGGCGACACCTGCACCTCCATCTGTGCCAGGATGGGGAGCGGGATGTTGCAGACGCAATAATCCGCCTTGGCCTCGTGAACCCGGCCGGTCGTGACATCCTGCCAGGTCGCGGTCACGCCCTTGTCGTCCTGGGCGATCTTCGTCACCTTGGCATTGAGGGTGACGATGTCGGCGACCTGCTTGAAGAAGCCCTTGCCGATCATGTCCATCCCGCCCTTGGGCTGGAACATCGTCGTCTGCATGACATAGCTGTGGAAAAAGCCGATCTGGCTCCAGATATCGCTGCTCAGCACGTCCGACAGGCTGTTGATCTTCGACGGCGTCGGCGCACCCTCGACCCCGCCACCGGGCGGCCGGTCGTAACCGCGTTGCGCCGACGCGCGGAGCCCGCTGGTATAGTTCATATCCTTGTCGAGAACGCCCCATTCGCGCATCGCCTCGATCAGCTTTTCCTTGTCCTCCTTGCCGACCTGGGCATCGAGCGCGCCTGCGTTCAGCGACTTGCCGAGCAGTTCCGCGACATGCCCTTTGAAGTCGACAGCCAGCTCCTTGTAGCGCTGCGGCTTGCCACCGAACGCCTTTTCGCGGTGGACAAAGGCGTTCTGGTCGAGCTGGATGAACGGCTCCAGCTCGACCCCGAACGCCTTGCAATAGTGCAGCAGCGTGCGGTGGTGATGCGGGATGCGCCACGGGCCGGGGTTGAGGTAATTGCCTTCGGTGAAAGTGCAATCCTGCGTGCCGCCGCCAACCTCGACCAGCTTGTCGCCGCCGCGGATCGAATAGTTGCGTCCGCCGGGGCGCGGCTGATACTCGAGAAGCTGGACCTTGTACCCCGCCTTGCGCAGCTCATAGGCCGCGAGAAGCCCGCCGAGGCCGCCGCCCAGCACCAGCACCGACGCACCCTTGCGCGCTCCGGACAGATTGGGCGGACCGGCGAACTGCGTCTCCGCCGCGTGACCCAGCGCGGTCATCGCCTGATACATGGCGATGCCCCCGCCTACCTTGCCGATCGTCGTCAGCAGCTCGCGCCGTGTCTGTCCGCTCAATTCCATGTCGGCCGCCCCTTCGTGTTTTCTCGCCCCGTCACTGGCATGTCACGCACGCGGACGAGCCGCTGGCCGGCGACCCGGCGGCCACCGCATCGGCCTCCGTCACGCGATCGGTGTAGCTGTTGAAGTGCGTGCGCACATAATTGGTCACCGCCGCGATCTGAGCGGGGGTCAATATGTCGTTGAACCACGGCATTCCGCCGCGCCCCTTGTTGAGTATCTCGAGCATATATCTGGCGTCGGCCAGCTTGGCGTTGCCTGCCAGCGCAGGGATCACCGCGCCGGCGTCGCCCCCGCCCCTGGCATCGGCCAGATGGCAGGCCTGGCAGATCTGTTCATAGATCTGCTGCCCTTCGTCCGCGATCGCGACGCTGCCCGGCCCACCCCCCGGTGCGTCCTGCGCGCGCACCGATGCGGCGGCGAACACGGCGGCAGCGGCCATGCCGAGCACCATCAGGCTCGACGATGGCCTCATGCCGCGAGCGCCTGCCTGTGGATACGTTCCGAAGCGTCGAGGCCCGACAGCAGCGAGCCTTCCATCCAGCCGCCATAATAGGACGCATGCTCGCCCGCGAGCGCGATGCGACCGTCGAGCGCGACGAGATTCTGGTAGTGCGCGGTACGGTTCTCCTCCGTCCAGCGCGACGTGCAGCCCAGGATCCACGGCATCCGCGGCCAGGACACGCTGATGCCGTTCATATACTCGCGGCGATATTCCTCCGGATGGAACACCGATCCTTGCGCCAGCGCGGTCTCGATCCGCTGCTCCGGCGTCATGCCCGCCAGCATGAAGCCCCTCGCCTCGCTGGCGAAGGCACCCAGCAGGACGGCCGGGCCGTCCTTGTGCATATTGTCGTTGGGATAGGAGATGAGGCCGATCGTCTGGTCGGTGAAGCTGTGACCGCCGTAGATCGCGTATTTCTCCTCCCAGAAGCGGCTCTTCATCTCCAGCCCGATCTTGCACTGCGGGCTGAACGGCACCGCCCGGATCGCGGCCTTGAGCTTGTCGCTCGCCTGCAGGTCGAGCTGGCTCAGCACCGGCGGCGGGATCGTGCAGACGCAGAAATCAGCGCTTTCGGTCGCAGTCGCTCCGGTCCTGATGTCCTGCCAGGTGGCGGTGACGCCGCGACCGTCCTGCGCCAGCTTCACGACCTTGGCATTGTAGGTGATGAGGTCACCCACCTGCTTGGCGAAGCCCTTGCCGATCATGTCCATGCCGCCCTTGGGCTGGAACATCGTCGTCTGCATGACGTAGCTGAAGAAGAAATTGAGCTGGGTCCAGACGTTGGAGCTGAGCACGTCGGGCAGGCTGTTGACCGCCGAGGGCGTCGGCGCGCCATTGACGCCGCCACCCGGCGGACGGTCGAAACCCCGCTGGCCCGACACGTCCAGACTGGCGGTATAGGCCATGTTCTTGTCGAGCACGCCCCAGTCGCGCAGCGCCTCGATCAGCTTGGCCTTGTCCTCCGCCGTCACCTTGTCGTCGAGCGATCCGGCACTGAGCGACTTGCCGAGCAGTTCGGCGACATGCCCCTTGAAGTCGACCGCCAGCTCCTTGTAGCGCTGCGGCCTGCCGCCAAACGCCTTGCTGTTGTGGACGAAGGCATTGTGATTGAGCTGGATGAACGGTTCCAGCTCGACCCCGAACTGCTTGCAATAATGCAGCAGCGTGCGGTGATGATGCGGAATCCGCCACGGACCGGGGTTGAGGTAATTGCCCGGCGCAAACTGGCAGGTCTGGGTAGCGCCACCAACCTCGACGACCTTGTCGCCGCCGCGTAGCGTATAATTGCGGCCGCCGGGTCGGTCCTGATATTCGAGGATGCGGACCTTGTAGCCCGCCTTGCGTAGCTCGTAGGCCGCGACCATCCCCGCCAGTCCGGCACCGAGCACCAGCACGCTCGCCCCCTTGCGTGCGCCGGAGAACTTCGGTGCGCCGGTGAAGCGCGATTCGGCGGCGTGGCCGAGCGTGGTCATCGCCTGGTACATGGCGATGGCACCGCCCGCCTTGCCGATCATTTCGAACAGTTGGCGGCGCGTAGGCAGGTTGGCTTCGGTCACGCTGTAAATCCCCCGGAGTAGAGGCGCGGGCTCCGCCCCCTTGCCGGAGCCCGCGCGCGAGACACGAGGACGATCAGGGCATCTTGGCCGCGATCGCCTCGATCTCGACGAGAATGGGTGGACGGCCGAGCGCCGCGACCTGCACGGTCGAGCGCGCCGGCTTGTTGGGCTGTTCGGGCGTGCCGAAGAAGGTCTTGAACACCTCGTTCATCGCGGGGCTGTCCATCCGCCCCTCGCGTTCGGGGACGCCGACCAGGAAGACGTTGACCTTTACGACATCGCCCATGGTCATCCCCATGCCTTCGAGTGTCGCCTTCATCTTGGTCAAGATACTAAGAGTCTGCGCCTTGGTATCGCCCAGTTCCTCAGGCTTGGCGGGATCGATGGGCGAGGCCACCGAGCCTGACAAATAGACGAACTTGGCGCTGGCCGGCACCGTCACGGTGCTGGCGATCACCCCGGTGGGATTACCCGTCCGCTCGATCCCCTGCGCCTGCGCCTGCGCGCCGGTCACGGTGAGCGCAAGCGCCAGAGCCGCCGATGCGAGATATGCCTTCATGCCAATTCTCCCTGTGCGTTTGAGCAGGGCGACGGGATGTCCCGCCGCCCTGCTGTCATCAGAACTTGAAGGTGAGGCGGGCGTAGTAATAGCCGCCGTTGGTGCCGTAGGGTCCGTGGTTGTAGGGCGCGTTGATGGTGGTCGTGCCGCTTATGTAGGGCGACGTGCCGTTGGTCGGATACGTTCCACCCGTCACAAGTTCGGGAGGGATCAGAGCTGTAGTTTCAGGGATTTTGTTGAAGAGATTGTTCGCACCAATCGCGACGTTGACCGAGTCGGTGAAGTCATATCCAAGCTCAAGGTCAAATATGAACGTCCCGTCAACAACAGCCTCGAAGAAACCACCCGCTATTGGTGCGGCAACGCACCGCCCAGATGTGACAGGACAGGATGAAAGTGCCGAGCTCGTAAGTATGGTCGCTTCGCTATAATAGGTCGCCCTGGCGTTGGCACTGAACGGGCCGCTGGTGAAAAGAGCACCGAAAACACCCTTCCATTTGGGCGCGGATGTCTCGATAACCGCACGAGCCTGAGCATTGAACAGGTCACCGAGAGCATTCTTGGTGACAGATGTGTCATTGTAGTTGACACCAAGTGAAAGATCGAGCGTCCCCGCGCTAAGTTCTATGGGATAGCGCGCCGAAAATTCTGCGCCCCATGTTTCTGTGTCA
Organism: uncultured Sphingobium sp.; assembly: GCA_964532255.1. Taxonomy (GTDB): domain Bacteria; phylum Pseudomonadota; class Alphaproteobacteria; order Sphingomonadales; family Sphingomonadaceae; genus Sphingobium. Next base: position 19,257 of record CAZHGR010000014.1, read on the forward strand.
ATCCCGTTAGTATAGGTCTGGATGCTCAGAGTACCGTTTTGCAGCACCGTCGGATCAATTTCCTTGCCGCTTGCCGCGATGGCTGCATCCACAAGCACATTTTTCGCAATGCCGTTCACGAACTCGTTGGTAACGGGCGTCCCGCTCCGCTGGCCCGTTATCCCGCCGCTCGACACAATCCGATCGCGGATCTTGATATAGTAGCCGTCGAGCGTCACTACGAGGCGAGGCGCCGGCCGGAAAACCGCGCCGAGCGAGACGTTCGTTGATTCTTCGGGTTGCAGCGCAGAAAAGCCTGCAGCCACTGCACCAGGCGATCCGGGCGCAAGCTGAATGGTGGCCTGGGTGGGGCCCACATTGGTCGCCGAATAGCCGGACTCCTGCAACGAAGGTGCGCGGAACCCAGTACTCGCCGTGGCGCGAAGCGCGAAAGCCGGACTGAAGTCGTAGCGAGTGGTGATTTTACCGATCGTCGTCGATCCGAAATCACTGTAGTCTTCGAAGCGACCGGCGATATCCACGACCCAGTCTGTGACAGGCTTGACAATTACGTTGGCATAAACTGCCTTTGAATTGCGTTTGGTGCTGCCAGCATCACTGAGAGCGTAGCCGGGGAAGGACTGCCCACCCTCTACGAAACGCGACCCTGAATCACCGGCGTAGATTTCATAGCTTTCGCGGCGATACTCGCTGCCGAAAGCAAACGTCAGCGGATCGCTCATGCCGACGTCGAACTCTTTCGTGACATCGAGCTGCGCTACGTACTGCGTAAACTTAAAGCCCCCATCGTAGAAATCGCGGGGCGTAAAGCCGGTAGGGTTGCCTGCGCTATCTCGTGCGTCCCCGAACGTAGCAACATAAAGCGACGCGTTCGCGGAGCGCGTCGTATAGACCAGCGCCTCGTCTTCCGCATAGGTGGTGCTGAGGTCCCAGTTCCATCCACCCGCGATCTCGCCCCTCGCACCTGCCGTAAGGGAAAACTCATTCTGGTTCACTTCGATCAGCGGTACCATGCCTACGCCGCGCGTGGGCTCAAAGCAGCTAGCGGGGTCGGTCAGCGTCCCTGTCGGATTGGTCGAACTGCGGGTACCGCCCACGCAGACCCGGTTTGGCGGCCGATAACCCTGATTGGCTGAGCCATCCCGATATGAAACATCGCCGAAGGAGTAGAGCTCTACATCGCCTGCATCGTAACCGAGATTGTAGAAGAGGATGTTGAGCTGGGACTCAGGTTGGCCGCCGTTGATGTTGGCGGTACCGTCTCTAGCGTTCAGTTCGGTGTAAATCGGGTTGAAAAGCGTATTGGGGTTGGTAGCACCGCTGAACTGGACTGTCGATCCATCAATGTTTCGTACGCTAGTCTGTCCATCGCCGAGCACCGTGACGTCGTTTCTACGATGAAAAAGCGTCACGTTGAAAAAGCCGCTGTCTCCAACCGGAAGGCCGATGTTGGCGCTGGCGCTATATTGCAGCCCTTCACCGTCATAATATTGGCCAACGCTGCCCTTGGCGGTGACGCCGCTGTCGTTTGACTTGAGGATCAGGTTGATCACGCCTGCGATCGCATCCGATCCGTAGATCGCAGCGGCACCTTCCTGAAAGATTTCCACACGCTGCACCGCATCGGGCGGAATGAGGTCAAGGCTTGGCGCCGCCGATCCACCGAAGGCGCCGTTAATGACCTGAAGGATCGCGTTGCTGTGACGACGCTTGCCGTTGACCAACAGCAAAGTGTGATTGGGGCTGACGCCACGCAGCTTCGCGGACAGCGAATAGTTCGCCATGTCGGTGCCTTGGGTCTGCGCCTGGAAGGACGGGACGATCTGGGTCAGCGCCTGGTTGAGGTTAGGCTGACCAACCCGAGAGATCGCATCGTCGGTCAACAACTGGATCGGCGCGGCGCTCTCCGCCACCTGGGTGCCGACGGCGCGGGTGCCGGTGACGATGATGTCGCCCTGCGGCTCTACGCTGTCCTGCGCATGGGCGCCGCTCAACGCCGTGGATGCCATGAAGATCGTGCAACAGACCTTGGAGATACGCGTCATCGATTTCCCCCTATTGTGTCCCCGTTCCCCTCCCCGGCCGCTGTCATGGGTGGAGTGCGGCCGTTTGCGGTCTGGCTCTCCGGCCGGACTCGCTTCCCTGTGGTGCGCAATCGACGGGAAAAATGTTGCAATGCACATACGCCGATTTGCGTATGACCTTGCGCGGGACAATGCTTAGCTTTGGCGACGCTGCGGGGGCGTGGCGGATCGCTGCACCGGGCGGATTCCCGGACAATGATGGAAGGATGTTTTACATGCGCAAGATCGTCTCGCTGGGCCTGCTGATCGCTGGCCTCTCCGTCGCACTTCCCGCCCAGGCGCAGGGTCCGATCGAGCGGATCAATACCACGCCGCCCGCCATGATCCTTCAGGGCGCGAAGGTTAAGGCGGGAACCGAGCTGTTTTTCCTGTCGGGCCAGCTCCCCTCGCCCGTCGATCCGTCCAAGCCGGTCACGATGGCGACCGCGACGGTCGACGATTTCGGCGACACCAAGACGCAGACGATCAGCACGCTCAACAAGATCAAGACGCTGCTCGAAGCCAATGGTTACAAGATGAGCGATCTGGTCAAGCTGTCGCTGTTTGTCGCCGCCGACCCCAAGCTCGGCAAGATGGACTTCGCGGGTGCGAACGAAGGCTTCAAGCAGTTCTTCGGCACCGCCGACAATCCGACGACCGTCGCCCGCTCGACCTTCCAGGTCGCGGCTTTGGTGGCCCCGGCGTTCCTGATCGAGATCGAGGCGATCGCCGCAAAGGCTCCCTGATGACGTGAATGGGGGCGGCTCGGCGGGCCGCCCGCGCCCCTACTGGTTGATCGCCCGGATCGCGATCGCGGCGGCGGCCGAGCGGGTCTCGACGCCCAGCTTCTCGAAAATCCGTTCCAGATGCTTGTGGACGGTGCGCGGCGACACACCCAGAACATCGCTGATATCGCCGCTCGACTTGCCGTAGCTGACCCACAGCAGCACCTCGGCCTCGCGATCGGTGAGGTTGAGGCGCTGCTTGAGCGCGGCCACGTCCATTTCCGGGTTCAGTTCGTTGAGGCGGATCAGCACCTCATTGTCGCGATATTGCGAGATCAGCACGAATTCGAGCGCACCGGCCGGCTGCTCCAGACGCACCGCCGCGCCCTGGCCATCGCGCTTCGACAACAGGCGCTGGACGGTGGGCTGCACTTCGGTGGGGAGCGAGGAGACCTCCTTGCTCCATCCCGGCGCGACCCGTGCGATCGCCTGTTCCGCCAGCGGCGTGCACCACAGAAAGCGGCCCGAGGTGTCGGTGGCGATCATCAGCCGTCCGGTTGCGTCAAGGCTGGCGACGCTCGCATGCTCGGCACGGCCGCGCGCCATGTGGACGCGCACCCGGGCGAGCAGTTCCTGCACATTGACGGGCTTTCGCACATAGTCGACGCCGCCGACCTCGAACGCCTCGACCACATGCTCGCTTTCGGTCAGGCCGGTCATGAAGATGATCGGGATATGCGCACGCGCGGGAGTCTTCTTGATCCGCGCGGTCGTTTCGAAGCCGTCGATCCCCGGCATCATCGCGTCCATCAGAATCAGGTCGGGCGCGATGTGGCCGAGCAGATCGATGGCCGCCTGTCCCGACGTCGCGATCAGCACGGTGATCCCCGACGCCTCCAGCGTATCGGTGAGAAGCCGAAGCGAGTCGCGCTCGTCGTCGACGATCAACACGGTGGGTCTAGGATTCGACAGGCTGTCCATCCTCAATCTTGTCCAATTGTTGCGCCAGACCGGGCAGGTCGAAGCGGTCGAGGTAAGCGTAAAGCAGGTCGGCGAGGTCGCGGCGGTCGGGCGCGGCGACGGCGAACAGAGCGATCTCGGCCTCAATTCCGCGCACATGGCCGATGCGGATCAAGTCGCGCAAACGCTTCACATGCGTCATCGCCGCAGCCGGCACGCGCTCCCGCGCAGGTGCGGCGGCACCGGCAGGCGGCTCGTCCCCGGCGACGCTCCATGTCCAGCGCAGACCGAGCTGCTGGCCGATCACGTCGATGACCATGTCGATGTCGAACGGCTTGACCAGAAAATGGTCGTGAACCGGCGGCCCGCTGCTGGGCGCGTTGAGCTCGTGGGCGTTGCCCGAGAGCATGAGGATTCGGATGTCCCGGCCATGTTCAGCGCGCAGCGCGGCCGCGGTCTCCCACCCCGACATTCCCGGCATCGATATGTCGAGGACCACCAGCGGAAAGCGGCGCGCCCGGCACAGCGTCACGGCCGTCTCGCCATTGGGTGCCACCGCAACCTCGAACCCGATCGCTTCGAGCAGATGGCGCATCAGCGACAGTTGCTGGATGTCATCATCCGCAACAAGTATCGACCGCCGCTCTCCCTCATATCCGACGACCCGCCGAACGGGACCGGTGTCGAGCATGTGCCCGCTTGCCTGGCCCAGCATCAGCGTCAGGCGGAAGCAGGATCCGTTGCCCGGCTCGCTTTCCAGCTCCAGCCTGCCACCGAGAATGCGAACCAGCGCCTCGGTGATCGAGAGGCCGAGGCCGGCACCCGGCTGGGCAAGGCTGTCCTGATTGGTGCCGCGATCGAAGGCGGTGAAAACCCGTTCGCGATCGGCCTCCGATATTCCGGGGCCGGTGTCGATCACCTCGAACACCGCAATCGGTGCCGAATAGCGGATGCGGAAGGTGATGCCGCCCGTCGCCGTGAACTTGATGGCGTTCGACAGCAGGTTGATCAGGACCTGCCGCACGCGCTTCTGGTCTAGCCGCACATGCTCCGGCAGGCGATCGGGCAGGTCGCAGTGGAAGGCCAGCCCCTTGGCGGCAGCGGCGGGGCGGAACATGCTGGCGATCTGTTCGAGGAAGGGTCCGAACCGAACCGTGTCGCTGGCGACCCGGAGGACACCCGTCTCGACCGCCGACAGGTCGAGCAGACCTTCCACCAGGTTGGTCAGATGCTCCGCGCTTCGTCGAATGACCTTGGCAGCATCGGCCGGATCGATCGCATCGTTGCGCTCGACAAGCTGGGCATAGCCGTAGATCGAGTTGAGCGGCGCACGCATTTCATGGCTGACATGCGCGAGATAGCGGCTCTTGGCGATATTGGCGGATTCGGCCGCTTCCTTGTCGCGAAGCAGGGGCATCAACAGGTCGGCGTCCGTCGTATCGCCGGCTGCGATCGCGCCGTCCATTGCAGAAGCCGAAGCGGTCCGGCGGTCGGACATCAACACCATCAGTATGGCGAGCAGCATGACGCCCAGCGCCACATGCAGGGCTGACGACGTCGCGGCAAAGAACTCCGCCAGCGCCACCAGCACCATTGCCATCAGGGCAAGCAGCGCGATCAATCCATGACGGGCGGCCCCCCCTGGCCCGCCGAATGCGGGCGCGCCTGCGCCCGTTCGCCCGTTCCCGGCCGGCCGGGCATGGCCCAAAGACAAGCCGAACGGGCCCGACATCAGCGATGCCTGGTGCCGGACGCTGGAGCGTCCCGCAGAAATTCCACAGTATGAGGCCATCGGCGATGACCGCCGATGCCTGCTCCCTGTCTTGTCATCATTGTTGTTGGCTTCCCGTGACCGCCGGCTCTTGTCCGATCGGTCACGGCGGATTGTGCACTGCAATCAAACGCTGTGCAAGCCCTCCCCATGCCCTGCCCAGCAGTGGGACACCAATGTCCGGCCCGGTTGCGGAACCGCCGGCATCGTCAGATCAGCTGGTCGCGTCTCAGCCTTTCCAGCAAACGCTGCGCCACCGAATGCCGAATTGCCTTGCCCTTGCGTAGCTTGACCCAGGTGTTCACCCCAATTCCAAAATGGTGCATGATCACTTCGGGCTTCTGGCAGGATATGGCGGACGCCATTTTCTCGACCAGATCGGGGTCCACGGTAATCAGATTCGGTGCAGCCATACGCCCTCCACAGCTCTACGGGCGACAGGCTATATTGCAGCGCAAAATCCCAAATACGTCAAATTCCGCATGCCCCCCGTCCGATCGCGGCGCTACGCTAGGACCCAGCCCGTCGCCCTGCCGTGCCTGTCGCCTTGCCTTGAGAGTATCCCGGCCTGCGGAACGGCCACGATGCCCGGACGTATGGTGCTGCATGTCGCCACTAGGAAAAAGCAGGCCTATCAGGCATGGCTTGAGCAGCATGCAGGAAGCCATCCCCTCACCCGCCTCGCCGTCCGCTTCCCCTTTCAGCTATCCCCTGTTCCGTCAGGTCTGGACCGGCAGCCTGATCTCCAGCTTCGGCATGATGATCCAGATGGTGGGCGCGTCGTGGCTGATGGTATCGCTGTCGGGTGCCGAAACCGACGTGGCGCTGGTGCAATCGGCGACAACGCTTCCCATCGCGCTCCTCGCACTGCCTGCCGGCGCGCTCGCCGACAGCTATGATCGCCGCGCCGTCATGCTTGTCTCGCAAGTGGCGATGATTGCGGTATCCAGCCTGCTGGCGCTCTGGGCGCTGCTCGGCTGGCTGAACCCCACGCTGCTGCTCGCCTTCACCTTTCTCATCGGCTGCGGGATGGCGCTCAACACCCCCTCCTGGCAGGCATCGGTCGGCGACATGGTCCCGCGCGTGGCGTTGCCGAGCGCGGTCGCCTTCAACGCCATGCAGTTCAACATCGCGCGCAGCCTGGCACCTGCCCTGGGCGGCGCCATCGTGGCGTCGGTGGGTGCCGCTGTCGCTTTTATCGTCAACGCGCTGAGCTATATCTGGCTGATCGTCGTGCTGCTCCGCTGGAAAGTGGTCAAGGCCCCGGATCCGCTGCCGCGCGAACGGCTCGCGACCGCGATCGGCGCGGGGCTGCGGTACCTCGCCATGTCGCCCGCAATGCTGACGATCCTGACGCGGGCGATCTTCTTCGGCGGGTCGGCCGCGTCGATGAGCGCGCTGATGCCCATCGTCGCGCGCGACCTGCTTGGCGGCGGGGCGCTGACCTTCGGCCTTCTGCTCGGTGCCTTCGGCCTGGGCTCGGTTGCCAGCGCCCTGTACAGCCGCCGCGCCCGCGCGCGCCTTTCGACCGAGATGACGGTGCGGCTCGGCGTGCTCATGGTCGCGGCTGGATCGGGCACCATGGCGATCAGCGGGTCGCTCGTCCTCACCCTTGCAGGTTGCGCGACCGGAGGATTCGGCTGGCTGCTCGTGCTGTCGACACTGAACGCTTCGATGCAGCTCGGTGCCCCGCGATGGGTGGTCGGCCGTGCGGTCGCATCCTATCAGATGGTCATCTTCGCGGGGCTTGCAGGCGGCGCCTGGGGATTTGGCGCTCTCGCCCAGGCAGAAGGGGTTCGCTTCGCGCTGGGCACCGCCGCAGCGCTGCAACTCGCCAACCTTGCCCTGGGCTTCATCGTCCGACTGCCGCAGATGGGCGAGAGCAACATGGACCTGACCGAGCGGTGGGAAGTGCCGGAGACGCAAGTCCCCGTCCAGCCACGCAGCGGGCCAATCGTCATCAGCATCAGCTATCGAATCGCGCCCGAGAACGTCATCGCCTTCCTCCACGCGATGAACGAGCGGCGGCGAATCCGCATCCGCGACGGCGCGCGCCACTGGGCGCTGCTGCGGGACCTGGGCGACGATTATCTGTGGAAGGAACGCTATCAGGTGCCCACCTGGGCCGATTATATTCGCCACAACCAGCGGCGAACCCAGGCCGACTCACTCAACGGCGAAGCGCTGATGAACCTTCATGAAGGAAGCTGGCCTCCGCCGATCACGCGGTTGATCGAGAGGCAGACGACCGCCTTGCCGGCGCATGGCGGCGACCCTAGCCACCATGACCACCATCATCCCATCCACCCCTGATGCCGCATCGAGCGGCGTCAGCGGATCGGGACAGTGATCAGCCCGAGGTACCGACCGTGAGGAAGCCGGGAACGGGACCGTTCCAGCCGTCATCGGCCTCATCCGCGACCGCCGGCCGGACATCGGGCGCAGGTCTGCGATCCGGCCGCTCACGCCGCGTGCTGGCGGCGACGGGTTCATCGCGCTTCGGCTTCGCTTTGGGCTCCGGTGCCTGCTCCCTGGCTTCCGCCGGCTTGGAACCGCGACGACGTCCCTTGCGGGGCCGCGCCTCGTCGGACGACTCGTCCGCCGGCACCGGCTCGGCTGCGACGTCCGCAGCTACGCCATCGCCCTCATGGATCGGGATAGAGGTCCCGATCAGCTTTTCAATATTGGCGAGCGCCTCGGCATCCGCACGAGTGGCAAAGGTATAGGCCGTTCCCGTCGCCCCGGCGCGGCCGGTACGGCCGATCCGGTGGACATAATCGTCGGGATGCCAAGGCGTGTCGAAGTTGAAGACGTGGCTGACGCCCTTGACGTCGAGCCCGCGCGCCGCGACGTCGGAGGCGACCAGCAAGTTGATGTCGCCCGACTTGAACCGGTCGAGCTCGGCGATGCGCGCGCTCTGGTCCATGTCTCCGTGAATCTCACCCGACCGGAAGCCGTGGCGCTTCAGGCTCTGATTAAGTTCGCGCACCATCGTCTTGCGATTGCAGAAGATGATCGCCGTCGACACGGCCTCCGACTGCAGCAGGCTTCGCAGCACGTCGCGCTTCTTGCGCTCGTCCACGCGAACGAGCCGCTGGGTGATGTTCGCGGATGCCGTGGCGGGACGCGCAACCTCGATCGATTTGGGATTGCTGAGGAAACGGTCCGCCAGCTTCTTGATCGGTGCCGGCATGGTGGCGGAGAACAGCAATGTCTGCCGCGTTGCCGGAAGCTTGGTGCAGATATTCTCGATATCGGGGATGAACCCCATGTCGAGCATCCGGTCGGCCTCGTCGATCACCAAAAGGCTGCATCCGGTCAGCAGGATGTTGCCGCGCTCGAACAGGTCCATCAGGCGGCCCGGTGTGGCGATCAGTACGTCGACGCCCTTTTCCAGCGCCTTGATCTGATCCCCCATCGAAACGCCGCCGATCAGCAGCGCCATGTTCAGCTTGTGATATTTGCCGTATTTCTCGAAATTCTCGGCGACCTGAGCTGCCAGTTCGCGCGTCGGCTCAAGGATCAGCGAGCGGGGCATGCGCGCGCGACTGCGGCCATGGGCGAGGATGTCGATCATCGGCAGGACGAAGCTGGCGGTCTTGCCGGTGCCTGTCTGTGCGATGCCGATGATGTCGCGCATCATCAGGACGGAAGGGATTGCCTGGGCCTGGATCGGGGTCGGCGTGTCATAGCCCGCTTCCGATACCGCCCTTAGCAATTCGTCGGACAGGCCGAGATCTGCGAAATGCATAAGAATTCCGGGGAGGTTGGGCACGAGCTTCGCCAGCGCCGTGCGAAGACAGCGCCATGATCAAAACAGCGCGCGCTGTCAAGCTTTGCGGGTAGGCAGACGTTCGGTCAGGGCATGTCGACGAAGCGCGATATCATGCAACTCGCCCCGCTTCTGGCGCGCAAAAGGTCCCGCCGGGCGCAGAACAGCCCATCGGGCGGGGGCGCGATATAGATGCCGCCGTGGAAGTCCATCGACCGGCACCCCCGGCCGAGACCCGCCCAGTAAAGGCCGCGCCGCCCGAGATCGACGAGCAGCGCGCCATCGCCCGAGGGCATGGCAGAGCGGATCGGTGCGATCGGGATGCAGCGCGGCCCCCGTCCCGCCGGTTCGCGGTCAGGCTCGGCACTCGGCCGCTCTGTCGCGGGCCTGCGCGAGGGGACGCGGATGATGATCCGTTCGCGAATGATGATCTGCGCGCCCGGCATCCCCAGGGCATCGGGAGGCGCATCGTCGACGCGGTGAGGTGCCTGCTGCGATGCCGGGGGTTCAATGACCATGTCCTCACGCCCGACCGGCGAGACGCTGTCGGCGCTCCCCGTCGGCCCGAACATGATCGCAAACAGGATTCCCAGCGTGGTCGACACCCGGTCCCTCTAGCATGCAGTGATTAGGAAGCCCTCTTGTCCCGGCGCTAGGGCAGGCGAGTTGAACATCGGATTAATCGGCTTATGCTGGCGATATGACGATCCATGAGACCATCGCGCGCCTCGACCGGGCGCTTCCGGCCGGACGGGTGACAGTCGACCCCGATCTGATCGCGCCGTGGACGACCGACTGGCGCGGCAAATATCATGGCTCGGCGGCGGCCCTGCTGAGCCCGCGAAGCGCCGATGAAGTCGCGACGATCCTGCACATCGCCAGTGAGGCCGGCTTGCCGGTCGTCCCGCAGGGCGGCAACAGCTCGATGGTCGGCGGAGCCACACCGCCTGCATCAGGCGATGCGATCATCCTGTCGCTTCGTGCCATGAACGCGATCCGTTCGCTCGATCCGGCGGCCGGACTTGCGGTGTGCGAGGCGGGCGTCGTGCTCCAGCATCTTCATCAGGCGGCGGACGATGCGGGTTGCCGCTTTCCGCTCAGCCTCGGTGCCAAGGGGATCGCGACGATCGGCGGCCTGATCTCCACCAATGCGGGCGGAACCCAGGTGCTTCGCCACGGCACCATGCGCCATCAGGTGGAGGGGCTGGAAGTCGTGCTGCCCGACGGCAGCGTGATCGACGGCCTCGGCGCGCTCAAGAAGGACAATCGCGGCATCGACCTCAAGCAGATGTTCATCGGCACCGAGGGCACTTTAGGCGTGATCACGGCGGCGACGCTGCGGCTGCTCCCCGCCGTCGCCGGACGCACCGTGGCCTGGGCCGGAGTAGCCAGCCCGCAGGATGCACTGGCGCTGCTTCGCCACATGGACAAGGCGCTTGGCGGCGCGCTCGAAGGCTTCGAGCTGCTGTCGGACGCCATGCTGAGCGTCGTGATCGCCGAAATCGAGGGAACGCGCCGCCCGATCGCGGTCGGACCGGCATGGCATGCGCTGATCGAAGCGGTGACGTCGGAGATCGGCGGGGTCGACGACCTGCGCCGCGATGTCGAGGGCGCGCTCGCCGCCGCGATGGAGGGCGGGCTGGTCCAGGACGCCACCATCGCCGCAAGCGAATCCCAGGCGCAGGCCTTCTGGCACATCCGCGAGACTGTCTCGCTCGCGGAAAAGGCGCGCGGCCCGCTCCTTCCGTTCGACATCAGCGTGCCGGTCGCCGCCATGCCCGATTTCATGCTGGCGGCAAAGGCCGCGTGCGAGGCGCGCTTTCCCGGCACCAGTGCCGACGGATACGGGCATCTGGGCGACGGCAATATCCATTTCCATCTGTGCCCACCGCGCGACAGCGACCGGGGAACGGCGTGGGTTGCGAATCACCGCGCGGAGGCGTCGCGCTTCGTCAACGACATGGTGGTCGCCGCCGGGGGTTCGATCTCGGCCGAACATGGCATCGGCCAGATGAAGATCGGCGAGCTCGCCCGCCTCGATCCCCCTGCCCGGCTGGCGGCGATGCGGGCGGTCAAGGCCGCGCTCGATCCGGCACAGGTCATGAACCCCGGCAAGCTCGTGCCGCTTGCGACTCCCGCCGTATCGGAATAAGGGCGGCGCCGTCGGAAACCGGGACGGCAGGAGCGCCGATCCCCGCGAAGGGAGAATATTGCCATGGCGACTGCGCCGCAAACCAGCGCGCTGCCGGTCCTCTATAACGACCTCAGCCCTCTTAACAGCCAGCAGCATGGGAACTTCCGTTTCCGTCCCGCCGAAACGGCACCCTATATCGCCAAGCAGCACGCGGTTCCGCTGACCGTCGACGAGTTCGTCGCCGCACAGCGCTTTCTGCCGATCGTCTTCTCCGCCGGTGCCGATCCCATTCCGCTTGCGCTGATGGGTCTCAACGAGGGCGTGAACACCATGGTCGACGACAGCGGCAAGCTGATCGGCTCCACCTATGTGCCAGCCTATATCCGCCGCTATCCCTGGATGCTGGCGCGGCTTCGGCCCGACAGCCAGGAACTGTCGCTGTGTTTCGACCCGCAGAGCGGCCAGATCGGCGAATTCGAGGACGGCGAAGCGCTGTTCGAGGGTACCGAACCCACCGAGCTGACCAAGAGCGTCCTGTCGTTCTGCGAGCAGTTCGAACAGGCGGCGGCGCGCACCGCGCAGTTCATGAAGGACCTGAAGGACCATGATCTGCTGATGGACGGCGAAGTGTCGATCCAGCCGCCGAATACCGACAAGCCCTATGTCTATCGCGGCTTCCAGATGCTGAACGAGGAAAAGCTGCGAGACCTTCGCGGCGACGTGCTGCGCAAGCTGAACCAGAACGGCATGCTGCCGCTGCTTCACGCGCATCTCTTCTCGCTTCAGCTCATGCGCGAGATCTTCCAGCACCAGATCGATCAGGGCAAGATGCCCCAGGCGCCTGCCGCCGTCGCCTCCTAACCTGGATTATCCCCCCGGCGGCGGCACGGACCGCGCATGCGACGAACTGCCGCCGGAATTGATGCAAAGGGTTGAACCGGCACAGCTCTGTGCCTAAGTAGGTTCTGTGCGATGACTTGCCCCCCTTTCGAGTCTCGCACGAGCGTCCCTTCGGGGACGTCTCCTCCCTGAACCTAGGCCACCCCATGTTTACATGGGGTGGTTTTTTCTTTGGCAGGACCGCCTATTCGGCGGCAAGCGCCGCGCCACGACCCGCGATCTGCTCCCCCGCCGCCTCGGCCAGCGCGCACAGCAGCGACTGGCAGGCGGCGAGCCCGGTCGCGGACAGGTTCATCGCAGCATCGAGGTACAGCGTGCGGTCGAACTCGATCTGAAGCGCATGCCGGTTCGCTGCCGGACGGGCGTGGCGCTGCAGCGTGTATCCGCCCGCATAGGGAACATTGTGAACCGCGCGAAAGCCGTGCCGGCGCGCCAGCTCCAGCGCGATTTCCGCCAATGCCGGGTCGGCGCTGCACCCGAAGCGGTCACCCACGACGATGTCGGCACCCCGCTCCCCGTTCCGGACGGGAAGCGGAGGCATTGAATGGACATCGACCAGCAGGGAACCACCGAAGCGCGCATCGAGCGAACGCAGCGCATCTGTCACCGCAAGATGATAGGGTTCGTGCACATCCGCGACACGTTTGCGCACCTGCGCATAGGTCGGACGTTCGCGCCATAGATCGCCGAGGCTGTGATAGCGACTGGGCACGAGTCCCAGTCCGCCGCGCAGCTTGGCCGTGCGCAGCGACGGCGCACCGCGCGGCATGTCCCTGACGCTGGCGGGGTCGACCTCGTCCGGGTGGCGGTTGAGGTCGATGAAGGCGCGGCCGATCCGCGCCACGATCGCCGGGTGGCCTGCTGCGACGACACCCCCGACCAGCGCGTCCGCACAGCGATCCTCGAGCAGGCGCAGCGAACCGAGGCCGGCGCGTGCGCCCGCGATCAACTCATCGGGATAGTCCTGCCCGGCATGGGGTACCGTGAACAGCACAGGCGCCGGGGCGGGCATGCGCCCGAAGCCCCGATAGGCGGCATGTTCAACGGTCGCCGCGACTGCCTGGCGGATGGGCGGGCTGACCGGCGGCGAAATTTTCGGCAAGGCTTCGTCCCAGTGGAAAATTTTAAGGGCTTGTCGCATAATAAGGCGCGGTAATCCACGGCCACCGTAGCGCGAAACCATCGCTCGACGGTTGAGCGATGCCTGAGGAAACCATGCCAAGAATCCTGCTCGCCGAAGACGATGAATCGATGCGTGTCTATCTCACCCGTGCGCTCGAGAAATCGGGCTATGAGGTGACGGCTGTCGATCGCGGAACGGCGGCGGTCCCCCTGCTCGACCGCGACAGCTTCGACCTGCTGCTGACCGACATCGTCATGCCGGAAATGGACGGCATCGAACTGGCCCAATATGCGGCCAAGGTATCGCCGCACATGCGGGTCATGTTCATCACCGGCTTCGCGGCGGTGACGCTGCGCGCCGGCAAGGTTTCGCCCGACGCCAAGGTGCTGTCCAAGCCCTTCCACCTCAAGGATCTGGTGCTCGAGGTCGATCGCATCTTCGAACAGACGAGCGCAACCGGCCTTTCGTAAGCCGAAGCTAGGCAGCCGATTTAGCGCTTGCGCCCGCGGCGGTGCATGGCTATCGGGTGCGCTCCCCGTGGGCGTGTAGCTCAGTGGTAGAGCACTGTGTTGACATCGCAGGGGTCGCAAGTTCAATCCTTGCCACGCCCACCATGAAAGCCCCGCAGAAATGCGGGGCTTTTTGCTTGATGCGCACGGAGCCGGCCATGACAGCAACGCTCGACGACATTCGCGCCGACTATGAGTTTCTGGACGCCGACGAGCGTTATCGGCTGCTCATCGACCTCGGCCGCGCGCTCGAGCCGATGCCCGATGCGCTCAAGACCGACGCGACGCTGGTGCGCGGCTGCTCGGCGGCGGTCTGGGTCTACCCCACCCGGCTGGAGGACGGGCGCCTGCATTTCCTCGCCGACAGCAATGCGGCGATCACCAAGGGGATCATCGCGCTGGTGCTGCTGACGGTGCAGGATCGCCCGCCACTGGAGGTGGCGAATGCCGATATCGAGGGCGCGCTGACACCGTTCGACCTCAGGAACCAGCTTTCGTCGAACCGGACGCAGGGCATTCCCAACATGATCGCGCTGATCCGCGAAACGGCGGCACGCCAGGCCTGATTAGGCCGGCGCGCGGCGGGGTCAGTCCCCCACCCAGTCGCGGCTGGGAATGCCCATCGCATAGAGGATCGCGGTCAGGTCGCCATGGTCCACCGCCATGTCGGCGGCGTCGCGCGCCTTTGGCTTTGCGTGATAGGCAACGCCCAGGCCGGCGGAGGTGATCATGGGAATGTCGTTCGCGCCGTCGCCGATGGCGAGCGATTCCTTGATGTCGATGTTCATTCGCGCGACCTGAGCGATGAGCTCGCGCCGTTTGCGTTCGGCATCGACGATCGGCCGGCGTACCGTCCCTGCCAGCCTGCCATCGGTGATGTCGAGCACGTTGGCCACGGCGCGGTTGAAGCCGATTTCCACCGCGACGGGATCGGCGAAGCGCGTGAAGCCGCCGGACACGAGCACAGCATGGCCCCCCCGCGCGCGAAAGGTCCGCACCAGCCGCCGCGCGCCGGGCGTCAGGCGGACCCGTTCCTCGCGGCAGCGGTCGATCACCGCATCGTCGAGATCCTTGAGCAATGCCACGCGCGCGACCAGCGCCGCCTCGAAGTCCAGTTCGCCGCGCATCGCGCGTTCAGTGACATCCGCGACCTCGGCCTTGATCCCGGCATAGTCCGCCAGCTCGTCGATGCATTCGACGGTGATCATGGTGGAATCCATGTCGGCGATCAGCAGGCGGCGTTCGCGGTCGGCCTGACGCTGGACGACATGGTCGACGCCAAGCGCGAGATTGGCGATCGCGCGGCGCGCGGCGTCGGGCTCGGCGCCGAACGCGATGTCAGCGGCCAAGCCCTCGTCGATCCAGCGCGGCTCCTCCGGCGCGCAGCCCAGCGCCGACAGCGCCGCGGCAACCGCGTCGATGGCGTCATGACGAACCGGGTCCTTGGCGATAAGGGTGGCGACGAACATGGCGGACGAACTTTCCTCTCAGGCGCGGGACATGGGCGGCGGCGGGCTGCCGACGGTCGCGCTTATCGCCGGACCGACCGCGAGCGGCAAGAGCGCATTGGCGCTGCAGGTGGCGGAGCGCTGCGGCGGCGTGGTCATCAATGCCGATGCCAGCCAGGTCTATCGCGACCTGTCGGTCCTGACCGCGCGCCCCGGCCCCGATGACCTCGCCCGCGCCGAGCACCGGCTGTTCGGCCATGTCGACGGGGCGGAAGCCTGCACCGCCGCGCGCTGGGCTGCCGAGGCGAGGAAAGAGATCGCAGCGGCTCATGAGGCCGGTCGCCTGCCTGTGCTCGTCGGCGGAACCGGCCTTTACATCCGCACCCTCCTCGACGGCATCGCGCCCGTGCCGGAGATCGACCCGGCCGTCAGGAGCGCGGCAAGGGGCCTTCCCGTCGAGGCAGCTCATCGCGCGCTGATGCTCGAGGATCGCGACGCGGCGCATCGCCTGAATCCGGGCGACACGACGCGAGTCGCACGCGCGCTCGAAGTCGTTCGCTCCACTGGCCGGCCGCTGGCCGATTGGCAGCGCGAACGGATCGGCGGCATCGCCGGGCAGGTCACGCTTCGTCCCGTCATCTTGCTGCCCGATCGCGACTGGCTGATCGAGCGTTGCGAACGCCGCTTCCACATGATGCTGGAGGCCGGCGCGATCGACGAGGTAGCGGCGCTGACTGCGCGGACCCTGTCGCCTGACCTCCCGGTCATGAATGCTATCGGCGTGCGGCCCATCGCGGCCTGGCTCGGCGGAGAGATCGATCGCGACACCATGATCGAGCGTGCCGTGATTGACACGCGCCGCTATGCCAAGCGTCAGTACACCTGGTTCCGCAACCAGCCCCCGGCCGATTGGCCGCGTGTAGCCGCGAACTTAAATGAGGTGCAAACCTCCCATGACGTAATAAAATTACTCATTTAGCGTTTGACTTGGCATTTTATTTCTCTTAGGGGCGCTGCTTGCCAAGGCTGCGGGATGGTGTACCTGTCCGCGCCTCTTTACGGGAGAATCGACGTGGCCGAACTCAGCGGCGCGAACATATTGTTACAATCGCTCATCGACCTGGGTGTCGATACGGTGTTCGGCTATCCGGGCGGCGCGGTTCTTCCGATCTACGACGTGATCTACAATCACCCGTCCATCAAGCACGTCCTCGTCCGCCACGAGCAGGGCGCGACGCATATGGCGGAAGGCTATGCCCGCTCGACCGGCAAGCCGGGCGTCGTTCTGGTCACGTCGGGTCCGGGAGCGACCAACGCGATCACCGGCATCACAGACGCGCTGATGGACTCGATTCCGATGGTCGTCATCACCGGCCAGGTCGCCACGCATCTGATCGGCACCGACGCCTTTCAGGAGGCCGACACGGTCGGGCTGACTCGCCACTGTACCAAGCATAATTATCTGGTGAAAAAGCCCGACGACCTCGCCCGCGTCGTCCATGAAGCCTTTCATATCGCCACCTCCGGCCGGCCCGGTCCGGTGGTCATCGACATCCCCAAGGATGTCCAGGTCGCGACCGCCGAATATGCGCGGCCCGAGGCGGCAACGCACCAGAGCTATCGGCCGCAGAGGGATGCCGATACCGATGCGATCGAGGCGGCTGCGGACATGATCCTGGCTGCTGAACGGCCGATCCTTTACACGGGTGGCGGCGTCATCAACAGCGGGCCGCAAGCCAGCGTCGAACTGCGCCGTCTGGCGGATCGCCTCGGCGCGCCCGTCACCTCGACCCTGATGGGCCTCGGCGCCTACCCTGCCTCCTCGCCGCAATGGCTGGGGATGCTGGGCATGCACGGCACGTTCGAGGCCAATATGGCGATGAACAAGGCCGACCTCATCATCAACCTCGGCGCGCGGTTCGACGACCGCGTCACCGGCCGGCTCGACGCCTTTTCTCCAACGTCCAAGAAGATCCATATCGACATCGACCGCAGCTCGATCAACAAGACCGTGGCGGTCGACCTGCCGATCGTCGCCGACGTCGGGCCAGCGCTCGCCGCCCTCAACGCCGCGCTCGACAGGCGCGAGCGATCACGCGCGGACTTGGGCGAATGGTGGGCGCGGATCGAGGGATGGCGCGCGCGCCGTTGCCTCGACTATCCGCAGGACGGCGCGGAGATCATGCCGCAGCGGGCGATCGCGGCCCTCTATGCCGCCACCCGGGGGACCGGGCGCGACACCATCATCACGACCGAGGTCGGCCAGCACCAGATGTGGGCGGCGCAGCATTTCGGCTTCGAGGCGCCTAACAAATGGCTGACGAGCGGCGGCCTCGGCACGATGGGCTATGGCTTTCCCGCCGCGATCGGCGCGCAGGTGGGCAACCCCGACAGCCTAGTCATCTGCATCGCCGGCGATGCGTCGATCCAGATGAACATCCAGGAACTGGGCACCGCCACGCAATATCGCCTGCCCGTCAAGATCTTCATCCTGAACAATGAATATATGGGCATGGTCCGCCAATGGCAGGAGCTGACCTATGAGAGCCGCTATTCCAACAGCTATTCCGACAGCCTCCCCGATTTCGTGAAGCTGGCGGAGGCCTATGGCTGGACCGGTATCAGGATCGAGGGACCGCAGGAACTCGCGGCGGGGATCGATCAGATGATCGCAACGCCCGGCCCGGTGCTGGTCGACTGCCGCGTCGCGAAGCTGTCCAACTGCTTCCCGATGATCCCCAGCGGGGCCGCGCATACCGACATGCTGCTCGACCCCAGCCAGGTATCGGGAACGATGGATGACGAGGCGAAGGCGCTGGTGTGATGGCCGATCCGCTGCGCCTCCGTATCCATGTCAGCGAACCGTTCGATTTCGAGCGGGAGAATGACAGCGCCGATCTGTTCGGGTGCACGGTGGATCACGAGAGTGACGCCGACGAATGGGAGGTGGAGCTGGAAGGCTGGTTCACCTTCAACGAGAGCGACTATGACACGGTATTGATCGGCCCGCGCTATGTGGGAGAGCATCTGGACCGCGTCCACGACAGCATTTTGGGCGTGCCGGTGCGGATCGCGCATCGCACGCCGCAGGGCTGGCACTATGCGCTGGCGGGCATGATCTCGCTCGCGCCGCCGCCGGCCGACGAAGAGCATCAGATCTAAAGGGGCATCGGCAGCAATGCATATCCGGGAGGAAGAGAGCGAACGGCACGTCCTGTCGCTCACCGTCACCAACGAAGCGGGCATATTGGCGCGCATCGCGGGCCTGTTCACGGCGCGCGGCTATAATATCGACAGCCTGACCGTCGCCGACATCAGCGAGGATCATCGCGTCAGCCGGATCACGATCGTGACCAACGGCCCGCCGCATGTAATCGACCAGATCATCGCGCAGCTCGACCGGCTGGTGCCCGTTCACCGCGTCGTCGACCTGACCGACACCGGCCCCTTCGTCGAGCGCGAACTCGCGCTGGTGAAGGTCGCGGGTACCGGCGAGCACCGGATCGAGGCGCTTCGCCTCGCCGACGTGTTCCGCGCGAAGGTGGTCGACACCACGATCGAAAGCTTCATCTTCGAGATCACCGGCCCCAGCGACAAGATCGACAGCTTCATCGACCTGATGCGCCAGATCGGGCTCGTCGAGGTCGGGCGCACCGGCGTGGTGGGCATCGTGCGCGGCAAGGAAGCGGCCTGACACCGGCGTCATTGCGCCACAATCATTGACAGCGACGAACGGCGGCTTAAGGCGCCGCGCAAGTTTGAAAGGGAAAGAGCAGCATCATGCGTGTGTATTATGACCGCGACGCCGACATCGGCCTCATCAAGACCAAGAAGATCGCGATCGTCGGCTATGGCAGCCAGGGTCATGCCCATGCGCAGAACCTGCGCGATTCGGGCGTGAGCGAGGTTGCCGTCGCGCTGCGTGCGGGTTCGGCCACGGCGAAGAAGGCCGAAGGCGCGGGCTTCAAGGTCATGACCAATGCCGAAGCCGCGGCCTGGGCCGACATCATCATGATCCTGGCGCCCGACGAGCATCAGGCGGCGATCTGGGACGCAGACATCAAGGACCATATCCGCCCCGGCGCGGCGCTCGCCTTTGCGCACGGCCTCAACGTCCATTTCGGCCTGATCGAGCCGAGCGCGGAGATTGACGTCATCATGATCGCCCCCAAGGGGCCGGGCCACACCGTGCGCTCCGAATATGCGCGCGGCGGCGGCGTTCCCTGCCTGATGGCGGTGCATCAGGACGCCACGGGCAACGCGCATGATATCGCGCTCGCTTATGCCTCTGGCGTCGGCGGCGGCCGGTCGGGCATCATCGAGACCAACTTCCGCGAGGAATGCGAGACCGACCTGTTCGGCGAGCAGGCGGTGCTGTGCGGCGGCCTCACCCACCTCATCCAGGCGGGTTTCGAGACGCTGACCGAAGCGGGCTACGCGCCCGAGATGGCCTATTTCGAGTGCCTCCACGAAGTGAAGCTGATCGTCGACCTGATGTATGAGGGCGGCATCGCCAACATGCGCTACTCGATCAGCAACACCGCAGAATACGGCGACATCAAGACCGGCCCGCGCATCATCACCGACGAGACCAAGACCGAGATGAAGCGCGTCCTCGCCGACATCCAGTCGGGCCGCTTCGTCAAGGACTTCGTCCTCGACAACCGCGCCGGCCAGCCCGAACTGAAGGCCAGCCGCAAGCTCGCCGCCGCACACCCGATCGAGCAGGTCGGCACCCAGCTCCGCGCGATGATGCCGTGGATCGGCGCCAACAAGCTGGTGGACAAGGACAAGAACTGATCCCATCGGCTTAGCGGAGGGCACGCCTCTCCGCTAAGCCGGCTCAAGCTCGGGGGCTGGCTGCTGTCGATCCCAGTATCATCTCTGCTAGCTCGACATAGCGCCGTTTGACGTGTTCCAGTTGATAGCCGGCGAGTTGGCGCGCCACCAGCTCGGCCGGTGCCGCGACCAGCGTGCCCGAGATCATGTCGCACATCGATTTTGCCAGCCCCTCGATGTCGTGCAGAGGGATCAGCCTCCCAATACGTCCGTCGGCAAGGACTTCGCGCGGGCCAACGGGGCAATCGAAGGATGCGACGGGTATATCGCATGACAGCGCCTCAAGCAGGACGTTGCCGAGGCCTTCGCTGCGGGACGACAGCAGAAAACCCGCCGAACGCCGCATGTAGGGCCGAACGTCCCTGACGAATCCGGGCATCGCGACATCCTGTTGAAGCCCCAGCCGGACGACTTGCCGCTCCAGAGTGCAGCGTAGCGGCCCCTCTCCTAGAATGACGAGCCTCACATCCCCCGCCAGCCCCGACCGATGAAATGCATCGATCAGCGCCTCGTGATTTTTCTGAGCGACCATGTGCCCGGCGGTGATGAGGACCGGCCGGTCGAACAGCGCCTCATGCTCGGGCTCGATTGAACGAGCCTCGCCGCCCCTGTTGATGGGATTGGGGATAGCGACTACGCGACTCTGCTCCACACCAAAATGCTCGACCACCTGCGGCACGATATCGCGCGCTATGACGTGGACGGCATCGACGTCCCTGTACAGCCATCGCTCGAGCCGATAGCCGAACCATCGCCGAAGCCAAAAGGGGTGAGTTTTCAGGTCATGTCGAACGCTGATGATGAAGCGGAGCGAGGGGCGCAGCTTTTTGGCGCAACCCGCCATCATCTTTGCGGTGTGAATCACCGCAATCAGCAGGTCCGGCTTGGAGTGATCGAGATAGCGCAGAAGGTGCGGCAGCGAGAGTATCTCGTTGGGCGCGGCAAGGTCTACCACATGGGTTCGAGCGACCCCGTGATCGACCAGTGCTCCGACCTTGCACGCGACCGGTATCTCGACCTCATAGCCCGCCTCGATCAGGGCCTCCGCCAGCAGCAGGCCCATCCGTTCTGCGCCCCTCCCCTCCAGCGACGGCAGGAGTACGGCAATCTTCATTCGGTCAACTCCTTCGCCGCGGGATGCGCCAGCGAGCGAAGCGCAGCGACGCACGTCATTTTTCCCACGGCCGTTCCTCTCGATAGGCGAGATGCCCCATGCGCTTGCGCTCGAACCGCACGGCCAGGAAGCGATAGAAGAACCAGTCCTTCAGCGCGAACGGCGTGACATGATAGAGCAGACGCTCGCCGAGGGACCAGCGAACCGAGGGGTCGTCGGGCCGGCGTGTTGATGGCATGCACCAGTGGTTCAAGGGATAGGTCGTCCGTCCTTCCTTCAGCATCCGGTGCGCGATTTCATGATCGGACAGCACATAGGGCCAGAGCGCGATGTCATAGCCGCCGACCTTGCGCAGGGTCTCCGTTCGGAACGCATAGCCAAAGCCGCCAGTGTGCGTCTGCTTGCGCAGGATGCGCGACACGGTCCACAGCTTAAGCCGCTGAACCCGAGCCGCCCGACCATGGGCGGGCGAATAGATGTCTGTCGCCATCACGCCCACGACACCTCTGCCCCCGACAGCAAAGGCGCGGTCCGCTTCGTCCAGATAGTGCGGCGGATAGAATGTATCCGCATCACAGATCGCGACGAATTCGGTTCTGACGGCTTCAAGCCCCATCTTGAGCGCGTTGATCTGCCCGGGTAGCGGTTGGTGGAGATGGACGGCATTGAGGCCGTCGATCCCGCCGAGAACATCGCGCGCAATCGCAGCGGATCGATCCTTGGAGGCGTTGTCGACGGCGACAACATCGAATGGCCTTAGCGCCTGGTGGACGAGCGAGCGGAGCGTGTCGGCAAGGAACTCCTCCTCATTGTAATAAGCGAGCAATATCGTCCAACGCGGAACTGCACACTCCATCTCGGTCATTCATCCTTCCCCAGCAGCCCGGCGCAGTATTTGAGAGCGGCCCCAACCACTTGATGCATGTCGTAATATTGGTAGGCGCCCAGCCGTCCGCCGAACTTCACCTTGCCCGCCAGCGTCTCTGCCCGCGCGCGATAGCGTTGGTACAAGGCCGTGTTGGGCACGTCGTTGATCGGGTAATAGCGCGTCTTGCCAAGTTCCCAATCGTCAGGATATTCACGCGTTATCAGTGTCTTGTCCGTCGAATAGCGCATATCGAAATGCTTGTGCTCGAGGATTCGCGTATATGGCACAGACGCGCTGGTATAGTTCACGACTGCGTTGCCTTGATAGTCAGCAACCGGCAACAGCTCATGCTCGAAGCGAAGCGACCGGTATGCCAAAACCCCGTCTGCGAAATCGAAGAACTCATCAATAGCACCGCTGAAGATGATGAGGTCGTAGCGGTCGAGATAATCCGCGCGCCGCGCGAAAAAATCGACGCCCAGTTCAACCGTGCTGCCTTCCAGCATGGCCTCGACCAGCGCGGTATAGCCACCGGTCGGGATGCCCTGGAATCGGTCGCTGAAATAATTGTCATCGAAATTGTACCGGACAGGAAGACGCTTGACGATGTCGGCCGGGAGATCGCGGGGATGACGCCCCCATTGCTTCGTCGTATAGCCCTCTATGAACTGAGCGTAGAGCTTGCGTCCGATCGTCGTCAGGCAGAACTCCTCCATGTTGGCTGGCCGCTCGTATGGGACACGGTCGGCCTCGATGGCCTCTCTCGCCTGCTGGGGATCGACCGAACCGAACAGCTGGTGGATAGTGAACAGGTTGATCGGAAAGCTGAATATTCGATCGTCGCACCTGACCTTCACCCGGTTGACATAGTGGTTGAAGCTGGCGAACCGGTTCACATAGTCCCAGATCGTCTGGTTGCTGGTATGGAAGATGTGCGCTCCATACACATGCTGATGGCAATCCGCTTCAGCGACATAACGAGTGAAGATGTTGCCTGCGATGTGATCGCGCCGTTCGATGACATGGCATTCGTGGCCTGCACGACCGAGTTCCTGTGCACAGACCGATCCGTACAGACCTGCACCGACAACGAGAATCCGCAACGAAACCACCCTTCCCGTATGGCTTGATGGCAGGCGCGCCATCGGGGACCGCCTCGATATGCGAATTCGCAGCGCATGGCAAAGAAATGGCAAAGAAGGAGATGGCGGGGACGCGGAACGACCACGCCGCCATGACGTTCTCCGTCATCAATCGTTCACCTTCGCCCTAAACGCGCCCTTTACCGAACTGCCCCTAAAAGCGTCTTGGGGACGGCATCCACCTCGGCCAGGAGGGGACGCTCAGAAAGGTTCGCACATGACCGTACAGTCGCCCCGGCCGCACGCTGATTCCATTGCACCGGTGTTCGCGCGGCTGGTCGCCAGCGAGGGCACGTCGACGCATGCCTATTGCCGTGCCGCGCTGGATCGGTCGCCGGACAGCTTCAGCAAGCGCAGCGGCGACTTCGCCGATGCGATCCATTATCTCAGCCTGCTCCACGGCCAGATGCCGGGTATCATCGACCATGCGGCGCGTCACATCATCGACAATGCCGCGCGCGGCTGGCTGCTCAGCGCCGTGGCCGGCTTCGCCGAGGAGCGGAGCTATCTCGGCCAGCTCGTGGTCGCGGTCGGCCCCCTGCCCAGCACGACAGGGCAGCAGAACATGACCACGATCATCGGCCAGCAGCGCCGCGCGCTCGAAATGCTAGCCCAGTCGGACCGGCGGGGCTGCGCGCTCGGCGCGTCCATGGCGCTGGTGCTCGACTGGCAACCGGTGCGGGCGATCGTCGACAGCGGCGCGGCGCGCCTGGGGATCGAGGCGCCCGCATGCTCGCTGCCGTCGGCAGCGGACACGATAGCAACGCTGGCCGCGGTCGAAGCGGAGTTCCCGATCTCCCGCGCGGCACAATTCGGCGCGGCTCAGCTTCTGGTCCAGCATCGCACGATCTGGGACATATTGGAGGCACGCGCCTTGCTGCGCCGGGAAGCTGATCCACGCTGAACGCCCGATCAGTGACTTGACGGTTCCACTGCACTGCACCATCGATGCGGAAGACCGCAAGAGGTGACAGGCAGATGCGTTTCGAAGGCACCGACAACTATGTTGCGACCGACGACTTGAAGGTCGCAGTGAATGCGGCGGTGCTTCTGCGCCGCCCGCTGCTGATCAAGGGCGAGCCGGGAACCGGCAAGACCGTGCTGGCGCAGGAGATTTCGGCTGCGCTCGACGCGCCGCTGATCGAGTGGAATATCAAGTCCACCACCAAGGCACAGCAGGGCCTGTACGAATATGATGCGGTGGCACGGCTTCGCGACGGGCAGCTTGGCGACGCGCGCGTCCACGACATTGGCAACTATATCCGCAAGGGCAAGCTGTGGGAG
>CAZHGR010000015.1:0-43743 GCA_964532255.1 uncultured Sphingobium sp.
ATCGGCAAGTCGCTGTCGCGCGTCATGGCGGACATCGTCGACCGCGATCATCTGACGGCTGCGACCGCTTATCGTCGCCTTTGGGCGGCCTATGAGGAAAATCGCGACCTCATCCTGATGGGTGCCTACCGCCCCGGCAACGATCCCGTCATCGACGAGGCGGTGGCGCGGCGGGCGGAACTGCTCGCCTTCCTCAAGCAGGACGTGAAGAGCTGCCTGTCGATCGACGAGAGCGTCGAAACGCTGGTCGCGGCCTTTGGTGAGGAGATGGCGGCATGAGCCGGCTCGTCTCGCGCCGCCAGCGCCTCTTGCGCGTGCGCCATGTGCAGCACAGCCTTGCGGTTGCCGATGCGATGGCGGCGCGCGATGCCGCGGCGCAGATCGAAACCAACGCCCGCCGCCTCGCCAAGGTGCGCGAGGAGCTGTTCGGCACGACAGGAACGACCGACGGCGCGACTCTGGCGGCACAGCGCGAGCTGGCTGACCGGCTGGAGAAGGCGGGACGGCAGCTCGACGGCGCGCTCTACGACGCGAAGCAGCGCATAGACCAGCGCGATGCGGCGCGGATCGTCGCCGATCGCGAACGCGAGATTGCAGAACGACTGAAGGACAAGGCACGGCGCGCGGCCGATGAGCGCACCGAGGCACGGATCGCGGCGCTGCCGCTTTATCGGCGCATCCAGAGGAAGGAAGATAGCGCGTCATGACCATGCTGGGATCGATCCTGAGCGCAGGCACGGCAAAGCCGGGCGGACTGTTCACGCCCGTCGGCGAGGGTGCCGAGGCGGCTGCTGGCGGGCTGGGCGAGATGTTCGCGGCGGCGATTGCGGCGGCCTCGAAGCCCGAAGCTGGCGAGCCGGGTACGGAGAGCGGCGCGACCGTCGCAGTTGCGCCCGCTGCCGTTGCCCCCGCTGCCGAAGCCGACCCGGTACTGGTCAGCGAACTGACGCTGGCGGTCCTGGGCAATGGCGGGGTCGCGCGCGGCGAGGCGCAATCGCTCCCCACGCCCGAACCGCTCCCGGAAAAGCGCGTCCTGGCGCTGGCACCCGAGGGCGAAGCACAGACGCCGCCGGTCGGCAAGGGTGGCAAGGCTGCGGCCAAGGCGGCACGTCCCGTGCTGACGCCCACGGGCTTCGACCAGCCGGTGCTGACCAAGGCGCTGGGCAGCGGCTCCGCGCAGCCAGTGGCGGCCGCTGGCGACCCGGCGCTGCTCCAGCCGGGCAAAGACAGCGTTGTGGCAGAGCCCGCAGCGGCGAAGCCGACTCGCCGGTCGTCCAAGACGGCGGAAGCGGATGCGGTCGCTGGTACCATCGCTCAACCGGCTCCGTTGGTGGCCGTCGCGGCGCTCGTCGTCCCATCTGCCGCCACGCCCCCCGCGCAGGCACAAGCCGCCGTAACGCAGCCTTCGGCCCTGCCTGCAGAGACGCTCGCCGTGCAGCGCAAGTCGATCACCGCCTATCGTTCCGGCATGGCGGTCACGCCGCCGTCCGCAACGCCGGACGGTGCACGTGCAGGCCAACCCGCGCCCGTCGCTCTGCAGGATCGGGCGCTGCCTGTTCCGGATAACGCCGGGCTTTCGGCCATTGTGAACGCCGCCGCTTCACCGCCCGTTACGGCAAGGCCGCTGACCGCCACCGCCGGCCAGTCTCGCACCGTCGTCGCCATCGCTGCCGAAGCGCTGACCGATGCTGCGCCGGCTTCCTCGCCCGAGATGCCTCTTCCGCCACCCTTCGCCACGCCCTCTCCGTTGCGCGCCACCCGGCAGGCCGAGGCGCCATCCGCGACGATGGCAACGCCCGCCGCCGCGCCGTCTGTTGCGCGTGAGGCAGGTGCCGACATGCCCCGGATCGAGCCCGGCGAGGCTGCGGCCCCGCCCCCGGCGCTCGCTGCGGCGAATGCCGTGCCGACGGTACCGGTCGCGATCGCTCCGGTCTCCGATGGGGCAGCGCGTATCGAGGCCAGCGCTCCGGCGGCGCCTCAGCTCGGTGCCATTCTCTCCGATCAGGTCATCGACATGGGTGTCGAGGGCCAATGGATCGACCGGCTCGCACGCGAGATCACGCAGGTCGCCGACGGCACCGGCCACAGCCGCTTCCAGCTCTCACCCCCCAATCTCGGCCGGATTCAGGTCGATCTGTGGCAGGGCGAGGCGGACGGACGCGTCCATCTGCTGACCGAGACCGATGAGGCCGCGATGCGCCTTCGCGAGGGTCAGTCGACGCTTCAGGCCGATGCGCGCCTCGCCGCGCTGTCGCTGGGTCAGGTCGTGATCGAGCGCGCGGCGGGAGGCAATCTCGACGCGCAGCGTGACCCGAATGCCCAGTCCAACCCGCAGCCGCAGTCGCAGCCGCGCGGGCAGGATGCGGGCCAGACGGCGCAGCAGAACGGCCAGCAGCAGGGACAACCCCAGGCGTGGGGCCAGAATGCCGCCGGTTCGGGACCCTCGCAGGGCCAATCGGGCAATTCCGGGGGCCAACATGGTAAATCCGGCGACCCGCGTGCCGTTCTAGAGGAGCGTGGACGGGATGCAGACACCGCGACCGCCGGCGAAAACCGGGTGCGCTATGCCTGACCTCAGCGGTGGGACAAGCCGTGTCGGACATGATGGAGACCAGTCATGAGTGACGAAGCGGCGGCCAAGCCCGCGAAAAAGGGCGGCGGTGCCAAGAAGCTGATCATCATCGGCGCGGCCGTGCTGGTGCTTGGCGGCGGCGGGGCGGCGGCGGGATTCTTCGCGGCCGGATCGATGAGCCATGAGGAGGGTCCGAAGGAAGACCCGAACATGCCGCGCCTCGTCAAGAAGGGCGAGAAGCCCGAGGACGTTGCCGCGCAGTTTGCGCCTGCGGAAGGGGAGCATGCCGAAGCCGAGGAAGGTGCCGAAGGGGAGGAGGCGGAACATCATCCAGCCGTCGACCTGCCGCGTCCGAAGAACACCGCCGGCTATCAGGCGACCTATTATCAGATCCCGCAGCCGTTCACGAGCAACATGGCCGACAGCGATGCCTTCGCCCAGATCAGCATCGCCGCATCGACCTATTATGATTCGCGCGTGATCACGGCGCTCCAGACTCACGAGCTGGCGATCCGATCGGAAATTTTAATGATGCTCGCCCAGGAGCAGGAGCTGGACCTCGCAACCCCGCAGGGAAAGGAGAAACTGCAGGGAAAACTGGTCGAAATCATCAACAAGGTGCTGAAGGAGAAGACCGGCTACAGCGGGGTCGATAACGTTTATTTTACCAATTTCGTTATTCAATAGCGCTGTGTCCGACGGGGGTCGGACGGGGACAGCGTATGAACGAACCGCAACCGTACAAGTTCGGGCGGGCCGCGACACAGTCGCCGGTCCTGCTGAGCGCCATTGACCGTCTGGGCGATCGCTTCGGGCGGCGATTGCGCGCGATCATCGAACCCTTGAGCCGCGTCCGCCCGGTGATCGCCGCGCAGCCGGTCGAGGAAACGATGTTCATGATGTGGGACGCGTGTGTCCCCGCCTTCACCTCGCTCAGCCTCTATCGCCTCCACCCGCTGAAGGGCACCGTCACGCTGCGCATGGACGCCGGCCTGATCTCCGGCCTCGTCGACCGCTTCTACGGCGGGCTGGGCGGCGGATCGCGTGAGGAAGCGCGCGAATTTACGCCCACCGAGGCGCGCATCATCGAACGGCTGTCGAGCCAGATCATGGACGCGCTCGCGGCCTGCTGGACCGACATCACGCCGGTGACACCGATGCTTCTCGGCCGCGAGACCGGCGTCGGCCAGGCCGATATCGCCGCCAGCGACGCCGACATGATCGTCCAGGGCTTCACCGTCGATATCGGCGACAAGGCGCCGCTGGCCGTCGAGATCGTCTATCCCGCCGAAGCGCTCGCCGCTGTCGAGATGTCGGGCGGCTCGGCCTCGGCAGAGGACGTCCGTCCCCTCGATCCCGTCTGGCGCGCGCGGCTGGCACAGCGGATGCAGGATGTCCGCCTGCCCGCGCGCACCGTGCTCGCCCGCCCCAATCTCAAGATGTCGGAGCTGATGGCGCTCAAGCCGGGCGACGTCATCAACATCAATATCGCGCGGCATCTGCCGCTGATCGTCGGCGACCGCGTGTTCGCGCACGGGACCATCGGCGAACAGGACGGCCGCGCAGCCTTCATGATCGAAAAACTGGCCTGAGGATCACCATCCATGACTGACATGAGCGACGCCCCCCAGCTTGCCGCAGCGGCCGAGGCGGCGACCTACAGCAACTTCCGGCTGCTCGCCGACATTCCCGTGCGCATGTCGGTCGAGGTCGGATCGACCTCGCTCCGTCTCGCCGAGATCATGGACCTGTCCGAAGGCAGCGTCGTCGAGCTTGACCGCCAGGCCGACGAGCTGCTCGACATCATGGTCAACGGCACATTGGTCGCCCGCGGCGAGGTGGTGACTGTCAACGGTCGCTACGGCATCCGCGTCGTCGAGATCGCCTCCACCGATACCCGGCTCGCCGGCATCGAACGCCGGAGCTGAGCGCGGCCATGTTCTGGTATTTCGTCAAGCTGGCCGTGATGCTGCCGATGGTGGCGGGGCTGGCGTTCGGCGCGCTGTGGCTGTGGCGCCGCTATCAGCCCGGGATGATGCAGGGCAACGCCAACCGCGCCGTCCGCGTCGTCGAGGCGCTGCCCATGGGCACGTTCGGCAAGCTGGCGGTCGTGGAGTTCCACGGCAAGACGCTGCTGCTGTCGGTGACGCGCGGCCGCATCGAGCGGATCGCGGAGAGCGATCGGATCGGTGGCTGAGATGGTCTTTACACGCCGCACACCGTGCTCCTGCGAAAGCAGGAGCCCAGGGTCGCAGGGTGCGCCGGATAACCCTGGGCTCCTGCCTTCGCAGGAGCACGTCGCTCCGGGACGGAACCCGCTGGGATGGCTCGCTGCCCTCCTCCTCACACTCGTCCTCGCGCTCCTCTTCACCCAGCCCGCGCTGGCGCAGATCGCCACCGGCCCCGTAGCGGAGGGCGCGCAACAGTCGTCGGGTGCGCTGACCCAGGCACTGAACGAAGTGTCGGGCGACGGCCGCCCCTTGTCGCTGTCGCTCCAGATCCTGCTGCTGATGAGCCTGTTGACGGTGCTGCCGTCGCTCGTGCTCATGATGACCAGCTTCACCCGCATCATCATCGTGCTGTCGATCCTGCGGCAGGCACTGGGCCTCGCGCAGACGCCGCCCAACCAGGTGCTTGTCGGCCTCGCGCTGTTCCTGTCGCTGTTTATCATGCGCCCCGCGGTCGACGAGATCACGCGCACCGCCTACACCCCCTATGGTCAGGGGCAGATCAGCATCGAGGAAGCCGTCGGCCGCTCGGCCGAGGTGCTCCACGGCTTCATGGCCAAGCAGACGCGGCAGACCGACCTCAAGCTGTTCGCCGGACTGGCGGGCGCACCGGCGTTCCAGACGGCGAAGGACATTCCCTTCTCGATCCTGCTCCCCGCGTTCGTGACCAGCGAGCTGAAGACCGCGTTCCAGATCGGCTTCATGATCTTCCTGCCGTTCCTGATCATCGACCTCGTCGTCGCGTCGACATTGATGGCGCTGGGCATGATGATGCTCTCTCCAACGATCATCTCGATGCCGTTCAAGCTTTTGCTGTTCGTTCTGGTCGACGGCTGGGCGCTGACGATGGGATCGCTGGCGGGGTCGTTCGCGACGTGATGTGCCCTACGCAACCCCCGTTCGTCCTGAGGAGCCACAGAGCGCAGCGACGTGGCGTCTCGAAGGACTTCTCGCGCACGACCCTTCGAGACGGGTCTTCGACTTCGCTCAGCCCCTCCTCAGGGTGAACGGTTGGAACTATGGAAAACGGTGAATTCTTCGTCGGCATCGCGCAGCAGGCGCTGTGGATCGCGGCGCTTGCCACCGCGCCGATCCTGATACCCGCGCTGATCGCGGGCATCCTCATCGGCATGTTCCAGGCCGCGACCTCGATCAACGAGGCGACGCTGAGCTTTGTCCCCAAGCTCATCATCGTCGGCGGCACGCTGGCGCTGTTTGGCGGGTCGATCATGCTGCTGGTCGCCGACTTCACGCGCGAGATGTTCGAGCGCATTCCCGACCTGCTCAACTGATGCGCAGCGATCGGCGGGCCGCCCGATGGACATGATCGCACCCGGCTTCGCGGGCGTCGAGACCCAGCTCTGGATTTGGCTTGTCGCGATGATCCGGCCGGGCGCGGCGTTCATCGCCGCACCGATCTTCGGCGCGCAGACCGTGCCCGTGCAGATCCGGCTGATCCTGTCGCTCGCCATCGGCATGGCGGCGCTCAACAGCGTCACGATCACGCTGCCCGACAGCGGCGTCGTCTCGTTTGCGGGCATCGGTCTGGTGATGGGCGAAGTGCTGGCGGGTCTTGCGCTCGGCTTCATGCTCCAGCTTGCCTATGGCGCGGCCTTCATCGCGGGCGAGACGATCGCCAACGCCATGGGCCTGGGCTTTGCCAACATGGTCGATCCGACCAGCGGTTCGCCGACCCCGGTGGTCGGCCAGTTCCTGTCGATCCTGGCGACCTTCCTGCTGCTCGCGATGGACGGCCATCTGATGCTGATCCAGTTCGTGATCGACAGCTATCGCGCGCTGCCGCCGGGGCAGGGGCTGATGCCCAACAGCGCGATCCACGATATCGCCTGGTTCGGCGGCACCATGTTCGGCGCGGGGGTGACGATTGCTCTGCCGATCGCCTTTGCGCTGATCCTCGTCCAGATCGTCATGGCGATGCTCGCCCGCTCTGCACCCGCGCTCAACCTGTTTGCGGTGGGCCTGCCCGCCACGCTGCTGGCGGGTCTCGTCCTGCTCGCGATCGGCGCGCCGGTGCTGGCGGAGGCCATCACCGCGACGCTGATGGAAGCGCTCGACGCCGTGCGCGTGCTGTCGGGGGGCTGAGCCATGGCGCAGGAAGCGCCGGGTGGCGGCGAAAAGACAGAAAAACCGACAGCCAAGCGCCTGGCCGATGCCCGGCGCGAAGGTGACGTCCTCCAGTCGAAGGAGCTGTCGACGGCGATGGTCGTGATGGCAGGCTTCGCGGCCATGGCGGTGACAGGACCGGAGATCATCGGCGCCATCCGCGAGATGCTGAGCGAGGCGCTCCGCTTCGGCCCCAACGACATCCAGACCTTTACCCCCGAAAAGCGCGCGCTCCATCTCCTGTCGCTGGTGGCGATGCCCGTCGGCGTCATCATCATGGCCACCTTCGTCGCCGCGATCGCCGCGCCCGCGATGCTCGGCTCGCTCGGCTTCCGTACCTCCGCCTGGAAGGTCAAGCCGGGCAAGATGAACCCGCTCAAGGGGCTGGCACGCATCTTCGGCCCCAATGGCCTGATCGAGCTGGTGAAGTCGGTCGCCAAGATCGGGCTGCTGGGATCGGTGGGTGCCTGGCTGGTGTACGAGCGGCTGTCGGCGATCCGCGAAATGGGCAAGGCGGGGATCGTCCCCGCGCTAGAGGAACTCGGCCAGATCTTCGTGCTGGTCAGCCTGACGCTCGCGGCCATGCTGTTCCTGGTCGCGGCGATCGACGTGCCGTCGCAGATCTTCCAGCGCACCAAGCGCCTCAACATGAGCAAGCAGGAGATCAAGGAAGAGCACAAGATGCAGGAAGGCTCGCCCGAATCCAAGGCGGCGGTCCGGCGGCGGCAGATGGAGGTGCTCAACAACTCGGTGCGGCAGGCGCTGAGCGAGAGCACCGTGGTGATCACCAACCCGACCCATTTCGCGGTCGCGCTCCGCTACATGCCCGGCCGCGACGCCGCGCCGGTGGTGACCGCGCGCGGGTGCGACGACATGGCGCGCGCGATCCGCGAATGTGCGGCGGAAGCGAACGTGCCGCTGATGCAATATCCGGAACTGACCCGCGCGGTCTATTACACCTCGCGCGTGGGCGAAGTCATCGACGAGCGGCTCTATCTGGCGGTCGCGACCGTCCTGGCCTTCGTCTACCGGATCGAGCACAGCATGGCGACCGAGATGGATCGCCCGCATGTCGAGATGCCGACGGGCATGCGTTTCGATACAGAGGGCCGCCAGACGGGCTAGGCTGATCCCGGCCGCTTGCGTTTCTTGCTGCGTTCCAGCGCCTTCCAGGTGAGGAGGAGAACGGGGAGCACGATGAGTGCGACGGCATGGTCGGCGACGGAGTCGTAGCCGGCCCAGTGCGCGCCGGCCTCGATCGGCTTTTCGATGATCGCGATGATATAATAGGAGATCGCGAAGATGCTGAATCCCTCGACCAGGTTCTGAAGGCGCAGCTGCATCGCGGAGCGACGGTTGAGGCTGGCGAGAATGGCCTGATTGCGCCGGTTCAGCATGATCGTCTGTTCGAGCGACAGCAGGCTGGCTGTCCGGTTGATCCTCTCGCTCAGGCTCTCCAGCCGATGCTGCGCGACTTCGCAGGTCCGCATGGCCGGCAGCAGCCGGCGCTCGATGAACTCGGCGGTGGTGCTGAACCCCGCGACGCGGGTCTCGCGCAGCGCGCGCAGCCGGTCGGTCGTCAGCACATGATAGCTGCTCGTTGCGCCCAGGCGAAAGCGTGCCTGGCTGGCGCGATGTTCGATCTCCGACGACAGCGCGAGCAGAGCGGAAAGCACCTCGCCGCTGTCCGCGCCGCCGGCATTATGCTGTTCGGTGATGGCGCTGTGCCGGGCCTCAACCCTTGTCAGCCAGGGCATCAGCTCGCGTGCGATGGGAAAGCCCAGCAGCGCGAGCTTGCGATAGTTGCCGATCTCGATCAGCGTCTGGACGAGGCGGGCGAGCTCGTCGTTCTGGAGCCCCTGGTCCTCGACCACGATCCGCCCGCCGCCGTTCTCCTTGATGGTGAAATCGCTCCAGATGCGGGCCGCGCCGTCGAACACGATGCTCGACACCAGTCGGGAGGGGTCGAATCGGGCATCGCTTTCCCAGTCGAAATCCGCTCGCTGTCCGACCAGGATTTCCACCGACCGGAAGACGGCTCCCGGCAATCCGCTCAGCCACGGAACGTTGGCGATAGGGTGGCGCGTGCCGGGGCCGATCCGGATCGCGGTGATCGTGGAGAATTCATTGTGGCGCTCCCAGATGAGGTCGCAGTCACCGGACCGCCCGACGACATGGCGCGGGTCGGACGCCCCGGCGGTCCCGTCCAGCGTGGCGAGCCATGCGTCGATCTTCGAACCCTGGCCTTCGTCATGGAGGACCAGCCACTGGCGCACCCGTACCGGCACCGCCTTCAGCGGCAGGCTGCGGGCGTGCATGATCTCGCTGAGGGTGACCCGGAAAGCGTGATCGGACGGAGGCGCCTCGGCTAGTGACATGACAGATCTCGCCCGGTCAGTGGTTGTCGCGGGGCAGCCCCCTGGTCTGCGCGATGCGCTGATAGGCCTCCGCGCCTTCCAATATCGCGCCGGTCGCACTCTGGCCGACGAGGCTGCGCTGGATCTGCTGCCACGGTGTCTGCGATGCGGGGTAGCGATAGCCGCCCGCCGCCTCCAGTTCCGCCCGGCGCGCGGCCAGTTCCTCCGGAGGAAGCAGGACGTCCGCCGTTCCGCGCCCGATATCGATGCGGACGCGGTCGCCGGTGCGGAGCAGGGCGAGGCCGCCCATCGCCGCAGCTTCCGGGCTGGCGTTCAGGATCGACGGGCTCCCGCTCGTGCCCGACTGGCGGCCGTCGCCGATGCAGGGAAGCGCCGAGATGCCTTCGGTGATGAGGTAGGCGGGCGGACGCATGTTGACCACTTCTGCGCCGCCGGGATAGCCGATCGGCCCCGCGCCGCGCATGAAGAGCAGCGTGCGGGGCGTGATGCCCGTCGCCGGATCGTCGATGCGGGCATGATAGTCCTCCGGCCCGTCGAAGACCACCGCCGGTCCTTCAAAGGCATCGGGATCGTCGGGGTTCGACAGATACCGCTCGCGAAATTCGGGCGATATCACGCTGGTCTTCATGACCGCTGCGTCGAAGAGATTGCCCTTGAGCACGATGAAGCCCGCCGCTTCCAGAAGCGGCTTCTCGAAGGGGAAAATCACCTTCTCGTCCTCGATCGTCGCCCCCCGGCAATTTTCGCCGATGGTGCGGCCGTTGGCGGTCATCGCGTCCTCGGCGATGAGGCCCTGACCGATCAGCTGGCTGACCACTGCGGGAACCCCGCCGGCGCGGTAGAAATCCTCGCCCAGATATTCGCCTGCGGGTTGCAGGTTGACCAGCAGCGGGATGTCGTGGCCGACCTCCTGCCAGTCGGTCAGCGGCAGGTCGACGCCGATGTGCCGGGCCAGCGCCGACAGATGGATCGGGGCGTTGGTCGATCCGCCGATCGCCGAATTGACGCGGATGGCGTTGTGAAAGGCCTTCTTCGTCAGGATGTCGGAAGGCTTCAGATCCTCCGCAACCATCTCGACGATGCGCTTGCCGGTCAGATAGGCGACCTCCTGCCGATCGCGATAGGGCGCGGGGATCGCGGCCGAACCGGGCAGCGACATTCCGAGCGCCTCGGCCAGCGAGTTCATCGTGGTCGCCGTGCCCATCGTGTTGCAATAGCCGGTGGAGGGTGCCGACGACGCCACCAGTCGGATGAACTCCGTGCCGTCGATCTCGCCCGCGGCCAGCATCTGGCGCGCCTTCCAGACGATGGTGCCCGACCCCGTCCGCTCGCCCTTGTGCCAGCCGTTCAGCATCGGCCCGACCGACAGCGCGATCGCGGGGATGTTCACCGTCGCCGCCGCCATCAACGCCGCCGGTGTCGTCTTGTCGCAGCCTATGGTGAGGACGACGCCGTCGAGCGGATAGCCATAAAGGATCTCGACCAGACCCAGATAGGCGAGATTCCGGTCAAGCGCCGCCGTCGGCCGCTTGCCGGTTTCCTGGATCGGATGGACGGGGAATTCCAGCACGATGCCGCCCATCTCGCGCACGCCTTCGCGCACCCGTTCGGCAAGAACGAGATGGTGGCGGTTGCACGGCGAAAGGTCGCTGCCGGTCTGCGCGATGCCGATGATCGGGCGGCCCGACTGAAGCTCCTCCAGGCTGAGGCCGAAGTTCAGATAGCGCTCGAGATAGAGCGCCGTCATGTCGATATTGTCCGGGTTGTCGAACCAGGCGCGGCTCCGGAGCTTGGGTGCGTCGCTCATTTCGCGGCTCCTGCGGGCGTGACCGAGACACGGTAGATCATCCGGTGATGATAGGGCTTGCCCGGCTCCACCCGCGCAGACCCGAATGCGGGCTGGTTGGGAGTGTCGGGGAATTTCTGCGGCTCGAAGGCGACACCGTCGCCCATGCGATACACATGGCCCTTCTTGCCCGTCATCGTCCCGTCGAGGAAATTGCCTGAGTAAAACTGGATGCCGGGCTCCGTCGTCAGCACCTCTAGTACCCTGCCCGATGCGGGGTCCTCCATCCGCGCGGCAAGGCCGGGCTCGGCGGTCGTGCCCTTGTCGAGCACCCAATTATGGTCCCAACCGCGCCCGATGACGATCTGCGGATCGCTTCCGTCGCGGATGCCGTCGTGAAGGACGCGCCCCTGCCGGAAGTCGAACACGCTGCCTTCGACCGAACGCAGCTCGCCGGTGGGGATGAGCTGGTCGTCGACCGGCAGGTAACGGCTTGCGACGATCGTCACGCGCTGGTTGAGCGCGCCATGGGGCGAGCCTTCGCCCGCCATGTCGAACAGCGCATGATTGGTGAGGTTGACGATCGTGGGGCGGTCGCTCGTTGCCCGATAGTCGATCGTCAGCGCGCCGGCGTCGTTGAGCGAATAGACAGCCGTGACGTCGAGCCTGCCCGGATAGCCCTGATCGCCGTCGGGGCTGGTCAGGGCCATGGTGACGGTAGCCTGAGCGCCGCTGGTGACTCCGGTGATCCGCCACACCGCCTTGTCGAAGCCGTTCGGGCCGCCGTGAAGCGAGTTGGCCTTGTCGTTCCGGGGCAGGTCATAGGTCCTGCCGTCAAGCGCGAAACGGCCCCCGGCGATCCGGTTGGCGTAGCGGCCGATGGTCTGTCCCCAGTAATTGGGCCGCGCGACATAGCTGGCGACGTCGTCATAGCCCAGCGTCACGTCAGCGACATTGCCGTCGCGGTCGGGAACATTGAATGTCTGCAACGTCGCGCCCAGCGTGATGATCCGGGCGCTGACGCCGTTGCGACCCTTCAGGGTCACGGCCTCGATCCGCGTGCCGTCGGGCAGTGTTCCGAACGTCGATCGTTCGGCGGTGGCGGCATGAGCGGTTGCGACGGAGAGGGCGAGCGGCGTGGCCAACAAAAGCAAACCTTTCTTCAACATTCCGATTCTCCCGATCGGTTGCATCCACATTGACGCGATGCGTTATGACATATAGTCCGACAAATAGAAACGCTGCGTAACCCGGCGATCGTCCGGGATCAAGAGGAGAGATCGATGCCCGCACCCGTGGCGCCCCAGATTTCCGTCGGCACGGCGGCCGAGGCGACCTATCGCCCGGCACTGGTCCTCCTGGCGTCGCTGTTCTTTATGTGGGGGTTCATCACGGTCATCAACGGAACGCTGCTGCCGCATCTTCGCAGCGTGTTCGAGCTCAGCTATTTCGAGGCGACGCTGATCGAAAGCGTCTGGTTCGTCGCCTATTTCGTCGCCTCGATTCCCTCGGCCAAGCTGATCGAGCGGATCGGATACCAGAAGTCGCTGGTGACGGGACTGCTCGTCATGGCGGCCGGCGCGGCGGGCATGATGCTGGCGGCCAGCCT
Organism: uncultured Sphingobium sp.; assembly: GCA_964532255.1. GTDB lineage: Bacteria > Pseudomonadota > Alphaproteobacteria > Sphingomonadales > Sphingomonadaceae > Sphingobium. The sequence goes on from CAZHGR010000015.1 coordinate 12,698, forward strand.
GCCGTCCTATGCGATCACGCTGGTGATGCTGTTCGTCATCGCCAGCGGCATCACCTTGCTGCAGGTCGCCGCCAACCCCTATGTCGCGGTCGTCGGCCGCCCGGAGACCGCATCGTCGCGGCTGAACCTTGTGCAGGCGATGAACTCGGCGGGCACGATGCTCGCCCCGCTCTTCGGTGCCTATCTGATCCTCGGTCGTTCGCGCGGCGGTACGGCGGCACAAGGCACGGTCCTGACCGAGGCCGAGCGGATCGCCGACGCGCAGTCGGTGATACTCCCCTATGGGCTTGTGGCGATTGCGCTGATCGTGCTCGCATTCGTGATCGCGCGCTTTCCGTTGCCCGCGATGGGGCAGGCGGCCACGCGGCTGGGTAAGGAGGAGCGGCGCGGGCACTCGCTCTGGTACCACCGGAACCTGGTGTTCGGCGTGCCGGCGATCTTCATCTACCTGATAGCGGAGATCGGCGTCGGCAATCTGTTCGTCAATTTCGCCAGCCGTCCTGACATCGGCAACATGACCGCCGAGCAGGCGGGGCACCACCTCACGCTGCTCTGGGGCGGGATGATGGTCGGCCGCTTCCTCGGCGCCGCGCTGATGCAGAAGATTCGCGCGGAAACCGTGCTGGCGCTGTTTTCGGTCGGTGCGTTCCTCACCATGCTGGTCGCCGTGTTCGCCAGCGGGCCGGCGGCGATGTGGGCGCTGATCCTGGTCGGCTTTTTCCATTCGATCATGTTTCCGACCATTTTCACGCTCGGCATCCGGGGCTTGGGCCCGCTGACGGAAGAGGGGGCGGGCCTCCTCATCATGGCGATCGCGGGCGGTGCGCTGGTGTTCGTGCAGGGCATGCTTGCAGACGCCTACGGGCTCCAGGCATCGTTCCTGCTGACCGCCGCGTGCGAGCTTTATGTGCTGTTCTACGCGCTGTGGGGCGCGAAGCCGACTGAGTCTGTCGTGCGCTCCGAGGCGGCCGAAGCCTGACGCCGTCAGGCCATGCGCGCAGGGGCGAGGGGCAGGCCGGGAACGTCCACCTCAAAGCTGAAAAGCGATCCTGCCTCCGGCTGCGCGGCGAGGGTGGCTTCGTCGAGCCCCTTGCATGCCGTGGTCGCATAGGCGGTGCGGAGATCGGGGCCGCCGAGCGCGATCTTGGTGACATTGGCGGCAGGCAGCGGGACTTCCGCCAGGATGGCACCGTCCGGCGCGTAAAGGCGCGCCCGCCAGCCGTTCCAGAGGCCCACCCAGATATTGCCCGCGGCGTCGGCGACGATGCCATCGGGGAAGCCGTCCTCCGGGTCGATTCGGGCGAAAATACGCGTCGCCGACACGTCGCCGGCATCGGTCACGCTGCTGGCGTGAATGATCCCGCCAAGCGTATCGACATGATAGAGTATTGAACCGTCGGGGGAGAGGCAGGGGCCGTTGGTGATGCACACCGGATCGAGGGCGACCGGCTGCACGGCCCGCCCGTCCCAGCGATAGATCCGCCCCGTCGCATCCTCCTCCGCATCGTCCATCGAGCCGAACCAGACCGTGCCGTCCCGGGCCACGGTCGCGTCGTTCAGCCGGTTGCCGGGATGGTCCGGTTCCACGGCGACGATCGAATCGAATCGGCCGCTGGCAGGATCGAATCGGGCGAGTCCGGTCTTGAGACCCGCGAGAAGGCAGCCTTCTCCAGCGGGTAGAACCCAGCCGACGGCTACGGGGGCGCTCCACGCGTCGACCGATCCCGTCGCGGGGGCAAAGCGCAGCACGCGCTGCTGCTTGATATCCACGAACCACAGATACTGCGTCGCCACGTCCCATGCCGGGCCTTCGCCCAGCGTCATCGCGCCCCGCCAGATGGATTTCACCGGGCCCATGCTTCCCTCCCTCGCGAAACGGTTGCCGCACCGCCGCCGGCCACCTATAGCAGCTTTTATGTCGGACAAAAGGAGCATGCGGTGATGACAGAGAAATCCGGGGCGCGATTCTGCGCGGTAGACGCCGCGACGGGCGAGTCGGTTGAACCCGAGTTCGATATCAGCACCCGCGACGACGTCGAATCGGTCTGTGCGGCTGCTGCGGCGGCGTTCGACGCCTATCGTGAGACCACGGCCGAGGATCGTGCCCGCTTTCTGGAGGCGATCGGCGACGAGATCATGGCGCTGGGCGAGGCGCTGATCGAACGTGCATCGCTGGAAACCGGGCTGCCGACGGTTCGGCTGACCGGCGAGCGTGGCCGTACTGTCGGCCAACTGCGTCTGTTTGCCGACGTCGTGCGCGCTGGCCGCTGGCGCGAAGTCCGCATCGATCCCGCTCTGCCGGACCGCCAGCCGCTTCCTCGGCCGGACCTCAGGATGCGGATGATCCCGCTTGGCCCGGTCGCGGTGTTCGGGGCGTCCAATTTCCCGTTCGCCTTCTCGACCGCCGGCGGCGACACGGCGGCAGCGCTGGCCGCCGGATGCCCGGTGATCGTCAAGGGGCATCCCGCTCACCCCGGCACCGACAAGATGGTCGCGCAGGCGGTTGCGCGCGCGGTTGCCGCCACCGGAATGCCGGAAGGGACCTTCGGCCATGTTCAGGGGCCCGGCAATGACCTCGGCACCTGGCTGGTCCAGGATCCGCGAATCGCCGCTGTGGGCTTTACCGGCTCGCGCGGCGGTGGGCTCGCGCTGCTCAGGATCGCGCAGCAGCGCGCCGTGCCGATCCCCGTCTATGCGGAGATGTCGAGCATCAATCCGGTCGTGCTGATGCCGGCGGCGCTTGCGGCGCGCGGGCACGCGCTGGGCGAGGCGTTCGTCGGCTCGCTCACGATGGGTGCAGGGCAGTTCTGCACCAACCCCGGCCTCGTTCTCGCCATCGAAGGTGAAGGTCTGGCCCAGTTCGAGACGGCGGCCGCATCGGCGCTTCGATCGCATGCGCCGCAGCCGATGCTGACAGGCGGTATCCTGCGCGCCTTCGCCAGCGGTACGGCGCAACTTGCCGCGCATGCCGGTGTGACGGAGCTTGCCTGCGGCATGGAAGGCGACGGCATCGCGCGGGAGATGGCGCGGCTGTTCGTCACCGACGCCCGCACCTTCATCGCCGAAACGGCGCTGGCGGAGGAGGTGTTCGGCGCCTCATCGCTGATCGTGCGCTGTAACGACATCGAGGAAGCCAAGGCGGTTCTTCGCCGGCTCGAGGGGCAGCTGACCGCGACCATCCATCTCGACCCTGCGGACGAGGCCGACGCCGCATCGCTGGTGCCCATCCTGGAACGGCACGCCGGCCGGGTGCTCGTCAACGGCTGGCCTACGGGCGTCGAGGTCGCGCATGCGATGGTGCATGGCGGACCGTTCCCTGCCACATCGGACTCGCGGACCACATCGGTGGGAACGCTCGCCATCGACCGTTTCCTCCGCCCCGTCTGCTATCAGAACCTGCCGGCCGCGATGCTGCCGCCGGAGCTGCGCGACGGTGCTGCGGGTCCGAAGCTGGTCGATGGACAGGCGTGCTGACATCAACCGCCTCGTCGCCGCCTGTGCTGCGCGGTCCGGTCGGCAGCGGAACCGCCTGTCGGCCGGGGGACGAGCGCGGGCGTGCAGGCGATCTGCTCGCGGGGCTGCGCGCCGCCGACGTCAGGCGCGACGCCGAAAACCTTCATCGCTGCCACCTTCATCGCTGCCCCAAGGAGCCTTGAGTGACCCGCAATCGCCTGCTTCAGCATCGCACCGCCGACGGACGTCGCCGACTCATCCTCGCGGAGCGTGACGCGGGTTGGTTTCTCGATGCGCCCGGCACCGTCATCGACCTGGCAAGGCTGGCGCTTTCGCAGGGCTGCTCGCTGATCGAGGCGGCGCGGGCGCGATGCACCAGCGAAGCGGTCGATCTGCTCTTGGAGCTTGACGCAGGCCGCCTGCTGGCCGCGGTGGATCATCCCGATCCCGCCCGGATCACGCTGTCCGGCACGGGCCTGACGCATCTGGGATCGGCGGAGAGCCGCGACGCGATGCACAGGGCGGCGGCGGCCGAGCGGCCGACCGATTCGATGCGGATGTTCCTGGAGGGAGTCGACGGCGGCAAGCCTCCTGCCGGCACGACCGGACAGCAGCCGGAATGGTTCTACAAGGGAAGCGGGATGCACCTGACGGGTCCGGGGGCCCCGCTCGTCTCGCCCAGCTTCGCGCGCGACCATGGCGAGGAACCGGAACTGGCCGGCATTTACCTCGTCGGCGACGACGGCACGCCCTGGCGGCTCGGCATCGCGCTCGCCAACGAGTTCAGCGACCATGTGACCGAGCGGCACAATTATCTCTGGCTCGCACATTCAAAGCTCCGTCCCGCCGCGCTGGGTGCCGAACTGTTGCTGGGCGAGCCGCCAGAGGACATTCGCGGCACCAGCCGCATCCTTCGTGACGGCGCGGTTCTCTGGGAAAAGCCGTTCCTCACCGGCGAGGCGAACATGTCGCATCATCTCGCCAATCTGGAGGCGCATCATTTCAAATATGCGCCCTTCCGACGGCCGGGGGATGTCCATGTCCATTTCTTCGGCACGGCGACGCTCTCGTTCGCCGACGATGTGTCGACGCGCGCCGGTGACGTCTTCGAGATAGCAGCGCCACCCTTTTCGCTGCCGTTGCGCAACCCGCTGGAGATCGCGCCGGAGATGGCCGTGCGGGTGGCCTCGCTTTGAGCGATGCCGTTCGCCTCGCAGTGATCGGACTGGGCAAGATCGCGCGTGACCAGCATCTGCCGACCATCGCGCGCAATGATGACTTCCGCCTGGTGGCGACCGTCAGCCATCACGGCGGCGGCGTCGCTGGACTGCCGTTCTTTGCGGCGATTGAGGATCTGGCTGCGAGCGACGTCGCGGTCGATGCCGTTGTGCTGTGCACGCCGCCACAGGCGCGCCGCGCGGTGGCGCAGGTCGCGATCGATCATGGCTGGCACGTCTTTCTGGAAAAGCCCCCTGCATCGACCATCGCGGAAGCCATGATGCTGCGCGACAGCGCCACGGCGCGGGGGCTGAGCCTCTTCGCCGGCTGGCATTCGCGCCATGCCGCGCAGGTCGAGCCCGCGCGCGCATGGCTTGCGGGGCGTAGCCTGAACAACGTCGCCATCACCTGGGCGGAGGATGTCCGGCAGTGGCATCCGGGGCAGGACTGGATCTTCGAACCGGGCGGCATGGGCGTGTTCGACCCGGCGATCAACGCGCTCTCCATCGCCACCCGCATTCTGCCCGACCCGCTGTTCGTCGAGTCGGCGGAGATCGACATCCCTGCGAATCGGGCCGCTCCCATCGCCGCGTCGGTCCAGATGCGCGACTCGCGGGGGACGCCAATTGCCGCGCGTTTCGACTTTCTTCAGCAAGGGCGGCAGAGTTGGGACATCGCGGTGGACACCGATGATGGCACGCTGCTCCTGTCCGGGGGCGGGGCGGCGATGTCCGTAGATGGCATCGCCGTGACGCCGGGCGCAACCGACCTCGACGGCGAGTATCCCGCGCTCTATCGCAGATTCGCCGACCTCATTCGCGACCGGGCCTGCGACGTCGATCTCGCGCCGCTGTGTCTGGTGGCCGATATTTTCGTCAAGGCGCGCATCAGGACGGTCGCGCGGTTCGCATGGTAAGCCGGTAGGCGAGCGACTGAACGCTCGATCAGCCGCCGCGCAGCATCCGCATCACGGTCATCCGCAGCCGCTGATAATTGCCGTCGCCCAGCGGGCCGAGGACACCGTGGCGATCCTCCGGCAGGAAATCGAGCGGGTGGCGTTCCGGCCGGAAAACATAATGGTCGAACCACGCCCGCCAGGCCGCGCGCTCGGCGGGTGGGCGCTCGGCAATGGCGATCATCGCAAGCAGCATCGCGGCATAGGGACGGTCGGGGCCGGCGGCGAACCCGTCCCACCAGAAATTGACGAGTATGTTGACGTCGTCCAGCGCCTCCACCTTGTGCCACCAGAGCTTGGGTATGTAGATCGCGTCGCCTGCGCCCAGTTCGGCGACCAGCGCAGAGTCGCGAATCGCCTCGAAGCGTGGAAAACGCGGATCGCCGGCCGCGCTGTCGACCGCCAGGCCGACGGGCTGCCCCGCCATGGTATGATCGATCGGACCGACATAGAGGCTCGCGATCGCCTCGGGCGGATACAGTGTGAACCGGCGACGTCCCGCCGCGACGCAGGCGACATTGTCCATCGTGTCGTAATGACAGGCAACGCTGGACGCATGCCCGATCCAGAAGCGCGGCCGGACCGCCGCCGGGACGAAGGGCACCGGCACCAGCGTGTCGATGCCCGGCAGATACTGTTCCGTGGGAAGCGAGCCCATGTAGAGCGTATCGCTGCCGGGCCTGCCTGCAGTCTCCAGAATCCGGCACAGCCCCTCGCCAAAGGCAACGCTCTCGCGCGTGAAATTGAAACCCGTGAGCGCGCCGTCATAGTAATAGCGCGCGTCGATGCCCGGCGCTCCCACGAAGAGTTCTGCCTCGCGCCCGGCGTCGCATGCCTGAAGGCGGTCGATGATGCCCTTCAGGCCGTCTCCTGCCAGAAGCGCCCAGTTCCGGACGGCGTCGGGGAGCAGTGCAGGCATCCCGGCCAGCATGACCTCGGCGCGGAAAATGTCAGGATCGGCGAGCACCGCCGCCTCGGCTGCGGGCACCGTCCCGGTCATGACAGGGCGGCGAACAGGCGGTCGTTGCGAATCGCGGCGAGCCTTCGAATGTGTCGTACCGACGCCGACTGGACATAGGCGATCTGGAGGTCGCCGCGCCGGAACAGGTCGAGCGCGGCCGCATCGGGAAGGGCGTGGAGCGCGTCGAGGCTGACAGAGTAAAGGCCGTCGAGTCGGAGCCTGCTGCCGTCGTCGAAGTCGAGCGTTACATCGATCGGCTCGATCAGGCGATGGCCGACAAGGCGGGCGATGATTGCGTCGGTCTGCGGCAGGCCGGCCTGCAGCATGTGCATCGCGCGCTGGACCTGCCGGAGCGCGCCGCTGGCGGCACCGGACGCATCGAACAGCGATTCGCCGCCGGCGCCGAAAACGGGGCTCTCGCGGTTGATCGCGATGACGTCATTGACGACGAAGAATCCTTCGCGGATCAGGTCGGCGGGCCTGTAGCCGGGCAGTTTTCCGTCAACCGCGAGCAGATTCTCGCCGGGGACCAGCCCCATGATCGCGCCGGCGTAAAAACTTCCCGTGTCCGCGTTCTTGGTAAACAGAATCGGATAGTCGTGCGCTGCGTCCAGAAACTCGTCGGCGACGATCTGCACGAAGTGGCGGCCGCCCGCATTATTGGCATTCAGGCCCAGTTTCGCGTGAGCCTGAGCATCAAGAAATTCCATGTCTGCCATCCTTCTCCCTCTCCACGGGGCCGTTATCGTGGGAAAGTGGCACGCCAGTCACACAAACGCCAGCTTCTTCGGTTACTCCGACAAAAGCTTGCATTGCGATGAATGGCTGCTATTGTGAGCGTTAACTTGAGAGGCAACGGGACCGCCCGCTGTCTGTCAAGGCTGGGCGCGTGACCCAGGTGGCTTGCTCATCAGCTCTCAAGAGAGAAGGGCCGGTGACATAGGGAGAGGAATGAAAGTCATGTGGATACCGGTTGGTAAGAAGTCTGCGGGGTCGAAGCGCGGGGCAGGCCTGACGTTTGCATGTGCGACGAGCGCGATCGCGCTGGTCGTCGCAGGTCCGGCGCTGGCGCAAGGTACCGCAGGCGATACGCCCACGGCAGACGAGACGGGGGCTCCCGAAATCGTCGTGACGGGTCTGCGCGGCTCGCTGCAGCGCAACCTCGACCTCAAGCGCTCCGCGCCCGGCGTCGTCGATATCATCTCCTCGGAGGATATCGGCAAGTTCCCCGACTCGAACGTCGCGGCATCGCTGCAGCGTATTCCGGGTGTGTCGATCCAGCGTGCGGGTGCGCGCGGCGAGCCGACCGGCATCACCGTCCGCGGCTTTGGCGGCGACTTCAACACCACCCTGTACGACGGCCGGCGCATCAGTACCGCGACGGGCGGTCGGCAGATCGACTTCAGCACCGTCGGCAGCGATTTCATCGGCGCGCTAAGCGTTTACAAGACGCCCGACGTCACCCTCTCGTCGAACTCGATCGGTGCGACTGTCGACATCGCCTTCCCGAAGCCGTTCGACAAGCCGGGCTTCCGCGCGGCCGTGACCGCGTCCGGTTCAATGCAGGATCGTGCCGGCGACATCGTGCCGACCGCCGGCATTCTGCTCAGCAACACCTGGAACGACCAGTTCGGCGTGCTCGCCAACTTCATCTACACCAAGCGCAAGACCGACTCGAACCGTGTCTATGTGTCCGGCTGGCCGGGCAACAACTTCGCGCCATGCCAGATCAGCGGCAGCACGGCCGCAACCTGCGCGCCGACAGCGCCCGGCACCGGCGTCGCGGCGAGCGACGCGACCACAATCACCGGCTGGTTCCCGCAGCAATTTGGTGCGGAACAGCAGCGCGTGGACGATGAGCGCATCGACGCGCGGCTGGCGCTGCAGTGGCAGCCGTCGGACAATGTGATGGTCACCATCGACAATAACTACTCGCGGCAGGAAGTGGTCTCGAACAACTATGCGTTCGGCATGTGGTTCAGCCAGGGCTCGCTCCGCAACGTCGTGCAGGACGAGAATGGCGTCGCCGTCGATTTCACGCAGACCGGCACCCCGACCGACTTCACCTCGGCGCTCAATAAAGAGATCCAAGAAACCAATCAGACCGGTATTAACGTCAAGTTCGACGCGACAGACAATCTGAGCTTCACCGTCGACGGTTCCTACGCCAAGAGCACGCGCAACCCGAACAATATCGGCAGCCTCAACGCCGACATCGGCTATGGTGGCGCGCTCGGCAGCAACGTTCGCTTCACCGTCGATGGCGCAAGCAAGGATGCATTCCCGTCGGTTTCCAATTTCGGACCGGCTGGCAATGGTGCGAACTGGGCCAACACGGCTCTGATCGGTTCGCACGTCACCGTGAACCAGACGCAGCAAAACAAGGACGAGCTTTGGCAGTTCAAGGCGGCCGGTTCGTGGAAGCAGGACGATCTGAGCATCGACTTTGGCGGGCAATATTATGAGGACAAGTTCAGCTTCCTCAACCGCAACACCTTCGAGAACAACTTCTGGCAGGCCTATGCCGGCTATGGCGCGCCTTCGCAGCAAGGCGGTGGCATCGCCCCGCTGCCCGCCAACCTCTATCAGGGCAGCATCAGCCTCGACGGCTTCATCCCGGGCTTCAACGGCAGCCTGCCGCCGTCCGTGTTCGTCTTCGATCCCGTTGCCTACCAGAGCTATCTGACGAGCCTGGGCAATCCCCAGACGGGGACGGTGCCGGGCTATGCCAACTGCTGCGGTACGAACTTCACCGGGACGTTCGACGAGGCGATCGGGCCGGGCAGCGTGCTCGACGTTCGCGAGCGTACATGGTCGCTGTTCATGAAGGCCCGGTTCGAGACGGAGATCGGCGACATGCCGTTCTTCTTCACCGCCGGCATCCGCAATGAGCATACGGCGCTTCGCGCCACCGGTCGCGGCCGTCTGCCCGTGTCGCTCACGACCAGCACGGTCGATCCGTCGCTGCTGACCGTCGCCTACAATACCAACACGCCAACACCCGTTTCCGCCAACAGCAGCTATTCCTATCTGCTGCCCAGCGTCGATGCCCGGCTGGAAATTACGCCGGAACTCGTGGCGCGTATCAGCGCTTCGCGGACGCTCACCCGTCCGACGCTGAACTTCCTCAACCCCGTTCTCGACGTGGGTTCGGGCCAGCGTATCGGCGCGCTCAATGCGGCGGGCGGCAACCCCGATCTGCGACCGTTCCTGGCGGACAACTTCGACATCTCGCTCGAATATTATTACCAGCGGAACTCCTACATTTCGGTCAATCCGTTCCTCAAGAACGTCAGCAACTTCATCGTCCAGGGCGTCAGGACGCAGACGATCAACGACGTCATCGATCCCACCACCGGTCGTCCCGCGATCTTCGCGGTGTCGCAGCGGCTGAACGGGCCCGATGCGACGGTGCGCGGCGTCGAGATCGCGTGGCAGCACGTGTTCGGGGACAGCGGCTTCGGCTTCCAGGCCAACGCCACGTTCGTGAACACCAACGCGCCCTATGATGACAGCGTCATCGACTCGACCGGCTTTGCGGTGACCGGCCTTGCGAACTCGGCGAACTTCGTCGGCTTCTATGAAAAGAACGGCTTCCAGATCCGTGCGGCGGCCAACTGGCGCGATGAATATCTGCTCCAGTTCGGGCAGAATCAGAACACGGGCGGCTTTGGTGCCGAACCGACCTTCGTCGACGCGGCGCTGCAGATCGATGTGTCGTCGAGCTACGACATCAACGAGAACTTCAGCGTGTTCGGCGAAGTCCTGAACGTCAACAACGCCCAGTACAGCACGCACGGCCGCTTCGACAATCAGTTGCTTGACGTGTTCGACTATGGCCGCCGCTACACGCTGGGCGTTCGTTTCCGTTACTGAGTCCCCTGCAGGCGGAGCGCACCCCGTTGCGCTCCGCCCCTTTTTGTGACCCGATGCACCGATGAAGACGATCCAGAACATTGTCATCGTGGGCGGCGGTACGGCGGGGTGGCTGACGGCGGGCGTCATTGCGGCGCGCCATCGCGGTCGCCAGCCGCACGGCTTCACCGTCACGCTCGTCGAATCGCCGAACGTGCCGATCATCGGTGTCGGCGAAGGCACATGGCCCACCTTGCGGACGACGCTGAGCAAAATCGGCGTTTCGGAGACCGAGTTTTTTCGCCGTTGCGATGCCGCCTTCAAGCAGGGCGCGCGCTTCAACCGCTGGACGACAGGCGCCAGCGACGACGGCTATTACCACCCGCTCATGCTGCCGCAGAGCTTTGCGCGGGTGAACCTCGTGCCGCACTGGCTGGCCGAGGGCAACGACAGCTTCTGCGACGCGGTCACGCCGCAGGGACGGCTGTGCGACAGCGGCCTGGCGCCCAAGACGATCGCAACACCGGAATATGACGGTCTGGCCAATTACGCCTATCATCTCGACGCCGGGAAATTTTCCACCTTCCTTCAGGAACATTGCTGCGAGACGCTGGGCGTGCGCCATGTGCTGGCCGATGTCACCGACGTCCGGCAGGCGGAGAATGGCGATGTCGTGTCGTTGGCAACGGCGCAGGGAATCGATATTTCCGGCGACCTGTTCATCGACTGCACCGGCTTTCGCGCGCTGTTGATCGAGGGCGCGCAGAAGGTTCCGTTCCGCGACTGCAAGGACATATTGTTCTGCGACACCGCGCTCGCGGTTCAGGTGCCTTACGCGGATCCTGCCGATCCCGTCAGTTGCCACACCATTTCGACCGCCCAGTCGGCGGGCTGGATCTGGGACATCGGCCTGCCCACGCGCCGGGGTGTGGGCCATGTCTTTTCGAGCGCGCATATCAGCGACGAAGAGGCGGAGCGCGAACTGCGCGCCTATATCGGGCCGGCGGCCGACGCGCTTTCCGTCCGGCGCATCCCCATTCGCGCCGGACACCGCGAGACGTTCTGGAAGAACAATGTGGTGGCGGTCGGGCTGGCGGCGGGGTTCCTGGAACCGCTGGAGGCGTCGGCGATCGTGCTGATCGAGCTGTCGGCCAAGATGATTGCCGAGCAGATGCCTCCGTGCCGCGAGGTCATGGATGTGGTCGCGCGGCGATATAATGAAACGACCGCCTATCGCTGGGGCCGGATCATCGATTTCCTCAAGCTCCACTACACGCTGACCAAGCGGACGGACACCGACTTCTGGCGCGACAATGTGCGGGCCGAGACGATCCCCGATCGGCTGCTGGGGCTGATGGAGCTCTGGAAATATCAGGCACCGTGGCTGCACGACGAGTTCGACCGCGCGGAGGAAGTGTTTCCGGCCGCCAGCTATCAATATGTGCTCTACGGCATGGGGCACCGCACGCATGTCCCGGCGGGCGACAACGACGCGGACGTCGAACTGGCGCGTCGCGCATGGCGGGAGAACCGCGCGCATACCGCGCGGCTGATGGAGAATCTGCCTCGGCATCGCGACTTGCTGGACAAGATCGTCCGGCACGGCATGCAGCCCGTATGACGAAGGGCCGCTTGGCACGTCGTCGGCGCGGGCGCGCATATGCTCTCGTGGCCGCCGGTGCTCTTGCGAGCGCAGCACCCGCCCTGGCAGCGCCGCGGATCGACGGAATCGTCGGTTCGCATGCGGTGCTCCAGCGCGATCAACCGATCGTAATCTCGGGCAGGGCCGAACCCGGCGAGACCGTGATGGTCAGCCTCGCGGGCCGCAGCGTCCGCGCGGTGGCGGGGCGCGACGGACGTTTCGAGGCGCGCCTTCCCGCGCTGACGGCGGGCGGTCCTCATGACCTGACAATTGCGGCACCCAGCGGCGCGACGGTGTTCGAGGATGTGCTAATCGGCGACGTCTTCCTTTGCTCGGGCCAGAGCAACATGGAGATGACGGTCAGCGACGGGCAGGCGATGATCCCGGAGGCACACGCGCCGCTTGACGACATGCTGCGTCTCGTCACGGTCGCCAAGGCCAGCGCCGTCGAACCCCGGTCCGAATTTGCCCAACCGCCGCGCTGGACCGCAGCGGATGAAGACAGCGCCGCCGGCTTCTCCGCCGCCTGCTTCTACATGGCGCAGGCGCTTCGCAAGACAGCGGATGTGCCGATCGGTGCCATCCATGCCAGCTGGGGCGGTTCGCGGATCAGTGCCTGGATGAGCGACGCCGCGCTCGAAGCAGGGGGCATGGCACCCGACGCGCAGCTCCTTTCCTTGTTCGTTCGCGATCCCGTCGCCGCCAACCGGCGCGCCTTCGCGATCTGGGAGGCGTGGTGGCGTGGCGCGACGGGCGACGCGGCAGGCAGGGAGCCATGGCAACCCGCTGCCGAGCTGGGGTGGCGGCCAGTGCCCGGCCCGACGAACTTCGAATCGTGGAACGTGCCGGAGCTGGTCGACTATGACGGCATGATCTGGTTCCGGCGCGAGGTGGACCTGACGGCGGATCAGGCGCGCGGCCCCGCCACCATCGCGATCGGGCGCGTGGACGATGCCGACCGGACCTGGATCAACGGCCAGGCCTTGGGCGGAAGCAGCCTGGCGAGCGAGCTCAGGGTCTATGCGATACCGGCGGGCGCTTTGAAGGCGGGGCGCAACGTCATCACGGTCAATGTCGATGACGTCTATGCGAACGGCGGCATGATCGGTCCGGCGGGGGCGATGCGGATGACGTTCGCCGACGGCACCAGCATACCGATCGATACCGGGTGGCGCTACGCCATCGCACAGCGGGTCGCGGGTGCCGCGCCGCGCGTGCCGTGGGGTGACATCAATGGCGCTGGTACGCTCTTCAACGGCATGATCGCTCCGCTCGGCCCCCTGCGGGTCGCCGGATTCGCCTGGTATCAGGGGGAGTCCGACACCGGCATTCCCGGCTACGACCGCCGCCTTGCCGCGCTCATCGCCGACTGGCGGCATCGGTTCGGGACGAACGACACCGCATTCGTCACCGTCCAGTTGTCCGCTTACGGCGCGCCGCCCTCCGGAACGGCGGAAAGCGGGTGGGGCGAGGTGCGCGACGCGCAGCGCCGCGTCGCTACCGCCGACCCGCGCGGTGGCCTGGCCGTCACTCACGACATCGGCGACTTCACCGACATTCATCCGGGTCAGAAATTGCAGGTGGGGCTGCGCCTTGCCCGCGCGATGCGCGCTGCACTTGCGGGAGATCAGGCTAACCGGGCCGGTCCGGCGATCGAGAGCGCCAGCCGACATCCCGACGGCAGCGTGACGCTCCGCTTCGGCGGCGTGACGGGGGCTCTCCATGCCCGCAGCGCCGACGTTGCGATCGGTTTCGAGCTGTGCGGCGATACGGCGGCGAGCTGCCGCTATGCCGCTGGCCGCGCTGCGGGCAACACAGTCTCATTGCCCGACGACGGCAAGCCGGTGAGCCACGTTCGTTACGCCTGGGCGGACGCGCCCGACACCAATCTCAGCGACGAGGCTCTGCTGCCCATCGGGACGTTCGAGATCGCGGTTCGCTGACCACGACATCATTTGTGCCAGCGGGCGCCAGCATAACCAAGGAGAGACATATGCGTTGGACGCACGGATGCGCAATGGGCGCGATGGTGACCGCGATGATAGCGCTCACGTCTGGTGCCGCCGCTGCTCCGGCCCCGTCCTCTGCCACTGCGGAGGAGCGTGCGCAGTCGGATGAGGCCGTCCGCCTCGCGCGCGCTCTCGTGGCGCGCATGACGGTCGAGGAGAAGCTGCCCCAGCTCCTCAACACCGCACCTGCCATCCCGCGGCTGGATATCCCCGCCTACAATTGGTGGACCGAATCGCTTCACGGTGCGATCGGCCCGGTTCCCACCACCAATTTCCCCGAACCGATCGGCCTCGCCGCGACCTTCGATGCGCCGCTCGTCAGGACCGTCGCCGGCGCGATCAGCCTGGAGGTGCGGGCGCTGCATACGCTTGCCCGCCGGACGGGACGGCTTGGCCGGATCGGCACGGGGCTCGACACTTGGTCGCCCAACATCAACATCTTCCGCGATCCTCGCTGGGGCCGCGGCCAGGAAACCTATGGCGAGGATCCGTTCCTGACTGCCGAGATCGGCAAGGCATTCATCACCGGCATGCAGGGGCCGGATCCGCTGCGGCCGCATGTCATCGCCACGCCGAAGCATTTCGCGGTGCACAGCGGGCCGGAGGCGACGCGCCATGTCGATAACATCGTCGCATCGCCCTATGACGTTGAAGACACCTATCTCCCCGCATTTCGCGCCGCCATCGTCGAGGCGCGCGCGGGATCGGTCATGTGCGCCTACAACCGCGTCGACGGCCAGCCGGCCTGCGCCAGCGACCTGCTGCTGAAGGATCATCTGCGCGAGGCATGGGGCTTCACAGGCTATGTCGTGTCCGACTGCGACGCGGTCAGGGATATCGACGAGAACCACAAATATGCGCCCGATCCCGCGTCCGGGGTCGCAATTGCGATCCGTGCCGGTGTCGATAGCGAATGCAACACGCACACGATGACCTTCACCGCCGGTCTTGAAGGCCGCTACCGCGACGCCTTGTCGCGCGGTCTGCTGACCGAAAAGCAGATCGACGAGAGCCTCGTCCGGCTGTTCACCGCACGTTACCGGACCGGTGACCTGCCCGGTGCGGGCGGTGCGCCCGCCGCCGTGCCGATGAGCGTCATCGGCCAGGCCGACCACCGCCAGCTGACGCTCGCCGCTGCCGAACGGTCGATGGTCCTTCTCAAGAACGAGGGCGTGCTCCCGCTCAAGCCGGGCGCCAAGCTCGCGGTGATCGGGCCGCTCGGCCACGCAACGCGGGTGCTGCGCGGGAATTATTCGTCGACGCTTTCGGGACAGCCTGTGTCGATCGTCGACGGCCTGCGATCGGTGCATGGTGCCGCCAATGTCGCTCTCGTGCCTTATGGCGAGTCGGTGACCGACGGGGACCGGGTGCCGACGTCGGCATTGCTGACCCCCGATGGCAAGCCCGGCGTGCTCGTGCGCTATTACAATCCGGCGGAGCCGGTGCCGGAGCTGTTCGCCCCCGGCACGCGCGACAATCTCCTCAAAACGGTGAAGTACGAGACCCGGCCGGTGGTCTCGCGTGTCGAGCCCGACGTCGGCAATCGCAATCTCGAGCTGGCGAAGGTGCGCGACGTTCACAGGGCGGTCTGGACGGGCTTCCTCGTCCCGCCCGAAACGGGCACCTACCGGATTGGGCTGATGGGTCCCGGCGGCGTGCTGCGCTTTGACGGTCGCCAGATCTCCGACCGCCGCGCCGCGAAATATAACGACCTCGCTGAACTCACGACCTTCCGCCTGACGGGCGGCAAGCGCTATCCGTTCACGATCGAAGGTCAGGGGTCCGAACTGGTGTGGAAACGCATATCGGACACGCCGGAGGCCGACCTGGCGCGCGCCGCCGCCAGTGCGGACGTTCTGGTCGCTGTCGTGGGCCTGACGTCGGACATGGAAGCGGAGGAAACCTCCTTCAAGATCGAGGGCTTTTCAGGCGGCGACAAGACCACGCTCGACCTGCCCCGCGACCAGCTCGCGATGCTTGAGCGCGCGCGCGCGACCGGCAAGCCGATCGTGCTGGTCGCGATGAACGGCAGTCCGATCAACCTGCAATGGGGCAAGGACAATGCCGCCGCCATTCTGGAGGCATGGTATCCCGGCGAGACGGGCGGCCTCGCTGCCGCCAATATCCTTGCCGGGCGAACCAATCCGGCAGGGCGTCTCCCGCTGACCTTCTATCGCAGCGTCGACGACCTGCCGCCGTTCGACGATTACACGATGAAGGGCCGCACCTATCGATACTTCACCGGCACGCCCGTCTATCCCTTCGGGCACGGGCTCAGCTACACCAGCTTTTCCTATGGCCCGGTCAAGGTCGAGCCCGCGCGGGAGGGTGCGCATCATGGCGTGACCGTGACCACGCAGGTCACCAACAGCGGATCGCGCGCGGGCGACGAGGTGTCGCAGCTTTATCTCGCCTTCCCGCAGTGGCCCGGCGTTCCCCGGATCGCGTTGCGCGGTTTCCAGCGGGCGACGTTGCAACCGGGGGAGACACGGACGCTGCGCTTCGACCTGTCGCCGCGCGATCTGTCGATCGTGAACCCGGAGGGCGTGCGCTGGGTCGCGAACGGCACCTATCGCGCGACGGTGGGGTCGGGCCAGCCGGGGACCGGCGTGCCGGGGGCCGACGCGACCTTCACGGTCGAAGGGACGCAGGTTCTGCCAAAATGAGGCGCCGGATGTCGCGCGTGGAGCGGACGCCGCTGGCAGGGACGGCGCGGCCTTTACCCGGTGATGCGGCAGCGGCTGTTCTCTGTCGCGAAGGAGCCGCTGTGGGAGTTGACTTGGCCGCGAGCTTGGCCTTCACCTTGGTCATGACCGACGACGACATTCACGACCTTGATGACGGCAATAGCCCGGGTGATCGCTCCGCGCGCACCCATGGTCCGGGGCGGCGATTGCGCGGCGCGGTGGCCAACAAGATCGGAACCGCCATCTTGTCGGGCGAATACGCCCCCGGCGACATCCTGCCCGGAGAGGTCGCCGCTGCCGAGGCGCTTGACGTGTCGCGCGGCGCTTATCGCGAGGCGATGCAGGTGCTCGCGGCGAAGGGCCTCGTCGAAAGCCGGCCGAAGACGGGCACGCGGGTTCTGCCCCGCGACCGCTGGAACCTGCTCGATCCAGAAGTGCTCGGCTGGGCCTTTACCGGCGAGCCCGATGCACGGCTCGTCCGCAGCCTGTTCGAGCTGCGGCTCGTCATCGAGCCCGCGGCTGCTGCCTTCGCTGCGGAACGCCGCACCAAGACCGACATCAAACGCATGCGCGACGCCCTCAACGGGATGCGACGCCACTCGCTCACATCGCCGGAGGGTCGGTCGGCGGATCGTGATTTCCACGACGCGATCCTGCGCGCGGCAGACAATGATGCGCTGGCGGTCATCAGCGCCTCGATCGGCGCGGCGGTCGCGTGGACGACGCAATTCAAGCAGCGCCTGCGCGCGCTGCCGCGCGACGCCATTCCCGACCACGCGCAGGTGCTGGAGGCTATCGCCGCCGGTGATGCGGAGGGTGCCAGGAACGCAATGCGGTTGCTCGTCGAACTCGCGCTCAACGACACGCGCGACGCTATGGCGAAGCGGGCAATCGAGGTGACGGCGAGCGAAGCCGGGGGCTAGCGCTTCCCTATAGCCTCGCTGCTCCGGGCACCCGGACTTGGCGGCCGGCTTTCAGGATTGGATCGGCGTGTCGGCCAACGGCACCGCTGCGACGAGCGCCGCCTTCGAGCACCGTCCGCCGCGCGACGCTGACCGGAGGGCGCACCCCCCTCAGCGAAGCCGCAGCACGACGACCGATTTGGCGGGGAGCGTGGCCGACAGCGTGCCGCCGGAGACGGTTGCGCCCTCGAACGGCACCGGAACAACGGCATCGGGTCGGTCGAAGCTGTTGTGCGCGTCCATCAGCGCGGAGGTGATGATCCGGCCGCTCACCCCGGTTGCCTGCATTCCCGACAGGTTGACGGCGATCGGCAGCGCGCGGTTGGGATCGACGTTGACCAGCGCGACATGCACGGCCCCCGCGGTATCGCGCACCGCCGACACGCTGATCGCGGGGATCGCGACATCGCCCTTGTGATACCAGGGCGCGGCGACCTCGACCGGCAGCGCCGTCGCGCCCTGCCAGGGGGTATAGAGGTCGAACACCCAATAGGTAGGAGTTTTGACCATGCGGGCGCCGTCGGTCAGCAGCATCGCCTGAAGCACGTTCACCATCTGCGCGATGGCCGCCATCTTCACCCGCTCCGCATGGCGGGTGAAAATATGGATGTTGAGCGCCGCGACCATGGCGTCGCGCAGGCTGTTCTGCTGCTGGAGGAAACCGGGATTGGACCCCGGCGCGGGATCGTACCATGTGCCCCACTCGTCGACAGCCAGCATCACGCGCTTGGCGGGATCATATTTGTCCATGATCGCCGAGTGGCCGGTGATATACTCGTCCATCTGCAGCGTGTGATCGAGCGTCGAGGCCCATTCCTCCTCCGGAAAGCCCAGCGCGGCGCCCTTGTCGTCCCACGTCTTGTCGCGCGGGCGCGTGTAGAAATGGAGGGCCAGACCGTCGATATGCTTGGCGGAGAGCTTCATCAGCGTCTCCGTCCACTCGTAGTTCGAGTCGGACGGACCGCTCGCAATCTTGAGCATCGGGCCGTTCGCCGACTTGGCGAAGGTGGAGAAGCGGTTGGTGAGGTCGGCGGCATATTCGGCACGCATGTTGCCGCCGCAGCCCCACAACTCGTTGCCGATTCCCAGATAATCGACACGCCACGGCTTTGCGCGTCCGTTGGCTGCGCGTTCCTTTGCCAGCACCGTGCTGTTCGCGGGCGCGGTCATATATTCGACCCACTGTGACGTTTCGGCGGGCGTCCCGCTGCCGAGGTTGGCCGAGACATAGGCGCGCGCGCCCAATCGTTC
The DNA here is from genome assembly GCA_964532255.1 of uncultured Sphingobium sp. Classification (GTDB taxonomy): domain Bacteria; phylum Pseudomonadota; class Alphaproteobacteria; order Sphingomonadales; family Sphingomonadaceae; genus Sphingobium. The sequence continues at coordinate 31,691 of CAZHGR010000015.1, forward strand.
GGCCAGCCCCATGAACTCGTGCGTGCCGAAGCTGTTGTCCTCGTTCACACCGCCCCAGTTGGTGTTGACCTTCACCGGACGGCGGCCGCGCGGTCCGATGCCGTCGCGCCAGTGATATTCGTCGGCAAAACAGCCGCCCGGCCAGCGCACCATCGGCACCTTGATGGCCTTCAGCGCTTCCAGGACGTCGCGCCGATAGCCGCGATCGTTGGGAATCGATGACCCTTCGCCGACCCAGATGCCGCCGTAAATCCCGGTGCCAAGATGCTCGGCGAACTGACCGAAGACGTCCGGATGCACTTGCGGCCCCGGCCGGTCGGCATGGATCGTCGCGGAGGCGGTTCCGGTAGCCGGCGCGGATTGCGCTGCGGCGGGCGTCGACGGTGCCGTGATCGCGAGGATGAGGGCGGACAAGCCCTTGATGAAGCGGCGTCGGCCCGCCTTCGCGGGCTGGGCGGTGTCGCACATTGTCACGCTGATGCTCCTCTCGGCTGCGCGCGGTCCTCCGGTCGGGCCGGCGGTCGCATCGCTTGGTTTGTAGGAGTAGTTGAGCCATCATGGCCGAGTCAACCCTTCCCGGGGCGGAACAGCGAATCCCGCCATGCCCCTTGACGGCCACCCGCGGATGAATATGGTAGCGTTATCAAAACGAGGGAGCAGGGTGTGGAAAGGTTACGGTTCAACGCGGCGAGCGCCTTGCCGGCCGACTGGCGCGACGGCACGTTTCTGGGGCGAATCGATCGGGGCGCAGGGCCAACCCCTGTCCTGATCGCCAACGGTATCGTTCATGACATGGCAAGAGTGGCCCCGACGGTTGCCGAACTGGTCGCGCGCGGCCTGCTCGACGCGTCGCTTGGGGACCCGATCGGCGATCTCGCCGAACTGAGCCTTCGCACCAACGATGAGGCTCTCGCGTCGGAAGAGGTCGCCGACCGTCTGCTCAGCCCCATCGACCTTCAGTGCGTCAAGGCGGCGGGCGTCACCTTCGCCGTTTCCGCCATCGAGCGTGTGATCGAGGAGCGCGCACGCGGTGACGCAGCGGCGGCGCAGGATGTCCGCGCGCGGCTCGAAGGTCATATCGGCAGCAGCCTGCGCGACGTCGTGCCCGGCTCGCCCGAATCGGCTGCGCTCAAGTCGGCGCTGATCGCTGACGGCATGTGGTCGCAATATCTGGAGGTCGCGATCGGGCCGGATGCGGAGATTTTCAGCAAATGCCCTGCGCTGGCATCGGTGGGCTGGGGTTCGCCCATCGGCATCCGTTCGGACTCGACGTGGAACAATCCCGAACCGGAAGTCGTGCTGCTGTGCGCCCCCGACGGCGCCATCCTTGGTGCCACGCTGGGCAATGACGTGAACCTGCGCGATTTCGAAGGGCGTTCCGCGCTGCTCCTCAGCAAGGCCAAGGACAACAACGCCTCGGCCGCGCTCGGCCCCTTCGTTCGCCTGTTCGACGCCGGCTTCACGCTGGACGATGTGCGCGCTGCCGAAGTGGCGATGCGGATCACGGGCACGGACGGCTATGTGCTCGATGGCACCAGCTCGATGGGCGAAATCAGCCGCGATCCCGCCGAGCTGGCGCGGCAGGCGATGAGCGAGCATCAATATCCCGACGGTTTCGTCCTCTATCTCGGCACGCTGTTCGCGCCGGTCCAGGATCGCGACGAGGCGGGTCGCGGCTTTACGCACAAGGTCGGCGATGTCGTCTCCATCAGCAGTCCCCGGCTCGGCACGCTGGTCAACCGCGTGACAACGTCGAAGGAGGCGGCGCCGTGGACGTCGGGCCTGATTGCGTTGATGCACAATCTTTCCTCGCGCCGGTTGCTGTCAGCATGAGCGCGCCCGTGCAGACCCGCGCGCTCGCGGACGACATGCGCGCGCTCTACCCCAGCCTTGCCGGAAAGCGCGTCATCATCACGGGCGGCGGCTCCGGGATCGGCGAGGGGATCGTGGAAGGCTTCGTCCGCCAGCAGGCTGCTGTCGCATTTCTCGATGTCGATGCCGACGCGAGCCGTGCGCTCGTCGACCGGCTGAGCGGGCAGGGCGCGGTGCCGCCCCGCTACTGGAACGTCGATCTGCGCGATCTCGACGCGCTGAAGGCGGCGATCTCGGCCATCGAGGCCGATCTGGGCGGTATCGACATACTGGTCAACAACGCCGGCAATGATGACCGCCATACCGTGGAGGAAGTGACGCCCGCATTCTGGGACGACCGGATGGAGGTGAACCTGCGGCACATGTTCTTCGCGGCGCAGGCGGCCATCCCCGCGATGAAACGCAGCGGCGGCGGGGTCATCATCAACCTGGGGTCGATCTCCTGGCATCTCGCGCTCGGCGAGCTGGTGCTCTACCAGACCGCGAAGGCGGCGATCGAGGGCCTGACGCGAAGCCTGGCGCGGGAGCTTGGCGGCGATGCGATCCGGGTCAACACGATCGTCCCCGGAAACGTCCAGACTCCGCGACAGATGAAGTGGTACACGCCGGAGGGCGAGGCGGAGATCGTCGCTGCCCAGTGCCTGAAAGGGCGCATCCAGCCTGCCGACATCGCGGCCATGGCGCTGTTCCTGGCGTCGGACGATGCCCGATATTGTTCGGGCCATAACTATTGGGTCGACGCCGGCTGGCGGTGACAGGTCGGATGCGCGCGCGACGAACGAACAACGTATAAGAAGAACGGGAGAGTGCAATGGAGCGGACGGAGCCTGGGGCCAACATAGGCTATATCGCCTCGATCGTGGCGGTCGCGACGATCGGCGGCCTGCTGTTCGGATATGACAGCGGGGCGGTCAACGGAACACAGAGCGGCCTGCGGTCGGCGTTCGAGCTGTCGGAAGGGGGCCTCGGTTTCACCGTGGGTTCGCTGCTCATCGGTTGTTTCATCGGCGCGTTCTTCGCCGCGACCCTGGCCGACCGCCTGGGCCGCCGTAACGTGCTGCGCCTCGCCGCGCTCCTCTTTCTGATTGGCGCCGTGATCCAGGGTTTCGCCACGACGCAGGAAATGTTCGTGTTCGCCCGCATCGCCGGGGGTGTTGCGGTGGGTGCCGCCAGCGTCCTGTCGCCCGCCTATATCTCCGAGGTCGCGCCCGCGAACATCCGCGGCCGAATGACGACGCTCCAGCAGATCATGATCATCACCGGTCTGACCGCTGCATTCCTCGTCAATTACGCGCTGGCGGGCGCGGCGGGCCTGTCGACCAACCCGTTCTGGTTCGGACTGGAAGCGTGGCGCTGGATGTACCTGATGCAGGCGGTGCCAGCGGCCGTCTTCCTGATTGCGCTCTTCTTCATCCCGGAAAGCCCGCGCTTCCTGGTGTCCAAGGGACGTCATGAACAGGCCGGGTTGGTGCTGGCGCGGCTGTTCGGCTCGATCGAGGCCAAGGCGAAGCTGGAGGAGATTCGCGGAAGCTTCACCAGCGACCACGCGCCGCGTTTCAGCGACGTTCTTGCCCCTGGCACGCTGTTCCGCCCGGTTGTGTGGGCGGGACTGGTCCTCGCGGTGTTCCAGCAGCTCGTCGGCATCAACGTCATCTTCTATTATGGCGCGACGCTTTGGCAGGCGGCCGGCTTTTCTGAAGCGGAGGCGTTGCAGACCAACATCATTTCGGGCGCCGTCTCGATCTTCGCCTGTTTCGTGACGGTCGGCTTTGTCGACCGGATCGGCCGCAAGCCGCTGCTCCTCATCGGCTCGGCGGGCATGGCGGTGACATTGTTCACGATGGTCTATGCCTTTTCGACTGGCACCGTCGAAGGTACGCAGCTTTCCCTGCCCGGCAGCATGGGGCTCGTCGCGGTGACCGCAGCGCTCGCCTATTCCTTCTTCTTCAACATCAGCTGGGGCCCCGTCATGTGGGTGATGCTGGGTGAGATGTTCCCCAACCAGTTGCGCGGATCGGCGCTCGCGGTTTGCGGCTTTGCGCAGTGGTTCTCGAACTATCTTATCGCTCAGAGCTTTCCGATCATGCTCGGCGCGGTAGGGCTGGCCGCGAGCTACAGCTTCTACGGCGCCTGCGCGGTCATCAGCTTCTTTCTGGTGCAGCGGTTCGTGCAGGAAACCAAGGGCAAGGAACTGGAAGCGATGGAAGGCTGAAGACCCGGCCGGCTTTCAGCCCTGTGGCGGCGGCGCGTCGGAATCGCGCCGGATCAGCGTGAAATCCATCACCCGGTGCAGGCCGTCGCCATCCGGTGCGGCGGCCGTGCGCCGGATCGTCGCAACGAGCATCTCCACCGCCGCGCGTGACATGTCGGCGATCGGCTGGCGGATCGTCGTCAACTCGGGCCAGATCGCAGTGGACAGGGCGGTGTCGTCGAAACCGCACACCGTCAGCTCGCGGGGAATGTCGATGCCGTGGCGATGCGCGACCGCCAGCGCCGCCGCCGCCATGTCGTCGTTGCTGGCGAAGATCGCGGTCGGTCGGTCGGGGCTTGCCAGCAGCCGCTCGGCCGCGTCGAGGCCAGAGCGGTAGGAAAACTCGCCCGCAGCGACGATCGCGTCGTCGAACGCAATGCCCGCAGCATCGAGTGCGGCGCGATACCCCTCCAGCCGTTGCATACTGGCGGAGATGTTGAGATCGCCCGTCACAAAGCCGATCCGCCTGTGGCCCAGAGCCACCAGATGCGCCGTCATATCATGCGCGGCGCGTCGGTCGTCGATCGACACCGACATGCACTCCGCAGAGCGTGCGCCGCTTGCCAGCGCAACGGTCGGCACGCCTGCGTCCGCCAGTACAGCCAGCACGTCCGCGCGCTCGCACATCGGCGGTGGCAGGATCGCGCCGTCGATGCCGCTGTTGACGAGGTGACGTGCGATCTCGACCTCCTGCTCGCCGATCTCGCACTTCTCGAGGACCAGCTGGGCGCCGGTGCGGCTCGCCTGATCGAGGCTGCCGACCAGGAATTCGCTGAGGAAGCTCGCGCTGGGGTTGGAGTAGAGCACGCCGATGCGGCATTGCCCCGCGCCAGCCAGACTGCGCGCAGCAGGGTTGGGCGAATAGCGCAACTCGGCGATCGCCTCGTTGACAAGCTCGCGCGTGCGGGGGCGGACATTGCTCTCGCCGTTTACCACCCGTGAGACGGTCATGAGGGAAACGCCGGCGCGCACCGCCACATCGTTGATCGTCGGCGCTGAATGCCGGCGCCGTGGCGTCCTCTTTGTCAAGCGCGTACCTCCACCCGATAGTCTATCGCCCGCCAGCGGCTCGTTTCAAGTCCGTTCCGGAATCGCGGCACATAGCGCGACAGGCGCGCGGTTTGCCAGCGCCGATGCGGCCGGTCGGCTCTTCTCGTCACACTGGCTTTGCGTAGGGCAGCCGGCGACCTCCGGACGCATTGGCTTAGGTCCATCCTTTTCGGAACGTCCATCAAAAAACGCTTTCGTCGCAGCACACATCTGCATACTGTTAGCGCTATCGTCTGGACCCGGAAAGAGGCCCGTTGAGGAGAGAGACATGCGCCGCGTTTTCGTCCCCCTTGCACCCATCGCCATCATCGGCATGTCGCTGACAGCCTGTTCGGCGCAGTCCGGCGGCAATGCCACCGCGCCGCAGAACAGCGCCGCGGCTCTGTCTCCGGACGGCAAGCGCTATCGCGCCCAGCCGCTGGTGACGGAGATCCACACCGCCGATCCGTCGGCGCGGGTCTTTGGCGGCAAGATTTATATCTACGCCAGCCACGACATCGACGCGGGCATCCCCGACGACGACCTCGGCAATCAGTACGCGATGCGCGATTATCGCATCCTGCGGATGGACCAGGTCGGCGGGCCGGTCACGGTCGGCCCCGTCGCGTTGGATGTGAAGGATGTCGCCTGGGCGTCGCAGCAGATGTGGGCCCCCGACGCCGCCTACAAGGACGGCACCTATTATCTCTACTTCCCGGCACGCGACAAATCACGCGACAAGAACGGCCTCGGCACCTTCCGCATCGGCGTTGCCACGTCGCGCGATCCGATGGGACCTTTCGTGCCTGAGCCCGATTACATCCCCGGCAGCTTCTCGATCGATCCGGCCATCTTCACCGACAGCGACGGGACGAGCTACATGTATTTCGGGGGCATCTGGGGCGGCCAGCTCCAGCGCTGGAAGAACGGGCGGTTCGACCCCAACGGGTCGGATACCGATCTGATGCAGGACGACCAGCCTGCCATTTCGGGCAAGGTCGTCCGCATGAACCCCGACATGAAGACCTTTGCGGAGCCGGTGCGCGACGCGGTGATCCTCGACGAGGCAGGACAGCCGGTGAAGGGCGGCGATCACGACCGACGCTTCTTCGAGGCGTCGTGGGTCTTCAAGCGCGACGGGAAATATTATTATACCTATTCGACCGGTGACACGCACTTCCTGAACTACGCGATCGGCGACACGCCCTACGGCCCGTTCAAATATATGGGTCACATACTGACGCCGGTGCAGGGATGGACGTCGCATCACTCGATCGTCGAGAAGGACGGCAAATGGTGGCTGTTCTTCCACGACACCCAGTTGAGCGGCAAGAACCACCTGCGCAACGTCAAGGTAACGGAACTGACGTTCAATCCCGACGGCACCATTCCGACGATCGATCCGTTCCTGCCCTGATCGCCGGATCGGTCCCGGTGATCAGTCCCGGGACCGATCCCGGATGCGGGGCGTCACGAAGGGCACGGTCAGCATCGTGCTGGCCAGCGCCATGAGAAGCAGGGCGGTAAAGGCCGCGTTGCTGATGATCGCCTTGTCGAGCAGGATGTTCGCGAAGATGATCATGATGAGCGCCTTGGTCTGGAGCAGCCAGCCGATGATCGTGGATTCGCCTGCTCTCCAGCCCAGTATTCGCGCCGCGAGATGAACGCCGACGAGCTTGCCGCCCACCGAAGCCGCCAGCAGCAGCGCCGCAGCGGCGAACACCGTCGGACCGCCCATGTCCCATTGGGTGCGAAGTCCCGTTGAGAGGAAGAATACCGGCATGATCGCCATCAGGACGACGTGCCTGAAGCGCTCCATTGCCGGTCCGCCGAACCATCTGGCATCGAGCACCGCGCCCGACAGGAATGCGCCGACCATATAGTGCAAGCCGCCCCAGTCGGCGGCAAGGCCGCAGGCTGCGAGCCATGCCAGGGCGAGGTGCCATCGGTCGCGCTCGGGCAACCGCGCCATCAGCCCCCGGACTATCCATGTCGCGGCGGCGAACCCCGCCAGAAATCCGGCCTGACGCCACATCCGGTCATGGTCCAGCAGGATGAGCGCCAGCACCGCCCAGATCGCAATGTCGTCAAGGCTGGCATAGCGCAGCACCCGCTGGCCGAGCGGCGTGTGGAGAATGTCCAGCTTCTCGAGGAACAGGACGAGGATGGGCAGAGCGGTGACGGCACAGGCCATGCCGATCCCCAGCACCGCCTGCCAGTCGCTGCCTCCGGGACCGCGCCAGCCGGGAAACTGGATCATGGCCATCGCCGCCAGGGTACCGGCAGCGAACGGAACGCCCAGCGCAAGTCCGGCGGTCACACCGGTTTCGGCACGGTTTTTCCAGGCGTCGCCCAGATTGAGCTCGATCCCGGCTGTCCATACGAACAGCATCACCGCCCAGGTCGCGATGCCGCCCAGCGCGGTCGCTGTGGCGGGCGTGAAAATCGCCGCATAGGCTGCGGGAAAGGCCGCGCCCAGCACCCCGGGGCCGAGCAGGATACCGCCCACGATCTGCACGACGACCAGTGGTGCCCAGTGATCCGTGCGGCCCAGTCGCCAGACCAGATAAGGTCCGGTGAAAATGACCAGCATCGCGAGGAGCAAGGCCTCGGTCGGCGTGATGTGCATGGCAGTCCCCCGGGGCGCGTCCGCGATGAATCGAAGCGGCACTTCGCTCCGGCATCACTCCCTCTTCACCCGCCGCCGGTGCCGACGGCAAGTGCCGTCATCCTTCAGCGCCGCACTGGCGCGCCCTCCCGTTCGAGCTGGCGGGCCGCATTGGCCAGCGCGATGTACATGGCGCCCTCCGGCACGACATATTCATTCTCGCCCCAGAAGAACGGCCAGTCGTCGCGGTTCTCGGGATAGTCGGGTTTCAGGATGAGAACGCCGGGTACGACACCGCCAGGGATGAAGGAAAAGTCGGCCCGGTTGCTGCCATAGGCGACCTCCTTCGAGAGCGCGCCTACGCCCGATACGAAGGAACGGTCGGACGCCGGATGATGCCCGTGAAGATAATCCAGCGCGCGCGCGACCGGCGATGGATCGACGACCTTGGGGAAGGCCTTGTGCAGCGCATAGGCGTTCAGGCCGAACGCCAGCACGCTGCTGTTACCCGCCCAGCTACCGTCGGTGATCGGCACGCCGAACGGATTGGCGCGGATCATAGCGGCGGCCTGCCCGGCCCATTTCGCCGCCGCCGATTCGACCATTGCGCGATAGGCGCGCGGCATCTGCGGGATCGCCCGGACCATCGTGACTGCGGACCGGTCGAACGACTTCAGCATCTCTGGCGCGAGCGCCGCGACCCGCTTGGCATAGCGCTTGTCGCCGGTCGCGAGCAGCAACTCGACGGCGGCGTCGAACTCGGCGGCCGCGATCGGAGCGCCTGTGGTGTTGCCGTGGCTGAAGATGACGGGCGGCCGGGACTGTTCCTCGTCCCAGACGCGGCGCGCACGATCGAGGCAGCGTTGCGCGAAGGCATCGTCGCGCCCGCGCCACGCCCGATAGGCTGCCGCCAGAGCGGCGGCTGAGCCGTAGTCGAGCGCCGACGACTTGCTGGTGAACGCCCAGCGGTCGTCGGGCGTGCCGCTGCGCCCGCCGTTCTGGTCATAGGCGCGCTCATAGGGCTTCAGCGCGGGGTCGAAGACGAGGCCGTCGGTCTTGCTCGCGGGGTCGCCCAGATGGGTGTACTGGCCCACATCCGGCTCGACGATGCCGCTGATGGCGTGGCCGACCGCGTCATATTGCGCGAGCAACTGGATCGCGCCGTGGCGGATCTGCTGGAGGATGTCGGGCGTGCCGTCGGGAACATGCAGCTCCACGCGTCGCGCGGTCCAGTCGACCGCAACCGTATCGCGGTCGATGCTGAATTGCTCCCATATGTCGACCAGCTGGCGGATGACGTCGTGCTGGGTCGGGGTGCGGATGTCGAAGTCGCCGGCGTCAAGCCATCCGCCGACATTCAGGCCCGGAGTATGCTCGCCCGGCTTGAACGGCGTGTCGGTGGTGGGACCCTGGCGATACAGGTCGACATGCTCGTGATTGACGGGCGCCTGGCGCGCATCGTCGCGATGCGCGTCGCCATGCCAGACGCGATATGCCTCGTTGACCTCCACATGGTCCATCGCGACGGGCAGATAGACGTCGTTGCTGGCGTGCCAGGAGGTGTCGAACAGGCCGGGCGCGATCGGGAACGGCGCGGTTCGCGTATCGCCATATTCAAGCATATAGGTGCCGGGCACCGAGACGCTGCTGAAATCGACCTGAAGATAGCGATAGCGCAGGTAATTGCCCCATTCGCGCGCGGCGGGCAGCGCAACGGGCGTGATCTTGCCGGACGCGTCCGCGCGCAGCAGGCGGGGCTGCAACGCACGCCTGTCGTCGCGGTCGAGTTCGATCGTCGCGACCTTGGTGGCGCCGGGCGCGTAGCCGAGTTGCGAGTGGGCGATCACCGGGGGGCGTAGCCATCCCGGCGTCGCCGCTGCATCGAGCGTCCATTCGATCACCTTGCCCGTGCGTCCCCCCGGGATCAGCTGGCGCACCACATACCAGCCATTCGTCGCCTGATTACGGCCGTCGAACAGGGCGAGCGTGCCTTCGGCCGCGCCGATGGCAACGTGGCGGGCGGGATCCTCCGGCGAGAGGACGAGCTGTCGGCCGGTGGCGAACGGCAGAGGCTCCGCCCCCGGTCCATCGCTGCGCCCGCTGGCCGCATTGCGTTCCGGCGTCAGCGTCATCGCGCTGGTGGGGTGGCGGGGAAACAGCGCCGGCTTGCCATCCGCCTGATAGGAGCGGTGCCAATAGGCCGACGGAACGAATTCGAGGTTCAGGCCGGCCTTGCCGACCATCGCGGCAGGCAGCGGCTGGTCGAGCAGGACCGAGAGCACCACCGACGCCCCCCGCCGCTCGGCGCGGATGGTGTAGCGGAACTCGGGATATTGCATCACCGCCTCGATCACGCCGGCCGCCTTGTCGACCCGCCGGCTGACGAACTGCGCGGCCGGATCCCATTGCCCCGGCGTCGCGGACAGGCGGACGTCGCCATTGGTGGCGGTGCGGATGCCCTGATGGATCAGTTCGACACCGCTGATCTTGGCGTCGGCGAACAGCCCTTCATTGACGTTGGAGAAGATCAGCCAGTTGACGCCCGGCGCTTCGAAATAGTCCGACCGGTCGAGCCGGAGCTGCGTCTCCTGAGCGATTGCGGACGTGCTCGTACCGGCGATCAGTGCTGCGAGCAGCACATGGCGAAAGGACATGCCAACCTCTCCTGTGATTATAGTGAGCGCTACCATAAGCGTATAACGGGCATTTGCAACAGCCGCGACGCCCGCGCCGAGTGGCTGCGGGCGGACGCCGGCCCGACGACATTGCCGCCGGGCCCGTCGGTGCCGGAGTCGTTCTAGCCGGCCCGCTTCAAAAAGCCGTGCATGCCGATCCAGCGCGTGAAGTCGTCGAACCAGCCGGTGCTCGTGGTCGTCTTCTGGTACATGCCGAACCCGTGGCCGCCCTGTTCATAGAGGTGGAACTCGACCGGCCGCTTAGCCGTCTGCCACCGTTCGATCAGTCCGAAGCCTGCACCCGCGAAGAACGGATCGTCGGCGGCCAGCGCCACGAACAGCGGTGGTGCGCCCGCGGGGACGGTGACCGGGGCCAGCGGACCGTAGATGTTGGCGATGAAGGCGGGCTTGGCATCCTGTCCGGCAAGCGCCGTCGCCATCGTCAGCATCGCGCCCGCCGAAAAGCCGACCATTCCGATGCGATCGGGGTCGACCCGCCATTCCGTCGCGCGTCGGCGAATCAGCGCAAAGGCGGCGCGTGAATCGGCAATCTGCGGTTGGATGGCGGCGATCGTCTGATCGGGGTCCATGCGCGGCCGGCTTGCGGTGGCGGAAAACATCTCCTGCATCGAGCGCTCAAAGGCGGGCATCTCGCGCGGGGTCTGGTTCAGCCGGTATTTGAGCACGAAGGCAGCTACTCCGCGGGCCGCGAGCGCGCGCGCGACATCCCAGCCTTCGTTCTCCATGGACAGGGTACGGAAGCCGCCGCCGGGCGCGACGACAACAGCCGCGCCGGTCGCCTTGGCGGGATCGGGGAGAAACGGCGTGAGCGTTGCGACGGTAACGTTGCGCGCGAACTTACTGCCATATTGCGAGTGCCATGATTCGGGGGCGGTGGCGCCGGGCAGGGGACCGGTGCCGAGTTCGATGGCGTCTGCGATCTTCGGGGTGGCGATCGGCGTCATCTCATCCTGCGCCACCGCCGCGCCGCCTGGTGTCAGGACGGACAGTGCAGCGCAGGCGGTCACCGTCGCCATATGCCGACGCGTCGATCGCGCGGTCGATTTCAGGCCCTTCAAGAATCTCATCGGGGGTCTCCTAACTGTCGGTTTTTGGCCGGCGTTTTGTGGGGGTGCCGACATATGTCACAGAATGTGATCGCTCACATTTACACCGTCGGGCTGCCGAATCAAAGGCCCAGTACGCTGTCGCGGACCGGAAAAGTCGGGGGACCCGCAATCGCGGACAAGGGCTGCGCACCGGCTTGGGCGAGGCGGCAAGCGGCGCCGTCCACTGTGATCAATCCAGCCCGCCGGTCGCCTCTGCTGATTGACGACGGATCATGCGCGTGCGGGGCAGGCCACGACGCCGCGGCTTCGTCTCAGACAATCTGGCGGTAGGGCGAACTCACTCCCACTCGATCGTGCCGGGCGGCTTCGACGTATAGTCGTACACGACGCGGTTGACGCCCTTCACCTCGTTGATGATCCGCGTCGCGACGCGGCTGAGGAAGGCGGCGTCGAATGGATAGACATCCGCCGTCATGCCATCGGTCGAGGTCACCGCGCGCAGGGCGAGGACATTGTCGTAGGTGCGGCCATCGCCCATCACGCCGACG
>CAZHGR010000016.1:0-41836 GCA_964532255.1 uncultured Sphingobium sp.
TGCCGATGGCGGTGGAGAAAACCTTCAACTCGCGCTCGCACAGGCACCCGGCCGAGCGGGCGCCGCAATGCGCCCGTCAGATCCAGACGGTTCCGTTGATGGGGCGAGGCGTGGTGAAGGTCATGGCGGGGCGGATAGCATGGGTGAACCGACCTGGCTAGCTGCTGCGATCAGGCACGACCGCTTCTGACGTGGCGAAATTCTACACTGGCGGCATGATGAGTCGCATGAGCATTTTTCTTCCCGGAGTTCCCGAGCACCTCGTCCTGGCGGCCCTCGGCCAAGCGGGCGGCAACGAGATCGCGAGCGGCAAGTTCGCCAGCCCCGAGAGCAGCGCCGCACTGGCGGCGAACAGCTTCGGCTGGTTTCTCGAGCGTCCGGCCGACCTGCCGCCCTTCCCCTGTTTGCCCGAGATCGACTGGCCTGCGACGGCGGTTCAGGTGGAGCGGCAGCTGCGCTTTCCCTGGTCGGGCGGTCGCCACCCCTGGCTGGATGCCGCAGTCGAGACCGAGACCCACCTGATCGGGATCGAAAGCAAGCGCTTCGAGCCTTTCAGGGACACCAAGACCGTAGCGCTATCGGACGCCTATGACCGTGATGTGTGGGGCGAGGCTATGGGCCCGTTCACAGCGATGCGCGATGGCTTGCGGAGCGGGGCGGTCCGGTTCGTTCACCTGGACGCGGCGCAGCTGGTCAAGCATGCGCTCGGCCTGCGCACCGAAGCACGTCGTCAAGGCAAGCGACCGGTGCTCCTGTATCTCTTTGCCGAGCCGACGACGCGCGGAACCGGCGCCATCTCTCCCGATGTCCACGCCCGTCACCGGGATGAGATCGCGCGCTTTGCCGATGCTGTCGCGGGAGCCGAGGTAGTGTTCGCGGCCTCCAGCTATCGCGAATGGCTGGCGACTTGGGCAGGAGAGGCACGTGTGCACGCGGATGCGATTGTCGAGCGGTTCGGGCCGTGAGTCAGGCTCCTCTTGCCGAAGCCTGGAACATCATCGACCGGATGAATTCGACGCCCTCACGGCGAACGGGATAAGTAGGCTTCGCCTGCACACTTTCACGATCGAAACCCATTTGCCGTTTTCCGTAAGCGCGAGCGTGGATGTCGCTCCAATGGCTATAATTGGGACTTTGCTGCCGATCACCGCCGCAAATGGGAATGTCCGGCCACGCCGAGAGCGGTCATTCGTAGAACGCCGTAAGCCCTCGCTGCACTGTCCCCGCCTGCGGACATTCCTGAACGGCAACAATCAGGTAACACTAGGGATAGGCTGACCTTTGCTCATCGCATTGCCGCAGTGAGAGCACCGTCTCCACCCGCTGCGCGTAAATGGCGTTTCTCGGACGGCCTTAGCCGGTCAAAGCCTATCCAGACGAGGCATCAATGTCGACGACGCTCTGATGTTGTCTGAGCATATCGATCTTCATTATTTGGCCGTCGGCTTTTCCAACTACAAGAAAACGTCATAATGAACGTACAGGCGATAGTTAGTGCCTATCCTCGGGCTTTGAATCATTTCCTTCAACCCGAGAGAAATCCGTCAACCACGGTTTCGTGCGTTTGCCAGTCGAATCCACGTGCTGAGAGCCAGCCGTCGTCATAATAGGTGCATCCATAGCGCTCACCGCCATCACATATTATTGTGACGATCGAACCTTGTTCTCTCCGCGCCGACATTTCTTCTATCAGCTTCGTACATGCGACGAGATTCGTGCCGGTCGAACCCCCCACTATCCTCCCAAGGCGCCGAGACAAAGCGCGCATTGCGCCGATGCTTTGTGCATCCTCGACTGCGATCATCCGATCGATCACTGACGGGATGAAGCTGGGTTCGACACGCGGTCGTCCGATCCCCTCGATGCAACTGGCGCATCCTTCGGGCAGAGCAATCGCGTTGCGATCCGCGAAGTGACGGTGGAAGATTGAATGGACCGGATCGGCGACGCAAAGCCGCGTGGTGTGGCGTTGATACGCAATATAACGACCGATCGTGGCGGATGTGCCGCCTGTGCCAGCGCCACACACCACCCAGGTTGGCACAGGATATTCCTCGGCCGCCATCTGTGCGAAGATGCTCTCTGCGATATTATTGTTGCCGCGCCAGTCGGTGGCGCGCTCGGCATAAGTGAACTGATCGAGATAATGACCGCCGGGCTCGCGAGCCAGTCGATGCGCAACGTCGTACACCGTACGCGGGTCGTCGACGGTGTGGATCTCGCCGCCGTGGAAGCGGATCGCGTCAAGCTTGGGCGCAGCAGTGGTTGCCGGCACGACGGCAATGAACCGCAGCCCCAGCATCCGTGCAAAATAGGCCTCGCTGACGGCAGTCGACCCCGAGGACGCCTCGATGACACAGGTTTCGGGCCCGATCCAGGCGTTACAAAGCGCATACAGGAAGAGCGAACGGGCCAACCTATGCTTCAGGCTACCGGTCGGATGGCTGCTCTCATCCTTCAGATACAGTTTGATTTGAGGGTAGCGTGGCAGATCGAGCCTGATGAGATGCGTGTCAGCCGAACGGTTATAGTCCGCCTCGATCCGGCGAACGGCTTCCGCGCGCCAGGCGCGCGCAACGGTGTCACTGCTATGCGCACTCATTGAAGGTCAGCTCCATCCGATATGAATCGCAGGGCCGTCGCCGTCAGTCAGGACGACACGGCGACGACTTCGTCCGTAAGTCCATGCCGCATCAGCATGGCTCGCGGGTCGGCGTCGCGCCCGCGAAATGCCCGAAAGCTCTCGACCGCCGGACGGCTGGCTCCGCGCGCCAGCACCTCGTCGCGAAATGTCGCCGCCACTGAACGATCGATCAAGTCTGCCTCCGCAAAACGCTGGAAACCGTCTGCAGCAAGCACTTCCGCCCAAAGGTAGCTGTAGTAGCCAGCGGCATAGCCACCCGCGAAGATATGGGTGAAGGCGTGCGGGAAGCGATGCCAGGCCGGCGGGCGCACCACCGCAACCTCGTCCCGCACCGCCTCGATTATGTCCATGGGGTCGGTGCCCAGTGTCCCAAGATGCAGCAGCAGGTCGAACAGCGCGAATTCCACCTGGCGCACTATGAACATACCGGAAAGGAACTTGCGGGCAGCTAACAGATTGTCGAACAGCTCTTCCGGAAGTGGCGCACCCGTCCGGTAATGACCGGACATGCCGAGAAGCACCTCCCGGTCCCAGGCGAAATCCTCCATCAACTGGCTTGGCAGCTCGATCGCGTCCCACTCAAAACCGTTTGTGCCGGCAATGCCGGGACGATCGACCCGCGTGAACAGATGATGCAGGCAATGTCCCGTCTCGTGCAGGAATGTCACCACGTCCCTGTGGCTCAACAGGGAGGGATTGCCATCGCTCCTGGGCGCAAAATTGCAGACGATATAGGCGACCGGGACGCGCCTGACATCGCCGTCGTTCAGGCGTGGTCGAGCCTGTGCCATCCATGCGCCGCCGCGCTTAGCGGGGCGGGCGTGCAGGTCGAGGTAGACGCCGGCGAATACCTCGCCCTTTTCATCCTTAACATCATAATAACAAGCGTCGGGATGATAGAGGGGCACGTCATCACGCGACACCAGGCGAATGCCGAACAGCCGGTCAAGCAACTGCTGCCACCCCGCTACAACGCGCTCGACCGGGAAATATGCGCGCACGTCCTGTTCATCGACCGCATAGCGTTCCTTGCGCAGCCGCTCCGATACGAAGGCAACGTCCCAGGCCTGAAGGTCCTCAATGCCGAGATTCTCGGCAGCATGGGAGGCCAGCGAGTCGAGCTCCCGTTCGGCGGCTGGCTTGGCACGACGCCCCAGGTCGCGCAGGAACGCCACCACTTCTTCGGAGCCCGACGCCATCTTGGTCGCCAGCGACTGTTCGACAGGATCAGCGAAGCCCAGCAGTTCGGCGGCTTCGCGACGCAAATCCAGGATTGCGGCGATCCGACCGGAATTGTCGAACTGTCCGGCATGAGGACCCTGATCGGATGCACGCGTGCCGAATGCCGTGTACACGCGCTCACGCAGCGCGCGATCCTCGGCGAAGGTCAGGATCGCGTTCACACTCGGCATCTGCAGCGTCACGACCCAGCCTTTAAGCCCTCGCGCGCTTGCTGCATCGGCAAACATCGCTTTGTCCGCTTCAGAAACGCCGGCGAGCAACCCGGCATCCTCTACATGTTCGAACCAGGCATCAGTCGCATCGAGCACCGCGTTTCCGAACGCGGTCGTCAGACTGGACAATTCCACCGTGATCGCGGCGAAGCGCCCGCGATCCTCCACATCCAGCGCCACGCCGGCAAGGCGAAAATCGCGGAGCACATGCTCCACCGCTGCGCGATCCGCGTCGGGCAAAGTGGTGAATTCAGGCGTTCGGGTAAGAGCGAGCAAAACCTGGTACAGTGCCTTGTTCTGCATCACCTGAAGATGGCTTTCGACCAGACGCGCCTGCCCGGCCACAAAGGCAGACCTCAGTTCTGGCGTGTCGGCGACACCGTGAAGATGCGAAACCGCCGACCAGACTCCAGCGATAGCCGTATCCGCCCGCTCCAGCGGCATCCATGCCTCGGCGAAGCTCAGGGGTCTGGCCTCCACCAGTGTACGGACGACAGCCTGATGATCGGTGATTACCTGGTCGAGTGCGGACTCGATCTGATCCGCCCGGATGTCATCGAAGCACGGCAGCTCCAGCGTCTTCAGCAAAGGGTTCATCGTCATCCATTCATGTGGGGCACATCCCCTGCGTATTGCGTCAGTTGACATTCTCGCGCGGTGAGACGGCGATCGGCGACCGTTCGACCAGTTCGATAATCTTCCATCCCACAGTCCGGTACGTTTCCCCCAGCTTGTTGAATTCTTCGAGCCGCTCGCGGAAGCCGCGAGCAAGTTCGGGATCGTCGGCATCAAGCAGGGCCAGCACCCGTTCCAGGCCGTCGAATTCGGCCATGCGCCCATCGACCTCAGCCTGTTCCCGAATCCTGAAGACGCGGCTCTCGTCTGCCTCCGTCCAGCCGATGGCATCCATTACCTGTTGGCTTTCCAGGCGACCACAGGCGCCCAGCGTGTCGTGCAGCACGCTGCGCATCGATGCCGGCCATGCCGCCGACTCAACGACCATCCCCGCCAAGTGCGAGAAGGAGTCATCGGTGATGCCGTCGCTCGCGGCG
This sequence comes from uncultured Sphingobium sp., assembly GCA_964532255.1. Taxonomy (GTDB): domain Bacteria; phylum Pseudomonadota; class Alphaproteobacteria; order Sphingomonadales; family Sphingomonadaceae; genus Sphingobium. The sequence goes on from CAZHGR010000016.1 coordinate 5,151, forward strand.
ACGGAGGCCAAGCGCGCGGACTTCCACTCCCTTCGACCGGGTTCATCGCCAGCTATGAGGCGTTGGTGGAGAGCAACGACTGCGCGGCGACACTGCTCCACTTCGGGGTGTCTGGTCGTCAGCGGGACGATGTCGGGTCGCTCGAGAATGTAGACGAGCACCTGCGACACGAGCCGGGACAGATCGGCTCCGACCGGGGTGCGCGCCAGCAAGGATTCGGCAAAGGCCTCAGCGTTCGGCCCGAACCTGAAAGCGTTAACGATGCCTTCCAGCGTCGTTGCGAGCGCAACAGGATAGCCATATTGGTCAGCGAAAGCCTGTTTGTCGTCGGATTCGACGAGCGCGCCGATCAAGTTGGCCTTGCCGTCTTCCCATGCGGGAAAGATGACGAATGTCCCGGCGGCGATATGGCTGCGCAGGCGGGCAAGCGCCTGCGCCTTGACCGCCGGATCACCGCGAAAGGCGATGTCAATCATCCTGCCGCTCCGACATGGGCTTCGACGAACGCATCCAGCCGACTGCGCGAGATCGTGCCGAAGGTCCGCGCCAGTTCTGCGCCGTCCTTGACCACCATCAGCAGCGGAATGCCGCGCACCCCGAACCGGGTCGCCAGCGCCGGATTGGCCTCGATATCGACTTTCACGACCTCCATTTCCTCTGCATACTCCTCGGCCAGTTCGTCGAGCGTCGGAGCGAGCGCCTTGCAGGGCACGCACCAGGGCGCCCAGAAATCGACGAGCACCGGTTTGTCGTTCTTCATGACGATGTCATCGAAATCCTGCTCGGTCGCACTACGCATGATAATTATCCTCTTGGCGAAATTGGGGTTCGGGGTAAATCAGCCGGTCTGTCCGCCGACCATCATCCTGTCGATGCGGAGCGTCGGCTGTCCGACGCTGACGCTCAGCGTCTGTCCCTGCTTGCCGCAGGTTGCCATGCCGGTATCGAAAGCCAGGTCGTTGCCGACCATTGAGATGTGACGAAGCGCCTCATGACCGACGCCGATAAGTGTCGCACCGCGAAGGGGCGCGACCAGCTTGCCTTTCTCGACAAGCCAGGCCTCGATCGTGGTGAAGTTGAAGCGTCCGGTGACGATGTCGACCTGCCCGCCGTCGAATTCGGTCGCATATATGCCACGATCGATCGAGGCGATGATGTCGGCCGGATCGGCCTCCCCATTTGCCAGAAAGGTGTTGGTCATGCGCGGCATCGGTAGATGCGCATAGGATTGGCGACGGCCATTGCCGGTGGACCGCGTATTCATAAGGCCAGCATTGAGGCAATCCTGCATCAGACCGGTCAGCACGCCGTCCTCGACCAAAATCGTCCGATCGGGCGCAGTGCCTTCGTCATCGATACCCAGCGATCCCAGCCGTCCCTCGATCCCGCCATCATCGATCACCGTGACGCCCGGTGCGGCAATCCGCTCCCCCAGCTTGCCGTCGAAAGCGGACAGATGCTTGCGATGATGGTCGCCCTCCAGCCCGTGACCGACGGCTTCGTGAAAGAGTACACCGGGATAGCCTGGCCCAAGCACCACCGGCATTTCGCCGACCGGCGCCGGGATCGCTTCGAGATTTTGCAGCGCCATACGCACGGCCGCCTCAACCATCGCTTCGACCGACGTGGTGTCGAAGCCTGCCAGTCCTGCACGTCGCCCCAATCCTGCCTGACCGCGCGCGCGCTGACCGTTCGCTTCGGCGACGACCATGACAGCCAGGATCGTCAGGGGCCGCACATCGCCGGCCAGCAATCCATTGGCATTGGCGACAAGTACTGCGGTGTCCTGCGCGCGAACATTGGCGTCGATGCGGACGATCCGCGGATCGTGACAACGCGCAAGCTGATCGATCCGCTCCAACAGCGCGATCCAGGCGGTCGCATCCTCGACTGCGACCACGTCAATGATGGGGTAGAGAAAATGGCCGGCCGCCTGACGGTTGAGCGCGATCCCTTGTGGATGCTTGGACGGGTCGCCCTCACGCGCGAGGGCCCGAACTGCACGAACCGTTTCCTGAAGAGCGCCCTCGCGCATATCGGCCGAATGCGCAAAGCTGATATGGCCGTCATGCGCCTCTCGCGCGCCGACGCCATGGCGCATCGAAAAGCCGCCGCTGGTAACGCGCCCGCCCTCCAGCCGCCAGGTGCGCAGGCTCGTCGTCTCAAAGAAGAGATCGGCAAGATCAGCGCCGCCTCCTGCCAACTGGCCCAGTGCACGACCGAGCGCAGCCTCGTCCAGCCCCGCCGGGCCGAGCAGCCGCGCCTTTGCGATCGCGATCGCGAGGTCGCCACCGTTCATGCCTTGCTTCCGATATGCATGTCATCAATCAGGATCGACCCGGTTCGGATCGCGCCCTGACGCTCGACATCATGGCCCACCGCCCGAATGCCGACCAACATGGCCGCCATGGTGCCGCCAAGCGTGACGTCGGTAACCGCGTGGACGACGACGCCGCCCTCCACCCACAGGCCCTTGATCGCCCGTGTCCAATTGCCGCTGACGGGATCGGTCTTTCCGCCTTGAAATTCGGTCACAACAAGACCGGTGCCGAGCATGTCCAGCATCGCCTGCCAATCGCCACCTGCCGCCGTGCTTGTCAGCCGCAGATTGTAGAAGCCATCGGCATTGCCGGTCGATGCCATGCCCAGCTTGCGGCCCGAAAAGGTCGACAGGAACAGACCCTCGGCGATACCCTGGCGCAGGATTGTGCGCGACGACCCGGGGATCCCTTCGCTGTCCCATCCGCCGCTCGCCAGTCCAAGCGGTTCGAACGGCTCCTCGCTCAAGTCGAGGTGTGACGCGGCAACGCTGCGACCGATCGGATCGGGAAGAAAGCTCATCCTAAGATACTGGGCATGGCCGGTCAGCGCACCGGCGAGTTCGCCGACCAGCACCGATGCCGTGTGTGGGTCGAACAGTACCGGGCCACGTCGGCTGGCGACCGCGCGCGCGCCCAATCCCCGGAGCGCCCGTTCAGCCGCACGCCCGACGATGACGGCGGGCGGCAGCAGCGCAGCTACGCACCGTTCCTGCGACTGGCAGAAGTCGGAGGTTCTGCCGACGTCATCCTGTGCCAGCATCACAGACCACCGCCCGTCGTTAGAGCGTTGGGTGCTCCGGCAGAAGCCGTCGCTGTTCGCCAGCGCCCAGAGGCCTTCGGTCGCGACTGCGACGGACTCGCCTGCTCGTAGGCGACTGTCGCCACTGGCAAGGTCGTTCGCCATGCGGTCCAGCGCCTGTGCCGCGTCCAGCAACACATCGGGACCGCGCGGACTGTAGGCGTAAAGTTCTGGCGCAGGGCCTGAAAAGGCGAGCGACTCTGCCGCTGGTGGGGCTGCATCCGCATCGGGCTGGACATGCCCCGCGATCAGCATCGCCTCTTCAACGACCCGTTCGATCGCCTCCCTGTCGAATCCCGCCGTGGATGCCGACCCTTGCCGCCCCTCGCTGAATATGGTGACGCCCAGCCCCTGACTGACGCTGCGCTCGGCCGTCTCGACCTCGCCGTCGCGCACCGCGACCTTTGCGAAGCCTTCATGATGAACCGACGCGCGCGCTTTGCCCCCGCGCCGAGCTGCAAGGTCGACAGCCAGCGCGGCGGCGTCGCGCAGTTCCGCCTCGCGATGGGTCAGCAACGTGGTCATGTCGTCTCTTCGATGATCGCCGAAATTGCATGGCCATCATTCAGTTGCAGCCGATGCGTATGGTGGGTGGCCAGCTTCCCGTTATGGACGACACTCACAATGGTGGCGTCGGGCATCGCCGCGCGGATTGCTTCATAGAAATGCGCGGCATTTTCGGCGTCGAGCGCGCTTGTCGCTTCGTCCAGCACGAGCAAAGTCGGGCGCTGAAGGAGAATACGGGCGAGGGCGACACGCTGCTGTTCCCCAGGCGACAGTTCGTCCTGCCACATGCGCAGCGCGTGCATGTCATCGACATGAGCACCGAGCCGAACCGTTTCCAGCAATGCCGCGATGGTGGCGTCATCATGATCGTCGGCGCGATCGGGGAAACAGATCGCATTCTTCAGCGAGCCGAGCGGTAAATAAAGACGCTGCGGCACCAACATGGCAGTACCGTGGCGGGTTATAGCGACCGACCCGGCACCATCAGGCCACAAGCCGGCGATGGCGCGCAGCAGCGTGGTCTTGCCCGCCCCCGACGCTCCCTCGATCACCCAGCGCTCGGCTTGCTGGACCTTCCACTCGCCAATTGCGAGCAGTGGTTCGCCATTCGGACGGCGCAGTTCCAAATTCTCCACGTGGATCGCGATGCCGTCTTGGGTCGCACCCGGTCGAAACGCTATGCCGCGCGGTCGTTCATCGTCGATCGAATCGTCCAGCGCCTTGAGACGGTTGATGTTGGCGATTTGCTGCGCAAGACCGGGATAGACCTGGACGAAATAGGACAGGGACGAGCTGAATTGGGTAAAGGCATCGCGTGACGCCATCACCTGGCCAAAGCTGATCTGACCGGCAAAAAATCTCGGCACCGTCAGGAACAGCGGAATCACGGTCATGACCCGCTCGTAAATGCTGCTCCCTGCGCTCAGGCCGATGTTCGCCCACATAAGCCGATACCAGTTTCGCCGGATATTGGCGAATGATCCCATCAACCCGCCCTTTTCCAGCGCCTGCGTCCCTGAAAAGGCGATCTGCTCCCCGTTTCTGCGAACGTGAATAAGGTTTGACCGAAAATCTGCCTCATAGTGCTGCTCGCGCATACGACGGCGGATATAGGGCCTGCCGATCCAGGTGATGACCACGGAGCCGAACAGCACGTAGACGATGGCGAACCAGATAAGGTCTCCGCCGGGAAGCGAAACCCGATAGCCTGCAATGGGCATTGCCAGCGGCCCCGAGGTCTGGAGGAGGATGTAGCCGAAGCTGACCGCGCTGATCAGGCTTCCGGCCAGGCCAACCGCTATGCCAACCAGTGAGTTGCCTTGTGTAACCAGTGTGAAATTCTTGATGTCTTCGGCGATGCGCTGATCGGGATTGTCGATCATGCGAAGGCGTTCGATCTCATAGAAGCGATCACGCGCAAACCACCGGTCCATATACCAGTTGGTCAGCCAGTTGCGCCACCGGATCGACAACGTCCAACCTACGAGGTTGTTCGCTATGATCACCACCACCTGAAATGCCGCGATCAACAGAAACGTGGAAATCAAGGTGATGAACAGACCCGACTGCCGCTGTTCGATCGAGTCGAAGAAATCGCGCTGCCAGTGGTTCAACAATATGAACGTGTACACGCTGCCGAATGAAATGGCGGTGTACAGGACCAGCAGAAACCACGCCGCCTTCCAGTCCTCGGATACGAAATATCGCGTCGTCAGCCGCCACGCGTGCGCCGTACGTTCGCGGGCAGGCTGAGGGGGCCGGAGACCCGCCTCGCGGCGGGTCTCCTCGACATTGGCAGGCGACGGAATCATGGCAGGCGCAGCCTATCAGAAGATGCGTTTGGAGATAGACAGTCGCACGTTGCGCGGCTCGTCAACCGGGACGTAGCTGAATACGCTTGTGGTGTTGTAATTGCGCCGGTCGAAGATGTTGCGGACGCCGAGATTGACGTCGAAACCCGCGATCGAGAGAAAGCCGTTGACGTCGATCTGCCGCGCACCCGGAACGACATATAGCCCTAGGACATCGGCGTACGAGCTTGACCGCCCGTAAAGGCCCACGGACGCGCCGCCGGTGATCCCATTGGCAATACCGGTACGGTAGCTTGAATACAGGCTATAGGTGTCTCGCGGGTGACGCGCGACCGTGTTCTGTGTCGCTGTCGGAGTTAGCTGTGCATACTTGGTCCGGGTGTAGGAGCCGGTTACCGTCCATCCAGGCAACAACTGACCCGCGATGTTCAGATCGATGCCACGCCCGCGCTGGCCAGGTTCTGATGTGAAGCCCCCCAGGGTCGGGTTGAAGAGAATGGTATTGTCCTGCAGGATATCGAAATAGGATGCGTTGAGCGTCGCGCGCTTGGCGAACAGGTCGAGTTTGACGCCCGCTTCCTTGTTGGTGGTGATGATGTTGGGCAGGAAGTTGCCGTTACGATCGAGATTGAAGATCGCCTGTACGCCCCGCGCGTAGTTGGCGAAGAGCGACAGTTGGTCGGTGACATCGACAATGATACCGCCACTGGGTGAGACGCCATCCTTCTTCTGCACCGGTTGGGGAGTGGCGCCGGGGAAAAAGAACTGCGCCCTTGTTTCGAACCATGTCTTGCGGACACCACCGATCAGCTTGATCTTCCAGAATTCGATCAATGCCTGTCCATAGACACCCTCCTGCTTGCCTTCGGACCGGGCCTGCACATTGCCCAAGGGAGAGAACGGGAGGACAGCAAGGCTGGTATTTTCGCCCAAGGGCGGGTTGGCGACTTGTGTAAACGTTGTGCCACTGCGCTGGTCCGTGTATCCTTTGCTGTAATTATAGCCCGCGTTGAAGGTCGCCTTCACAACATCGCCGATCCCCGCCTTGACCCGAAGGTAGCTGTCGAGCGCATCGGACTTGCCGGTCTGCTGCGATCCACCGACGCCAAGCGTGAGGTTGCCGGCACGGTTGTAGCCGAGCTGATAAACCTGCAACGTCAACTGGTTTTCGTCGTGCATGCCACGCACGACCAAGTCGATACCGGACGTAATTTTACGTGTTACATCGAAATAAAAGCGATCGGTGTTAATATCGATTCCCTGATCTTTGGAATAGATTGGCACCGACGGATCGCGTTCTATGATCTGGAAAGTCTTGTTGTTGAACAGTGTGTAGGCGCCGATACCCGCTTTCGCCTTTGAAAGGCTGGCGCCAACCACGATGTCCGTCAGGCGATCCTTGAACCGGATCGATGGCGCGAACAGATAGTCCTCGCTCCCCCGGTACCCGCCATAGTTATGATCCATCGTCTGCGCACTGGCGATCACGCGAGCCGACAGCTTCTTGTCAGCGGTTATCGCATTGTTGGCGTCGATCACGCCGCGGACCAGACCGAACGAACCCGTTTCGAACGAAACAGCAAGCCGCTGCTCCGCGCTGGGCTTTTTCGTTACGACATTGACGTTGCCGCCGAGATTGCCAAAGCCGGACAGCAACGCATCGGGGCCCTTCAACACCTCGACGCGCTCGATGTTCGCGATCGGCTGGTTGGCCCCCGATGACACGCCGTATTGCGAGCCACCGGCAAGGCCGTTCACCAACCCGGCCGCACTGAAGCCGCGCACCGTATAGCTGGCGCCGGTATTCGGATTGTTCGCCTGCACCGAAACGCCGCCAGCATTGCGGAGAACGTCGGTAATGTCGAGCGCCTGCTGATCCTCGATCGTCTTGGCCGAAATGACCTGCGTGTTGCGAGGTTGATCGCGAAGGCCCAGGCCACTGCGGTCGGATGTCGTCGACTGCCGAACGAGCACGCTGGTCTCGGCTTCATCCCGGCGGGCAGTGACGACGATGCCGCTGACGACATCGAACGTGCCATTGGCAGACTCAATGATCGTGAGATTGGTTCCATCGATCGCTTGCTGGAGCGCGACGCGCGCTGATCTGGCCCGGCGAACCGCTTGGGAGTTGAGGTTCTTGACGGCATCGGGATCGAACGCGACAGCAGAACCCGATTGTGCGCCGATCTCCCGGAGCGCGTTCGCCATCGGCATGACGGAAACATTGATATCTACGTTGCGCTCGCCCTGCGCGAATGCGGGCGACGGCGCTACGATTCCAACGATCGCGATCCCACCCAGACTCGCGGCACCCAACAGCAAGCGTATTTTTGCAGCCGTACCAAACATAAGACCCCCTTATCAGGGTCGCGCGTCATCCCACGCGCAGAGAAGGCTGCACGCCCGATCGAACGAGACCCTGTGACCAAAATGGACGCGCCTCTCGGCGCAATGAAACGGCGGCCTCGACAAGGAACTGCCACCGTAGCTGTCCTTCCTGCGGGCAGGCATCCATGTCTCAACGCTAGTGCATTGGCCGGGTTTCTCTGCGCAGACCAAGGCTATGCGTCACCTCAATGACACGCAAATTCTAACTATTCATGGCTGGCATGATGGATATCGATGGTGATGGGATCTGCTTGGTGAGCAAGCGCTCAGCCTGCTCCTGTATGCGCTTGACGAACCATGCCAACATCGGGTCGCGACGTCGATGGCTCGCCCACTGTGCGACGAAAACCGTTTCTCTCGTCAGGAAAGGCGCAGTGATGACCCTGAGCGGCATAATTGACGCATAGTACTGGAACAACCAGGCACTACCCGTCGCTACCAAATCGCTGCCGATCACGATAGCCGGGAGAGTGGCTTGTGACGTCGTTCGTACCCAGATTTGCCTAGCCTTCAGCAGATCATCGCCGAAATCATCAAGAGAGTGCAGCGAGCTTACGTCGTCCTGTGGAACGACATGCCGTGCTGCCCGATAGAGCTTCTCGCTGATTTCATAGCTTGAGCCAAGCTCACTATGGCCGCTCCAGACCATGCAGGACGCATGATCGATCAGGATGGGGAGCGTCTCCAGTCGATCGATGGCAGACGTTTCGGGGAGCAAAAGCAGATCGGCACCGCGATCAAGTGACCGCTGGGGCGCTTCCATATCGAGGGGAAGCAGTCTAACTTTCAATGAGGGCGCATCATTGGTCAGTCCACGCAGAACGGGGCCCAGCAACATCTGTTCGATCGCTTCGGGCGCCGCGATGGTAATCGTCTGTGCGGCCGTGCGGGGGTCGAAATGGAGCGCGTAGTTGAAGGTGCCCTCAACGTCTTGCATCACACGCCTTATCTCGGCGCGAAGCGCGACGCCCAGCGGTGTCAGATGCTGATCTCCGCCGGAATGCGTAACGAGATCGTCGCCGAAATGATCACGCAGCCTACGCAATGCGTGGCTCATCGCCGACTGGCTCAGCCGCACCCGACGCCCTGCTTCTGTCAATGTCGGCGCATGCAGGATCGCGTGGAGCGGATATAGGAGGTTCAGGTTGAGCCGCCGCATCGGCAGCTCTTCAGTGAGCAACCGCGAACCCTCCTTCGCCGAAATCGATCTCTCCGAGGTCATAGCGGCACCCCCTTCGGTGTTCGGCCTTGCGCCAATCGAGTGCCGATTTGCCTGCGCAGATCCGGGCCGTCACGCGAGGGGCTTAAATCAATAGGACAGCCTAATCCAGACCGGTCAGCGCGAGTAAGGCATAGCTCGCCAGCCAATGCTCACCCATATAGTCACCGGCCACTTCATTGATGGCCATCCTCAGATGATCGTCGGCTGCTGCGTCAAGCACGTTCCGCACGGCGCCGTCCGTTACCTTGGCGAGTTCGCGCATCGCCCAAGCCCGCGTGAGATTGAGCCCGTCGAGATGGGCAATCCTTCCGTCGCTCCGATCGCTGACACGGGCGGGCGTCAACAGCGCTGCCGGCGCGCCGGCAGCAAGCGCGGGCAGAAACGACGCGAACCAGGCCGTGAACGCTTCCTTGGGCAGCAGGCGTTGCATCGCCAGCGCTTCCATCAGGGTCGGCGACAGAAAATCCTCGCCACTTGGTTCCCATGCCTGCGCGACTCGATCCGATCCGAACCAGTGTTGTGCGCGTTCCACCATCACTTTGCGCAACCGCACGTCGCCGCTCACTCGTGCATAACGGTCCGCAAGCACCAGCGCGAACGCAGTATTAGCATGGGTGCCGGCGCGGACCGGATAGGTCAATAGCGGCAGATGGTTCCGCCACAGCAGCGCGAATGCATCGGACAGCGGGCTAAGCGTCGCGGCGTGCGGGCTGTGCGCAACCAGCAGTTCGCTTTGCAGCATCAGCAGCCAGGCCCAGCCATAAGGCCGCTCAAACGTGCGCGACGCAGGCCGATCGAGATAGCCACACTCCGCCTCGACCTTTTCGGCGACAAAGGAATCGGCGAGCAGCGCATCGATTGCCGCCACTTCCGACAAATCCGGATAGAGCCGCCGAATACGTACGAGCAGCCAATAGCCATGCACGCAACTGTGCCAGTCAAAGCTGCCGAAAAAGATCGGATGTACCTGCTTGGGTCGATATATGTCCAGCTCGCCGCTCATGACATGGTCCGGCTTGTGCGGATATTCGCGTGTCACATGGCCGAGCGCGATGCGGGCGAAGGTTGCGGCGCGTGCAGGTGTCATCAAAATCCTCGGGTAAGGATGCAAATGTGCTGGTGCGACGCGCCCACCTCACGCGACGGACCGCAGGATCGCTCGCTCCCATACAGCCTTGTCCACGAGCTTGACGAGCGCAATCGCGTACGCGGATGGCAGGTTCCGGCAGAAGCTGACGCTCACAAACACGACCGGCGAACGACGCCTTCTGGGTCGGTAGCCGTCAGTCGATAACTAGGCGATAGCCGACCCCTGGCTCGTTCCGGATGCGGTGAGGCCGCATCGGATCGCTTTCGAGCTTCTGGCGCAGGTTGCGCACGACGATGCGGAGATATTCGACGCGCTGCTCGTGCGCCGGGCCCCAGACCGTGCGCAGCAATTGGGCGTGGCTGATGACGCGATCCGGCCGCCGGGCGAGTTCCGCGAGCACGTCATATTCCTTTGGCGAGAGGTGCACTTCGGCACCGTGGAGTGTCACCCGGCGATGCGCGAGGTCGATCGTCACGTCGCCGGCCTCGACCCGCTCGCGTTCGGCGCTGCTGGCCAGCCGGTGCCGGAGCGCGGTGCGGATCCGCGCGAGCAACTCCTCGGTGTCGAAGGGCTTGGTGAGGTAGTCATCGGCCCCGAGATCGAGCGCCGCGACCTTCTCTCCGGTGTCCTCTCGCGCCGACACGACGAGCAGGGGCGCGGTCGAGCGCGCGCGGATCGGCTGGATCAGTTCCAGCCCGTCGCGGTCGGGCAGGCCGAGATCGAGCAGCACCGCATCGGGCTTTTCGATGTCGACCAATGACAGGCCCTCGCGCGCGCTGGCCGCTTCAATCACCTTGTGCCCCGCGCGCGCAAGCGCGGCACGGAGCAGGCGGCGAATATGTGCCTCATCCTCGATGATCAGTATCTTGGTCGGCAGGGCCATAGGGTTGTTTAGGGGCGCGCGGGCATCCGGTCGAGCGCGCGATTCAGCGCGAGGACGTTGACGCGCGGTTCGCCGACGAAGCCGAGCAGCGGTTCCTCGACCGCGCCCCTTACCAAGCGCTCCACAGCATCGTTTTCCAGACCCCGCGCGCGGGCAACACGCGCCACCTGGAACAGGGCCGCCGCGGGGCTGAGATGGGGATCGAGTCCCGAGGCTGAGGTCGTCACCAGATCGGCAGGCGGATGTGCGTCCGGCGCCGTGCTGCGCAGGCACGCGATGTCGGCCACGACCCGATCGTGGAGCACGCGAGAGGCAGGCCCCAGGTTCGAGCCGGAGGAGGCGGTCGCGTCATAACCCTCCGTCCCCGCTGCCGAAGGGCGCCCGTGGAAGTAGCGGTCGCTGGTGAAGCGCTGCCCGATCAGCTCGGAACCAATCACGCGGCTTTCCTCGCGGACCAGGCTGCCGTTCGCCTGATGGGGAAAGGCGATCTGGGCGATGCCGGTGATTGCCGCCGGATAGGCAAGCCCAAGCAGAGCCGCAAAGAGGAAGGTCAGGACGAGCGCCGGGCGCAGCGCGGTCTTCAGGTCGGTGAGCATGGTTCCAAGTCCTCAGGCGAGGTTGAGGCCGGTGACGGCCAGGTCGATCAGCTTGATCCCGGCGAACGGCGCGACCAGCCCGCCAAGGCCGTAGACCGCGAGGTTACGGGCGAGCAGAGGCCCTGCGGCCATCGGGCGGTAGGTGACCCCTTTCAGAGCGAGCGGCACGAGGCACGGGATGATCAACGCATTGAAGATGATCGCCGACAGGATCGCGCTTTCGGGCGAGCCCAGCGCCATGACGTTCAAAACCCCGAGCCCCGGATACAGCACGACGAACATCGCCGGGATGATCGCGAAATATTTCGCCACGTCGTTCGCGACCGAGAAGGTGGTCAGCGCGCCGCGCGTCATCAGCAGCTGCTTGCCGAGACCCACGATCTCGATCAGCTTGGTAGGGTCGCTGTCGAGGTCTACCATGTTGCCAGCCTCGCGCGCGGCCTGCGTACCGGTGTTCATCGCCACGCCGACATCGGACTGGGCGAGCGCCGGGGCGTCATTGGTGCCGTCGCCGCACATCGCGACCAGCCGTCCGCCCGCCTGTTCCTTGCGGATCAGCGCCAGCTTGTCCTCGGGTGTCGCTTCGGCGAGGAAGTCGTCGACGCCCGCTTCAGCGGCGATGGCGGCGGCGGTGAGCGGGTTGTCGCCGGTGATCATCACCGTGCGGATTCCCATGCGGCGCAGCTCCGCGAAGCGCTCGCGCACGCCTGCCTTGATCACGTCCTTGAGCGCGACCGCGCCGAGCAGCGTGCCGTCTTTCACCACCGCCAGCGGGGTCGCGCCGGCGCGGGCGATCTCGTCGGTGATGCGGCGCAGCTCGACGGCGGCGGAGGTAGCGGCAAGCGCGGGCTGCGCCTTCAGGATCGAATCGACCGCGCCCTTGCGGATGCTGCTGCCGGCGATGATCACGCCGGAGAGCCGCGTCTGCGCGGTGAAGGGGATCACCTCGACATCGCCGGGCAGCGCCCGCACTGGGATCGCGTAGCGCTCCCGTGCCAGCGTCACGATCGATCGGCCCTCGGGGGTCTCGTCGGCGAGGCTGGCGAGCATCGCGGCGGTGGCGAGCGTGTCGCTGTCCACGCCGCTCAGCGGACGGAACTCGCTCGCCGCGCGGTCGCCAACGGTGATCGTCCCGGTCTTGTCGAGCAGCAGCACGTCGATGTCGCCCGCCGCTTCCACTGCGCGGCCCGATTTGGCGAGCACGTTGAAGCGCACCAGCCGGTCCATTCCCGCGATGCCGATCGCAGAGAGCAGCGCGGCGATAGTGGTGGGGATCAGCGTGATGAGCAGCGCGGCGAGGACCGCGACCGGAATGCTCCCGCCCGCATAGCTGGCAAAGCCGGGGATCGTCGCCACCGCGATCAGAAAGATGATCGTCAGCCCGACGAGCAGGATGGTGAGCGCGATTTCATTGGGCGTCTTCTGCCGCTCGGCGCCTTCGACCAGCGCGATCATCCGGTCGAGAAATCCTTGGCCGGGCTCCTGCGTGACGCGCACCTTGATCCGGTCCGAGATAACGCGCGTGCCGGCGGTGACCGCCGATCGGTCGCCGCCCGCCTCGCGGATCACCGGCGCGCTTTCGCCGGTGATGGCGCTTTCGTTGACCGAGGCGACGCCCTCGATCACCTCGCCGTCGGCGGGGATCAGGTCGCCGGTCTCGACCAGCACCACGTCGTCCTTCTGGAGAAGCTGTGCGCCGACGATCTCATAGGCATCGGCGACACCGATCGTGCGCTTGGCTTGCAGTTCGGATTTGGTGGCGCGCAGCGACGCCGCCTGTGCGCGTCCGCGCCCTTCGGCCAGCGCCTCCGCAAAGGTGCCGAAGAGCACGGTCAGCCAGAGCCAGACGATCAGTTGTATTTGGAACGTCACCGACAGCGCCTCGCCGCCCAGCGCCAGCAACAGCGTCAGCAGCAGCGCCACGACCGCGGTTGTGAACAGCACAGGATTGCGCACCAGCTGGCGCGGATCGAGCTTCTTGACGGCGTCGCCGATCGCCGGGACGATCAGCTCGGCCTTGAACATGGACGAAGTGGTCATGGGACGTAGCCTTCAGAAAAGCTGGCCGTTCAGCATCGCAAGGTGATCGGCGACCGGGCCGAGTGCGAGGCTGGGGAGGAAGGTGAGGCCGCCGACGATCAGCACGATGCCGACGAGCAGCCCGATCCAGAGCGGACCGGTGGTCGGGAAGGAGCCTGCCGTCTCCGGTACGTGCTTCTTGGCCGCGAGGCTGCCCGCGATCGCGAGCACCGGCACGATCACGAAGAACCGCCCGAGCCACATCGCGACGCCTAGCAGGCCGTTGTAGAAGGGGGTGCCGGCACTGAGCCCCGCAAAGGCAGATCCGTTGTTTCCCGCGCCCGAACTGAACGCGTAGAGGATCTCGCTGAACCCGTGCGGTCCCTGGTTCAGTGGTCCCGCCAGCCCCGCCGGCAACACCGCCGCAAGCGCGGTGAGGCCCAGGATGCAGAGCGGCAGGATCGCAATGGCGAGCACCGCCAGCTTCACCTCGCGCGCCTCGATCTTCTTGCCGACATATTCCGGCGTGCGACCGACCATCAGGCCGGCGACGAACACCGCGAGCAACGCGAACAGGAGGAAGCCGTAGATGCCCGCGCCGACGCCGCCTACCACGACTTCGCCCAGCTGGATGTTGAACAGCGGGACCATGCCGCCCAGCGCCGTGAAGCTGTCGTGCATCGCGTTGACCGCACCGCACGAGGCTGCGGTGGTGACCGCGGCGAACAGCGCGCTCGCGGCCATTCCGAAGCGGACCTCCTTGCCCTCCATGTTGCCGCCGGCGATTCCCAGCTGGTGAAGCACCGGATTGCCTACCGCTTCCTGCCAGTAGGCGACGCTGACACCGCCCACGAAAAGCAGCAGCATCGCGGCCAGCAGCGCCCAGCCCTGACGGGTGTTGCCCACCGCCTTGCCGAAGCACCAGGTCAGTCCGACGCCGATCGCGAATATCGAGAGCATCTGGACGAGGTTGGTGAGCGCGGTGGGGTTCTCGAACGGATGTGCTGAATTGGCGTTGAAGAAGCCGCCGCCATTGGTGCCGAGCATCTTGATGGCTTCCTGCGAAGCGACCGGCCCGAGCGCGATCGACTGGCGCGCGCCTTCGAGCGTGGTCGCATCGACAAGGCTCGCGAACGTTTGCGGCACGCCGCTCGCGACCAGGAACAGCGCGTACACGATGCAGATCGGCAGCAGCAGGTAGAGCGTGACCCTGGTCAGGTCGGCCCAGAAATTGCCGATCCCGCTCGCCTGACGGCGCGCGAAACCGCGAAACAGCGCAAAGGCCACGGCGATGCCGGTCGCGGCCGACAGGAAGTTGTGGAGCGCGAGCCCGAGCATCTGGCTGAGGTTCGAAAGCGCAACCTCACCCGAATACCATTGCCAGTTGGTGTTGGTGGTGAAGCTGACCGCGGTGTTGAACGCGCCATCCGCGCCGATGCCCGCGAGCCCGCGCGGGTTCATCGGCAGCACCGCCTGGAGCCGCAGCACGGCGTAGGTGAACAGCAATGCCACCAGCTGGAACAGCAGCAGGTGGAGCGCGTAGCGGCGCCAGCTTTGTTCGGCGGTCGGATCGATCCCCGCCAGACGGTAGAAGCCCCGCTCGACCGGCCCGAGCACGCGGTGCAGCGGCGTCCGTTTCCCGTCATAGAGGGCGAACAGCCAGAGCCCCATGGGCTTGGCGACAGCGATCGTGATCCCGATGAAGGCGAGGATCAATGTCCATCCCTGTATGGTCATGGCGATGGCTTTCAGAACTTCTCGGGCCGGACGAGCGCGACCAGAAGGTAGAGGAGGAGGCCGAGCGCGGTCAGGCCTGCGAGCGCGAGGTGCAGCGTCATGGGGTCAAGCCTCGTCGCACAGGCGCGCATAGGCGAGCGTTGCGAGGAACAGGCCCGCGAGTATCGCGAGCCAGAGCAGGTCCTGCATGGAAGGGACTCCCGGTTGGTTCGGGAGCATAGCTAGGCGCGCGGCCGGTAAAGGTTCGACGGCGAATGCTGGTCCGCAGCGTAAAGAAAGCATAAGGATGCGGCGGTCGCGGCTGGACTTTGCGCGCTGCCGGGCCAATGCCACTCGCCATGGCAGAGCCGTTGCGCCCCTCTCCCGATGCCCTGCTCCGCGCCGCCGCGCGCGAGGGGCGTGGGCGGCTGAAGATCTTCCTCGGCGCAGCGCCCGGCGTCGGCAAGACGTTCGAGATGCTGCGCGAGGGCGCCGAGCGGCTGGCGGCCGGCGTCGACGTCGTGGTCGCGCTGGTCGAAACCCACGGCCGCGCGGACACGCAGGCGCTCGTCGCGCCATTCGAGGTGATCCCGCGACGCAGGCTCGACTATCGCGGACAGGGTGTGGAGGAGATGGACCTCGACGCCGTGCTCGCGCGGCGCCCCACGCTCGTGCTTGTCGACGAGCTGGCGCACACGAACGCCGAGGGCAGCCGCCATCCCAAGAGATGGCAGGATGTCGCGGAACTGCGCGACGCGGGAATCGACGTCTACACGACCCTCAACATCCAGCATGTCGAGAGCCTCAACGACGTGGTGGCGAGCTTCACCCGGGTCCGCGTGCGCGAAACGGTGCCCGACAGCGTGTTCGAGGATGCCGATATCGAGGTTGTCGATCTGCCCCCGGACGAGCTGATCGAGCGGCTGAAGGCGGGTAAGGTCTATGTTCCTGCCGAGGCGAGCCGCGCGCTCGGCCATTTCTTCTCGAAGGCCAATCTGTCGGCGCTTCGCGAAATGGCGCTGCGGCGTGCGGCGCTCAGCGTCGACCGCGCATTGGTCGAGCATCTCGATGCCGGCGCGCTTCCCGGCACCTATGCCGGCGGCGAACGCGTGCTGGTCGCGGTCAGCGAACTGCCCGGCGCGGAGGAACTGGTGCGGACCGGCAAACGGCTCGCCGATGCGCTTCGCGCCTCCTGGCAGGCGGTCTATATCGAAACGCCGCGGTCGGCGGCCTTTGACGAAGCGCAGAAACGCCGGGTCGCAGAAGCGCTTCGGCTCGCCGCCAGCCTGGGCGCGACCATCGCCACTGTCGCGGCGGAAAGCGTGATCGACGGCCTCACCTCCCACGTCCATGGAATGCGTGCGACGCAGCTCGTGCTCGGCAAGTCGGCGCGCAGCTGGTGGTTCGAGCAGCGCCACGGATCGGTGGTTGGCGCAATGCTCCGGCTGGCGGATGGCCCGGCCGTCCACGTCATCCCGGCGAGCGGGCCGCTTCCGCCAAGGCGATGGCGCTTGCCCTTCGGCGGCTGGGGCCAGCCACAGCCCTATGGCGTCACCGCAGCGGCGGTCGCTGCCACCACCTTGTTCGGAAAACTCGTTGAGCCGCTCATCGGCGCAGCGGGCATCGACCTCATCTATCTGCTGCCCGTGATCCTCGCTTCGGGCCGCTACGGCCTGCGGCCAGGACTCATTGCCGGCATCGCGTCCGCGCTTGCCTACAACTTCTTCTTTCTGCCGCCTCTCTACACCTTCACCATCGCCGACCCGCAGAACCTGCTGACGGTATTCGTGCTGCTGGCGGTCGCCGCGTTCACCGCCGACCTGGCAGGGCGGCTCAAGACGCGGGCGAGTATCGGCGCGCGCAGCGCGCAGGAAAATGCGGCAATCGCGGCCTTCGGGCAGGCGCTCGCGCGCGCGGCCAACTGGGAGGCGACCAGCAGCATCGTGTGCCAGCACGTGGCGCAACTGCTCGGGCTGACTGTCGTGCTGCTGAACGAACGCGGCGGACTTCTTCAGGTCGTCGCCGGGTGCCCGGCGGTTGCAAACGATCTGGGTCCAGTGAACCAGGCTGCCGCAGAGTGGAGCTGGACCCGGGGCGAGCCTGCCGGCGTCGGAACCGGTACGCTGAATGCGGCCGACTGGCAGTTCCACCCGCTTCGCACCGCGCTCGGGACTCTGGCGGTGGTGGGGGTCTCGCGCGACGACGGTCGCGACCCTGTGGCCGCTGAGCACGCCGTGCTGCTCCAGACGCTGCTGGGTCAGGCCGCACTTGCGCACGAGCGACTGAAACTTGAAGACGAGCTGCGCGAAGTCAGCTTGCTCAAGGAACACGATCGGCTGCGCGCGGCGCTGCTCTCGTCGATCGGGCACGATCTACGGACGCCACTCACCGGGGTCGCCGGTGCCATCGAGGCGGTCGCTGCGCAGCACCCGGAAGCCGCCGCTCTCCCGCTAGCGCGTACGGAAGTCGCCCGGTTGCGGCGCTTCCTCGACAACCTCCTCGAAATGGTGCGCCTCGACACCGGGACGCTGCAACTGGCGCTCGAGCCGATCGATCTCGCCGACGCGATCGGCGGTGCCGTGCACGACCTCAGGGACTTGCTGGCCGGCCGGCCGATCGACCTTCAGGTGCCGCCCACCTTGCCCTTCATTCTCGCCGATCCCCGGCTACTCCATCACATACTGATCAACCTGCTGGCGAATGCCGCGCAACATGGCGGCGAGGGCGTCATCACGATCGAGGGCAGGCGAACATCGGAAGCCGTATTGCTCTCGATCCGCGACCGTGGGCCGGGGCTCGCCATCGGAAGCGAGAAGCGCGTGTTCGAGACCTTCGCGCGCGGCCAGGGCGGCGACCGGGCGGGAGGCAGCGGTCTGGGTCTCGCCATCGTCAAAGGGTTCGCGGATACGATGGCCATGTCGGTCGAGGCGCGAAACCACCCCGAAGGCGGCGCTGAGTTCACGCTGCGAATGGAGCGGCTGGTGGCCCCTGGCGGGGTATGCGGCGACGCGGGCGGTCGGAACGGGCGTTCTGCGTGACAGCTCGGCGAACGTTCGCATCCATGCTGGTCGGTGACTGCCCTGAACAACTGCGATTGGGCGCGCTGCTGCCGGTCTGCTCATTGACGCAAAAATGGCGACTTTCGGCAAAAGCAGCCGTTCTACCGCAGGTCGGGGAACGTCTTGCGTTGGTCGGAAGCCGAATAACGGCGTACGCCGACTGTAGCTATCGCTGCCCTCCTTGTTGTGGATCGGCACGGAATTCATCCCATTCCCGACCGAATCTGACGTGATCACGCGCAAAATGCGCTCATGACCGATTCGCATTCTTCGCCCTCATTCTCCCGGTCCCCCGTGGATCAGACCGGCTTGCCAGACACGCGCATGCTGCTCTTGGCAGTGACGAAGGCGCGTCGGCTGCGGAATCGCAGTCTGCCGAGCGATTTGTTCGGCGAGCCGGCATGGGACATGCTGCTTGACCTGACCATCGCCGACATGGCCGGGCGGCCGACGCTCGTCACAGGCCTGGCAGCCGCGTCGGGCGCGCCGATGAGCACGGCGCTTCGCTATATCGACCTGATGCAGAAGGCCGGCCTGCTGTCGCGGCACGACGACGCGCGCGATCGGCGCCGTGTCCTTCTCAGCCTCATGCCGGAGGCGCGGCAGGCTGTGGAACGCTGGGCTTCCGACTGCGTCGAGCTGGGGCTGCTCGGCACCGCTGTTTCGTGACCATCGACCGTGCCCGACCGCGCGTGCCCGCGACAAAAGCCTCCAAAATGGAAGCAATTGCCGTTTCGCCTTGGCAACTGTTTGTCGGGCGGGCATTTCCCGACAAAAGCGGTCGCATGTGAAAGCTGTTGATTCGGGGGATCTTCATGGCCGCGCGTATGGCCAAGCTCGACCGCATCCTGCGCTCGTGCATCTGCTCAACGAAATGTCGGAGGGACTGACGCTCGACGACCTGGCGCAGGCGCTGAACGTCGATAGACGCACGGCCGAGCGGCTGCGTGACGTTGTGCGCGAACATTTCGACCTCGATGAATGGCAGGAGGAGCGTCTCAAGCGCTTTCGCATCCGCGACAGCCTGCGCCGCTTCTTCACGCGGCCCGACGCGGTCGAGGTGGCCGCCCTTCAGGCCGAGCACGAGGCGCGCGTCAAGGAAGGCTCGCCTCGTGCAGAACCGCTCGGCCGGCTGCTCGCCAAGGTCAAGGGCGCGCTCGACGATCGCGAACGGCACCGGATCGAGCCCGATCTCGACGCCCTCGTGCGGCTGCAACGCACCGTGCTGGGGCCGGGGCCCGCCGCAACGGTGGCGCCCGAAGTGCTCGCGACCGTCCAGCGCTGCATCATGGCGGGCTGTTGCCTCGAGTTCGACTATGTCGCCGACACGGGCGCCGAACCGCGATGGCGGCGAGTCATTCCTTATGGACTGGTGCAGGGACCATCGGCCTACATCGTCGGCCAGATGCCGGGGCGCGATGTGCCGCCGGTCTTCTACCGGCTCGACCGAATGGAGAATGTCCGCGCCAGCAACCTAGCCGGCTGCGCCCCCGAGGACTGGGATCTCGAAGGCTGGCTGCAGCAGAGCTTCCGCATCTGGCGCGAGGAGGATCATGACATCGTCCTGCGCGTCCAGCCGAGCGCCGCGGCGCAGGCCCGCAGCTGGCGCTTTCACTCGGCGCAGACGGTGGAGGAGGATGGCAACACCGTCGTTATCCGGTTCCGCAGTGGGGGCCTGCGCGAGATCGCCGACCATCTGTTCACCTGGGGCGGCACAGTGAAGATCGAGGCTCCCGTGGCGCTGCGCAAGGTGATGCAGGAGCGGCTGGTGTTGGGGATGGCGGCATTGTGACCGGAAATGTCGTAAGACCTCTACAGAAAGCACTCGGGCGCATAGCTTTCCGCTCCGCCTATCGCCAGTGCGAAGTGAATGCACTCGAAGCAGATATGCAGAGAAAGGGTGATGCGAGGTCGTGCCCGGCGGGATGGCGAACCATCAACGGGCGCGCGAGGCGCTGTGGAAGGATTGAGATGGCCATGCAGAAGGTTGCGAGATGAGCGAAGCATTCTTCAACTCGCCCGTTCTGAACTCTCCGTACGAGCCGCCGGTTCGTTCAACGACACGCACTGCTTCCGGCTCACCGCTGCCGAGACAAAGGCCTTGAAATCACGAACTGTGACATCAAACGCCGGGCGCGGCGGACTTCGCAAGCCGCCTATGGTATACACCCTGCTCGGCATGGCGCGGCTGGCGACCGTTCTCAACTCGGACGACGCTGGTCAGTCGACACCCGATCGACGCGAAGAATATTCCCGCGATTGAAGGGTCTGAGGCGGGACTGATGTTCGAGTTGAAGGGTCAGGCGGACAGTTCTTCCTCCCACCAGGAAAGATGCTTGGTCGATCGGTGTTCGCGACTTCGGGTGGGCGTGCATAGTCGCAAGAAAATGTGGGGTCCAGAGAGGCCATATCGCAAAGGTTTGCGAGGATCTGCGGGATCCGCAGCAACGTCCAAACCTGCTCAGGACAAGCTGTTTTCGATCTCGGCGAGGTGAGCGCGGTAGGCGTCCGATCCCTCGGGGGCCCTGTTGAGATTGAGCCATGCGCTCGTCAGCCTTGCGAACGCGACGCGCGCGCCCTCCTTGTCAGCAAAATCAGCGTCCGTTTCGATCAGACGGCTTGCCAGATCGATCATCGCGCGCTGGCGCGGGAGCGGGGTTGCACCGTCGACCTGATCCATCGCGTTCTGCTGAAGCACCACTGCATCGACGAGATTGGCCTTCAGGAGCGTGACATAGTCAGACAGCGATATGCCGCTCTCCCCGGTCACCTGGATCAGTTGCCGGATTTCATGGCCCCGCCTCAACAGCGCGATCAGCCGCGCCACGCGATCGTTCCAGTCGGCGTCGACATGGGCGGCAAACCAGGGTCGCAACTGTTCGCGGTAGCGGGACCAGGACAGCAACGGGTCGATCGCCGGATAGGCACGCCGATAGGCACGGTCCGACGAGAGGCCGAGAAAGGCCTTCACGGTGCCGAGCGTCGCCTGCGTCACCGGCTCTTCCAGATTGCCTCCCGCCGGAGAAACGGTGCCGATCATGGTGAGCGATCCCGTCGTTCCCGTCGGCCCCACGATGACGCCGCTCCGTTCGTAAAGCGCCTTGACGGCGGAATCGAGATAGGCCGGAAACGCCTCGTCGCCGGGTATTTCCTCCATGAAGCCCGACGTCTCGCGCATCGCTTGCGCCCAGCGCGAGGTCGAGTCCGCGAGCAGAAGAACATTCTTGCCGATCTGCCGGTAATATTCGCCGATCGTGACGCCAAGATGGATGGAGGATTCGCGCGCCGACACCGGCATGGCCGAGGTGTTGCAGATCAGCACCGTCCGCTCCATCAGCGAGCGACCGGAACGCGGATCGAGAAGACCGGGAAAGCTGGTGATCGTTTCGGTCACTTCGCCGGCCCGCTCGCCACATGCCACGATCACCACCACATCCGCTTCGGCGTGACGGGCGATGAGGTTGAGAAGCACGGTCTTGCCGGCACCGAACGGGCCGGGGATGCAGGCGGTGCCCCCTCTGGCGATCGGAAAGAAACTGTCGATCACCCGGATGCCAGTGGACAGCGGCGCATCGGGATAGCGTCTGACCGCCCGTTGCTCGCGAACCAGCGCGTTGCCGAGCGGCTTGCGCACCGGCCATCGGCGATAGAGCCTCACGGTCTCTTCCCGGCCGTCGGCGCGGCGCAGCAGGGCCAAGGACGTCGCGCCGTTGGCCGGGCCGGAGTGGACAGCCAGCACCTCCGCGTCGCCGTCCAGATCGAACGGCGCGAGCACCGGATGGTCCAGGGCATGCTCGGTCACCGTGCCGATCGGCTGCGCGGCGCGAACCGAATCGCCCGCGCGCACCTGCGGCTGAAAGTCCCAAAGGCGCTGTTCGTCGAAGCATGTCAGGCTGGAACCACGTTCAAGAAACGCGCCTTGCCGCTCATGAAGTGATGCCAGCGGATTCTGCAGCCCGTCGAAGACCTGCCCCAGCAGACCGGGGCCAAGCATGGCCGTGAGCAAGTCGCCGCTGAGCTCGACAGTGTCGCCGGTGCGGATGCCGCGGGTGTCCTCGAACATCTGCATCTCGGCCATGCGGCCCCTGATGCGCAGAATTTCTCCCTTCAGGCGCTCGGTGCCGACGTGGACATAGCCGATCTCGTTACGCCGGGCCGAGGCGTCGCCGAGATCCAGCCGTACCAGGCTCTCCCGCACACCGGCCACCCGGCACCGCTGCGTCCGCTCACATGGTTCGGCCATCGCCGTCCTCCACCCATCCGGCAGCCAGCTCCGCGATCCGGGCCTTTGCCGCCGCTCCGTCCCAGGCCGCCAGCATGTTCGCAATGTCGAAGCGGGTAACCGCTACCAGGACCGCCACGAGATCCCAGTGATGGCCGACCGCGACACGGTCGAGCCACGTCCAAAGCGTGGCGAGCCTCAATCGTTCGAGGCCCGCCCAATCCGCGGCGGCCAAATAGGCGCGCGCGTCGTCGATCCAGGCTTCCTCCGGAAGCCCGAGATGCGGCTGATCATAGTTGCGCGCGACCCTGCCGCCGACCAGCCCGCCGTAGCGTGCTTGCCAGTCCGGAGCCGCCATGCCGAGGCGACGGGCGCGAAGGGCAGCCAGCCCCGCATCGATCCGTTCCTTCGCGTCGAGCAGCGGCTTCACGGCCGCAGGCAGCGCTGCCGTCGATGAGCCGGTGCCTGATGCACCGTCGGCCCATGAGCGCGACGGCCAGAGCCGGCGGCGAAGTGCATGAACGGCCAGCCGGTCGGCCGGCGGGAGTTGTTCGACCCGAAGGTCCAGCGCGAACGAGCTGAGCGGAGTGCCCCTGAGCCGGTCGGGCGGCACGGCAGCCGGGAGGGCCGCGAGGAACTGGCGGTACGCCATCCCGGATGCGCCCGCCGCCGCGCTCCCGCTCACGCGACCGGCTCCCGCTCAAGCAATGCGCGAAGCTGTGGCCGGAGATGCTCGAACAGATGCCGGGACAGCACCTCCTCGCTGAAATCGATGGCTACCGTCTCGTCGCTGCGGGAAATGCGAACGCCCGCCGAGCCGCTGCGGAGAAGCACAATATCCCCGGCGAACGCGTCGGCCTGCAACAGCGCGGCGAGCGCGGCGAGCAGACCTTCGGCATCCTCGCCGCTGACCCCGATCCGGAGCCGGTCACCGGCGGTGCCCGTGAGTTCCGCTGCGGCGACCCGCACCAGATCGGCAACGAGGGTGGGCTGTCGCAGCGCATCGGCGACGCGTGCCGCGAGGCAGGCGTGCAGCAAGGCATGGATATCCTGCCGGACGCGGTTCAGCGTGTCGCGCGCGGCGAGCCGCAGCGCCGCCTCACCACCTCTCATCAGCGCGGCAGCATCGTCGCGCGCCCGGGCCAGCATGGTTTCGCGCTCCGCGGCGGCTTGTGCGAGCAGGTCCTCGGCCTCGCGCCGCGCTTCGGCAACGATCCGCTCGCCCTCGGCGCGGCCGGCCGCCACACCATCGTCATGAAGCCGCGCGATCAGCGCCTCGACCCCTGATGCCCGCAGCGCTTCGTCGCTCATGCCGGCACCGCCGCCATCAGCAACAGCGCGAAGGCCAGCGCGAAGACAGCGAAGCCTTCGACAAAGGCCGACGGAGCGATGGCCAGTCCGAACGCCTGCGGGCGGGACTTGGCGACCAGAATGGCCGATGCGCAGCAATCCCCCTGATAAGCGGCGCTCAGTAACTGGGCGAGGCCGCCGAACAGGCCCAGCGCGAACAGCGCCGCGCCGTTGGCGTCGGTCACGGGACGGTTGAGCGCGAGGGTGAGGACGATGCCGTAAATGCTTTGCGAAGCCGGCATGCCGGCGATGGCGACGAGCC
Source organism: uncultured Sphingobium sp. (assembly GCA_964532255.1). Classification (GTDB taxonomy): domain Bacteria; phylum Pseudomonadota; class Alphaproteobacteria; order Sphingomonadales; family Sphingomonadaceae; genus Sphingobium. The sequence goes on from CAZHGR010000016.1 coordinate 29,396, forward strand.
GGCCGTGGCCGCTTTCCAGATCGAGCATCGCACCACAGGCGGCCTGTCCGGCGCGCGTGCAGCCGATCATGCTGCCGATCGCAGCCAGCACCATGGCCCCATAGATGCCGCTCCAGCCGAGCAATTGTGACGCGGTCGCTGTCATGATGATGCCTCCCTGCGGGCGAAGGGACGGAAGGGACGTCCCTCTCCCCACAACCCCCATCCGAAAAACTCGATGTAGTTCAGTCGCAATCCGTGAACGACGCCGCTGGCGACCCCGAGCGCCAGATTGAGACCGTGCCCGAAGGCAAGGATCAGCAGCCCGAACAACAGCCCCACGCCGGGCACCGACCATGCCTGCGCCGCCAGCGCGTTGAACGCCGCCGCAAGCGATGTGCCGGCGATCGCCAGCGCGAACAGGCGCAGATAGCTGAGCGTGTCGCCGAGCGCGCCCACCAGCCGGGTCAGCGCCAGCGCACCGCCGCCGAGGCGCGGCAAAAGCCTTTGCGACGGGCTGCTGAACCCCAAAATGAGCGCGATGCCCGTTGCCGCCAGCGCCCAGCGCAGCGGTGCCCATGACACGGGCATGTCCAGAAACCAGAGCGGGGCGGCGCCGAACAGTAGAATCCATCCGATCCGCGCCCAAGCGGCGCGGTGCGGCCAGAGCCTGCGCGCAGCGATGACATTGGCGGCGATCAGATGGGCGAGCCCGATGCCCAGCGACAAGGCGAGCATCAGCCGCGTATCGGCGGCGGGGATGATATGCAGACGCTCGAGCAGCGGCAATGGTGGTGACGAGCCGGCGTAGCTGCCCACGAGCATACCCCAGACAACCGTGGCGGTAGCAGTCAGCGCGCAGCCGGTCCTGACCTGGCGCCGGGCGGGCGTCCGGCCGAGGGTCCGCCAGAACAGCAGCAGGAGCGTGGCGAGGACGGCACCATAGAGCGCGTCGCTGACGATGATCGCGAAGAAGAGGATGAAGCCGGCAAGTACCATCCCCGTTGGATCCCAGCTACGATAGTCGGGCGTGGTGAAGAACCCGACCAGCGCCTCGCCCGGAGCCGTGAGGGGCGGGTTGCGCACCATCGTGGGCGGGCATTCCTCGGCAAACGGCGGCCGCAGTATCAGCACCGCGCCATGCGCCTCGGCCAACGCCCGCAGGTCTTGGGATCGCTCGCAGGGTGCCCATCCCTCAGCGATCAGCAGCGGTTCATTGCCCGCCAGCTTGCCCACGGCTTCGGCATGCACGCTGCGGTCGACGAGCCTGTCGATGGTCCGGCGGAACTGGTCGAGCCATCGCGTCAGGCTCGCGCGTTCGGCCTGCAGGTCGTCGAGCTGGACCTCGACCGCGTTGAGCGCGGCTTCCAGCTCATCGAGCGGGCGACTGCCAAGATGCGTGCGGGGCACTGGAAGGCCCTGCGGTTCCGCCGCGTCGATCACGACGAGAAACCGGCGGCGCGCGTCCCGTCCGATCTCCGCCCACACGAGCGCCGACTGCTCGAAGGCGTTAAGCTGCGACCACGGCACCTCGTAGAACCAGAAGCGCAGCGCCGGATGCGCCGCGATGTCGCGAAAGGCGAAATTGCCCCAGGGCCGCACATCCTCGATCCGCTTGAGCAGAGCGAGCCGCTGGTCCTCCAGCGCCTTGATCCGCTCGCGGATGGCTTCGGCGCGATCGACCAGGATCTGCGGCTCGAACCCTGCCGAGGACCGCTGGCGATGCCGTTGTATCCGCGTCCGCAAAAGCCACCGATAGGCGGCGCGTATCCGCGCGTCGATCGCGATCTCGGGATCGTCGGAGCCACCGTCGAGCGCGTCCAGATGCATAGCGCCGAGCGCCTGCAACCGCTCGAGCAGCATCGGCCCATCCTGGCGGCGGGCGATCAGGGTAACGCGGTCGAGTGGCACGATGCTCATGCCGACACCTGCCCCCTGTCCGCGCGACGGCGCCTGGCCAGCTTGGCGCGCGCCACGGCGGTGCGCTCGCCATCGGCCAGGAACACCACGATCTGGGCGATATCGCGCCGCGCTTCGGGCACCAGCCGTTGCTGCAGAAGGTTGATGCGCTGGGTCGACCGCGCCAGCGCATCGCTCAGCACGGCGGCACGGTCGCGGGCGAAACGCCGTTCCAGCGTGGCCTCCGCGATCGCTCGCGCGATCTCCAGGGCACCATCGACCCAAGGCGGCCTGTCCACCAGCGAATAGTCGCCCATCGCCCACTCGACGCCCCCGAGGACGGGAAGGGCGAGACCGAGCCGCGCGCGTTGCGTCCGGACGATCCGGGCGATCCTCATCAGCCCGTCGAGCGATTCGGCTCCATCGGCTGCGGGGGCGACAGCTTCGGCATCGCGCTCCAGCGCCTCGATGCGCGCGTCAAGCCGTTCGCACTCCGCCCGTTCCGCCGTCAGCTCGGCCAGCAACTGCCGCCGCTTCAGTTCGAGCGACGGCAGCGCCCGCACATAGGTGGAAAGATCCTGCCGCCGCGCGGTGAGCACTGACTTCGTCATGCGCAGACGGGTCATGCCATTACCGCCCTGTCTTCGCGCGCATAGTGCGCTGCGATGAGTGCGGGATCGATCTGCAACTCCACCGGCTCGAACCAGCGCGAAACGATCTTCCAGCCCAGGTCGAGCGCGGCTTCGAGCGCAAGCGACCGGTCGACACGCATGAAGTGCGAACGGAACGCATCACGATAGCCGAGCAGTCGCTCGTCATAAGGGCTGAGGTCGAACGCCATCGCGCGCTTGCGTTCGGCATCCTCCGCCTCGGCGTACAGGCGGATCATCGCGTCGGCGAGCGCGCGGTGATCCTCCCGCGTCTGCTTGCCGATGACGTGCTGCTTGAGGCGCGAGAGCGAGCCGAACGGATCGACCATTCCGTCACGCAGATAGATCTGACCTTCGGTGATGTAGCCGGTGTTGTCGGGCACCGGATGGGTCACGTCGTCGCCTGGCAACGTCGTGGCAGCAAGGATCGTCACCGACCCACCCGCCGCGAAATCGCACGCCTTTTCGTACCGGCGGGCGAGCTGGGTGTAGAGGTCGCCCGTGTAACCGCGGTTGGCGGGAATGCGTTCGAGAGCGATGCCGATCTCCTTGAGCGCGTCGGCATAGGCGGTCATGTCGGTCAGGAGCACCAGCACGCGCTTGCCCTGTTCGACCGCGAACCGCTCTGCCACGGCGAGGGCGAGGTCCTGCACCAGCATCCGCTCGACCAGAGGCTCTCCGGCGAGGTTCACGATCATGACGGTGCGGTCGATCACCCCCGCATCCTCGAATGCGGATCGAAAAAAGTGAAAGTCGTCGAAGAGGAGGCCGAGCCCGCCAAAGATCACGATGTCGGCGTCCGCCTGCAAACCCACCCGGGCCAGCAGCTCGTTATAGGGTTCGCCCGCCACCGAGAAGATCGGCAGCTTCTGGCTTTCGACCAGACAGTTGAACATGTCGATCATCGGCACGCCGGTGCGGATCATACGCGTCGGCATCGCCCGCGCATAGGGATTGACCGGCGGTCCGGCGATGGCAATCCGGCGGGCGTCGAGAATGTCAGGTCCGCCGTCCCGCGGCTCCCCGTCGCCGCGAAAGACCCGCCCCAATATGTCTCCCGAAAAGGCAGCGGTCATGGGACGATCGAGGAAGCGAACCGTCGCGGCGGTAGAGAGGCCTGCGGCACCGCTGAAAAGCTGGAGCGAAACGATCCCTCCATCGATCTCGATGACTTGGGCAAGCGATCGCCAGTCATGCCCTTCCTCGACCAGCGCCAGTTCGCCGAGTGCAGCGTCCGCCGCACGAACCCGCGCGACATCGCCGACAATGTCGATCAGCCCAAGGTGGAGCAATGCGCCCTTCTGACCAGTCACGGCGTCCGGCTCCCACCCTCGTTCTCCGACCGGACGACCACGCTGACCGGCTGGCGATAGCCGGGAGGCGGCGCGGTGAGCGGCGGCATGCCAAGAAGCGCCGTGCGCAGCAGGTCTTCAATGTCCTTTTCCCGCTCCGCCTTGGTGAACAGGACGCGGGTGATGCTGCCCGCAGGGCTGATCCACAGCGCGAGACGCGATCGGAAGCGGCGTTTGCGCAGTTCGTGCTGCCGGTTGAGGTAGGTTTCCAGCCGCCAGCCCAGTGCCTGATTGTAGCTCTGTTCCAATGCGTGCGACACGCCGCCGCTACCGTTCCCCGCGCCCGAACCCGTACCGCCCAACGTGGTGATCGCCCGTCCTCCGGGCTTCGCCGCCAGCCCGAAGCCGTCACCGGCTCCATCCGCTTCGGCGTCGAGGCCAAGCCGGTCGTCGACCGGCGGTGGCTCGTTGCTCGCCTGCGGCACCTCGGCCAGCTCGATCTTCTCCTCCGGCTTCGGTTCCTCCTTGGGTCGCTCCTTGGGTGGTGGCGGTGGCGGTGGCGGCGCCGGATTGAGCAGGCGAACGCGCTGAAGCCCGGGGTTTGCCGCCGGCCGGCCGAGATATTGCTTGACCGCATACAGCCCGGCGAAAATCGCGATTATCAACAGGATCCGCGCCGCCACACTCAGCCACCAGCGTCGGTCGTGCCGCGCGCCCAGCGCCGCGACCGACCGCGTCGTCACTTGACCACCTTCTGCGTGACGAGACCGACCTCGCTGATCCGCACCCGTTTCAGGACGTCGAGGACATCCATGATCCGCTGATATTGGACGGCGGCATCACCCTTGACGACCACGGGCAAGGTCGGGTCGGCCGCGCGCCGCTCGGCCAGTTCGACTTCGAGCTCGGTGATGGTGACGTTCACCGTGTCGAGATAGATCTCGCCCGACGACGTCACGGTAATCGACTTCGTCCGCGGCTTCGCAAGCGAGGGAGCGGAACTGGCCTTGGGCAGGTCGACGGCGATGCCCTGCACTGTCGCCGTGGCCATGACGATGAAGATGATGAGCAGGTTCCAGGCAAGGTCCATCAGCGGCGTCAGGTTCAGATCGTCGTAGATCTTGGTGTCGTAGCTAAACCGCATCGGCCGCTCCCTTCGATTGCATGGCGAGCGCCATGCGGCTCAGCAGCTCGTCCCCGAACACCTCCAGTCCCGTCAGCCGTTCGCGGATGCGGGTCATGATGATGTTGTAGAGGAACAGCACCGGGATCGCGACGACGAGCCCCGCCACGGTCGTGGCGATCGCAGCGGAGATGCCCGGCGCGATCGTGTTGACGTTCACGTCGCCTGCAGCCGCGATCGAGGCAAAGGTGATCATCACGCCCACCACCGTGCCGAGCAGCCCGAGAAACGGCCCGCCGCTGATCGCCAGCGTCAGATAGACCATGCGCCGGTTGAGCTGCGCGGCCTCGTCGACCTGCGCGCGCGCAATCGCCGATCGGATGAGATCGAGCGATGCCGCGCCGGTCCCGGACTCTGCGAACGCGACATCGGCCGCATGATGGATGCGCGCGAGCGGCGAAAGCTCGACATGGCCCTGCGGGTCGGTGCCGTTGCCCGACGCGCCGAGAAACTGCGCATCGCCGCGATCCGCCTTGCTCAGCAACAGCAGCTTGGCGATCGACACCTCAAAGGCGAACACCGCCAGCAGCGCGATCAGGCCGATGATCACCCAGCCGTCGGTGCTGACGGTGCCGATGATCGTACCGAGCAGGCCGAGATAGGCACCGAACTTGTCCTTCTCCTCACCCGATCCCACGGCGACCAGCCGTCCCTCGGGCGACGTCGCCTGTGCCGCCGCGAGCAGCCAGTCGCTGCTGCGTGCCACATTGGCGACCTCGACCTCGTCGACCGCGCCCTGGAAGCCAGGTTCATCGTCGCTCCAGGCGCCGACGCTGAATGGTCCGCCAAGAGGAAGGATGCCGGTGGCCGTGACCCGCGTCCGTTCCTGACCGTCCACATGGATTACCAGCGTCCGCGCGTCGACCGTGACCGCGACATGTTGCCAGGCGCTGAGCTTGAGGGCGCCCGCGCGGGCGACGGCGGTCTGCGATCCGTCCTCGCCATAAGCGGTGACCACGAGCTGCCCACCCTCGATAGCGGCGGCAAGCCCTCGGACGCCACGCGCGCCGAGCGCAAACACGATGGCATTGTCAGGCTTCTCCGGACGCACCCAGGCGGCAAGCGTGGCACCGCTCGCCACGCTGAACTGGAGCGACGGAGACGCAGGGACGAGGATGCGGCTGGTCCCGTCGAACACCGCACCATCTCCCAGCGCGCCGCCCGCGCTCGCGGTCGCATTCGACTGCGCGGCGTTGTTGGCATAGGATGTGCGGTCGAGTGGTCGCTCGGTCATGCGCTCGAAATCGAACGCCAGCACCGTCTGCTTGTCCTGGACCAGCGCCTTGTCAGAAGCGCCCTTCGCTTCCTTGTTGCCGAAGTACATCCAAAGGCTGAGCTTGCGGCCCGGCTCAACGGTCGGCACCATGACACGGATCAGCGCGATCTCGTTGGTCGCGTCGAAGCGGACGATTGCGAAGCGGAGCGGCGTCTTGTCGTCGCCTGTCACGAAACGAAGATCGCTGCCGTCCTTCGCGGCCGCGCGAAAGTCGAAATTGCCGGTATGAAGTCGCACCACAACGGGCACTTCGTTGAGCTTGCCCTTGATCGCGGCCCCGCCCGATCCGGTATCTATCGTCACTTCCTGCCGATAGGCCCAGTCGGCGTTCCACCAGGCCATGGCCGAGCCGGGCGACATGAACAGCACCAACAGCAGAGCCGTCATCAACGTCATCAAATAGGATCGCCAACGCTCGCGCAAATGCCGCAAGTTTCTATGGCCGATCACGTCGGCAATTTGAAATATTACATTCATGTGACACAGCCCCCGTTACCGATCAACGGCACCCGAACCTGTATTTTGATTTACAGTAAATCGCCGATTGATGACGTTGACATGAGTCAAACCTCATAAACATCTTCAAAAAAGCGGTTCAGGCCAGTAAATGCTGGCCACTGTCGACCGGAATAACCGTGCCGGTAATGCGGCGAGCCGCATCGCTCACCAGAAAGGCCGCGAGTGCGCCAACATCGTCCACGGTGACGAGCGCGCCTTCCGGCGCGCGCTCGGCGGCCTGGTCGAGCAACTGGTCGAACCGGTCGATCCCGCTCGCCGCACGGGTGGCGATCGGTCCGGGCGAGATGGCATGCGCCCGAATGCCCTTGTGACCCAGTTCAGCAGCGACGTAGCGCGTGGCACTTTCGAGCGCCGCCTTCACGGGCCCCATCAGATTGTAATGCTCGACGACGCGTTCCGAGCCGTAGAACGTCACGTTAAGAAGGCACCCGCCGTCGGGCATCAGTGGTTCGGCAAGGTGCGCCATCCTCAGGAAGCTGTGGCACGACACATCCATCGCAGTCGCGAACCCGTCGGCCGAGCAGTCGACCACGCGCCCATGGAGATCCTCTCGCGGTGCAAAGGCGATCGAGTGAAGCACGAAGTCGAGGCCGCCCCATGCGGTGCGCGCGCGTTCGAACAGCGCCTCGAGCTGTCCCGGCTCGCGCACGTCGCACGGCGCGATCCACTCCGCATCGACGGCATCGGTCACCGGCACCACAAAGGGCAACGCCTTGTCGTTCAGATAGCTCGCGGCGATCCGCGCACCGCAGCGCCGGAAGGCTCGCGCGCAGCCGGCAGCAATGCTCTGCGCGTTCGCGATCCCGACGACGAGGCCGCGCTTGCCGGACAGATCGACAAGCGGCGTCATGCCTCCGCCCCGATCGCGCGGAGGCAATGCGTGGCGATCATCAACTCCTCGTCCGTCGGGATCACGCGGACCGTCACTGGGCTGTCTTCGCTACTGATCAGTGGCGCATTGGCCGCATTGGCGACCGGGTCGAGCCGGACACCGGCGAACGCCAGCCGATCGCAGATCATCCGGCGCATGGCCGGGTCATTCTCCCCGATCCCGGCGGTGAAGACCAGGCCGTCGAGTCCGCCCAGCGACGTCATCAACGCCCCGGCCTGCCGCGCCGCACTCCATGCGAATTGAGCGATCGCGTCGGCGGCACGCGGGTCGTCGCTCGCGTGAAGGACACGGACATCGCTCGACACGCCGGAAAGACCAAGAAGTCCGCACTGCTGATAGAGCATCGCTTCCACCTCTGGAGCGGTCATGCCGCACCGCTCGATCAGATGAAGGATAACTCCGGGATCGATCGCGCCGCAGCGTGTGCCCATCACCAGCCCGTCGAGCGCGGTAAACCCCATGGTCGTATCGACGCTCCGCCCCGCCGCCATCGCGCAGAGACTCGCGCCATTGCCGAGATGCGCGGCGATCACCCGGCCGTTCGCCAGCTCCTGATCGACCTCCCGCAGCCGGCGCGCGACGAACTCATAGGACAACCCATGAAAGCCGTATCGCCTCACCCCCTGATCGCGAATTGCGGCGGGGAGCGCCAGGCGGGTCGCCAGCTCAGGCATGGCCCGGTGGAAGGCGGTATCGAAGCAGGCCACCTGGGGCAGGTCGGGCGCGGCCGCGGCAACCGCGCGGATCGCCGCCAGATTGTGCGGCTGATGCAGCGGGGCGAGCGGCACAAGCTCCTCAAGCGCTGCCAGCAGCCCTGCATCGACCCGCACCGGCTGTGCAAAGGCTGTTCCCCCATGCACGACTCGGTGGCCGACGGCGATGACATCATGGCGCGGAAACTGCCGGTCGGCCCATTGATAGAGCTGGTCGAGCAGTTGTTCGTGCGTGAGGGCGCCACCCTCAGGCCAGGTGCGCTCGAAGAGCGTGATGCCTTGCCGGTCGCGGACCGTGAGACGCGGGGCGATGCCGATCCCTTGCAACAGGGACGACGCGGTCCGCACAGGCCTGCCGCCCTCCACCGCGAACAGTCCGAACTTGATGCTCGACGACCCGGCATTGATGCTGATGACCGCGCGGCTCATGCCGGAACAGGGGTGATGCCCGGCGCGGCCTTTGTGGCGGCGCGGGCGAGCAGCACCGCCACCGCACAGGATGCCAGCCGGGTGCGCAGGCTGTCGGCGCGGCTCGTCAGGATGATCGGCACGCGCGCGCCGAGCACGATTCCCGCCGCATCCGCGCCGCCCAGAAAGGTCAACTGCTTGGCCAGCATATTGCCCGCTTCCAGATTGGGAACGACGAGGATCTCGGCCTTGCCCGCGACGGGGGACACGATGCCCTTCTCGTTCGCGGCAGCCTCGCTGATCGCATTGTCGAACGCGAGCGGCCCGTCGAGAAGCCCGCCCGTGATCTGGCCGCGATCCGCCATCTTGCACAGCGCCGCCGCGTCGATGGTCGATGCCATGGCGGGATTGACGGTCTCGACCGCAGAAAGGATCGCAACCTTCGGCTGATCGATTCCCAGGACATGCGCCAGATCGATCGCATTGCGAATGATGTCCGCCTTCGCATCCAGGTCGGGCGCGATATTGATCGCCGCATCGGTGATCAGTAGCGGGGTGGGATGGCCCGGCACATCCATCAGATAGACATGGCTGATCCGCCGTTCGGTGCGCAGCCCGGTCGCGTGCGCCACCACCGCCCCCATCAGTTCGTCGGTGTGAAGCGATCCCTTCATCAGCAGCCGCGCTTCGCCCGCCCGCACGAGGTCCACGGCTGCCTGAGCGGCAGCATGGCTGTGCGCGGCGGGGACCAGACGAAAGGCCGCGATATCCTGCCCCGCTTCCGTCGCGGCGGCGCGTATCTTCGCTTCGGGGCCGACCAGTATGGGGGCGATCAGCCCCGCCTCCGCCGCTTCCACAGCGGCGGTGATCGCGGCGGTGCTGCAGGGATGAACGACAGCGGTGGGCACCGGCTCTCCGCCGCTGCTTTCGGCCATCAGCTTGCGATAGCCGTCATGATCGGACAAGCGAAACTCGGGCAGCACCGCGCGCGGCCGCCGGACCTTGGACACGGGTGCCTTGACCCTGGCTTCACCGCTGATCACCTGCTCGCCGCGCTGATTGGTGCAGGCGCAGTCAAAGGTGACGACATGCCGCGCGGGATCCTTGGCGGTGACCTGCACCCTCGCGGTAATGGTATCCCCCAGCCCCACCGGGCGCTCGAAGCGGAGGCTCTGGCTGAGATAGATGGCACCCGCGCCCGGCAGTTCGGTACCGAGCACGGCCGATATCAGCCCGGCACCCCACAGCCCATGGGCAATGACACGCTGGAACCCGTCGGTGGCGGCATAATCGGGGTCCATGTGCGCCGGATTCACGTCGCCGGAGGCCAGTGCGAAGAGCTGGATCTCCTCCTGCCCCAGCGCCCGCGACAGGCTCGCGCTCGCCCCGACCTCGATCTCGTCGAAGGTGCGGTTCTCGATCATATCCGCCGGGGTACCGTTCATGTGTCAATGCTCCAGAATGTAGAGGCCCGGCGCATCGGCGAGCGGGGGATAGGCTCCATCGGCTACGCCTAACGCCGGCGGCACGACGGGTTCTCCCGACCGGTCGCCGAGCCACGCGCTCCATTCCGGCCACCACGATCCCTCGCGAGGCTCCGCCCGCGCGCACCATTCGTCCGGGCTCAACGCGTGGCCTCCGGCGGGCCGCGTGGCGATCCGATAGCGGCGGTGAGGATGGCCGGGTTCCGAAACGATTCCGGCATTATGTCCGCCGCTGGTGAGGACAAACCGGATTTCGGCCGGCGTGAGCATGTGGATCTTGTGAACCGATCGCCAGGGCGCAACATGGTCGGTTTCGGTGCCGACGACGAACAGCGGCACTTTGATCGCGGAAAGGGCGATCGACCGCCCCTCGACATCGAAACGCCCCTCGGCGAGGTCGTCGTCGAGGAAAAGGCGGCGCAAATACTCGCTGTGCATGGCGTGCGGCATCCGCGTACCGTCGGCGTTCCACGCCATCAGCGCGCTGGGCGTCTCGCGCTCTCCCATGAGGTAGCTGCTGAGAATCCGCGACCAGATGAGATCGGCCGAGCGAAGGAGCTGGAACGCGCCCCCCATCTGGCTGCTGTCGAGATAACCCTGGCTCCACATCATATTGTCGAGCAGATTGAGCTGTGCCTCGTCGATGAAAAGGCCAAGCTCGCCGGGTTCGCTGAACTCGGTCTGCGCCGCGAGCAGGGTCAGGCTCGCCAGCCGGTCGTCGCCGTCGCGTGCCATCGCCGCCGCCGCGATTGCGAGCAGCGTCCCGCCGAGGCAGTAGCCCATGGCGTGGAGCTTCGGCGCGCCGGTGATGGCCAGCGCGGCCTCGACAGCCGCCATCACGCCCTGAAGCCGGTAGGAGTCCATGTCGAGCCGGTGATCGGATCTGTCGGGATTGTGCCATGAGATCGCAAAGACGGTATAGCCCTCGCTCACCAGCCACCGGATCATCGACGTCGGGGGCGTCAGGTCGAGAATATAATATTTCATGATCCACGCCGGCACGATCAGGACCGGTTCGGGCCTGACCTTTCCGGTGGTCGGCGCATATTGGATGAGTTCGATCAGGCGGTTGCGGAACACAACCTTGCCGGGCGTGACGGCGACGTCACGACCGACCGCAAAGGCCTCGGTTCCGGGTGGTGCCTCGCCACGCATCAGTGCGGTCGCATCGTCAAGCCAAAGCCGCGCTCCGTCCAGGAGGCAACGGCCATTGGTCTCTGCGATTCGCCTTTGCAGCACGGGGTTGGTCGCGACAAAGTTGGTCGGTGCCATCATGTCGAGAAGCTGGCGCGCCGCGAACGCGACCAGCGCCTCGTGATGATGACTGACCCCCATGACCCCGGTAGTGGCGGCATGCCACCATTGCTGAGCGAGGAGAAACGACTGGCTGTAGAGATTGTGCGGCCAGTTCTGCCAGGCCGGATCGTCGAAACGATGGTCCTGGGGCAGCGGATCGATCGCCGGGCCGCCATTGCCAGGATCGCTCATGTGCAAGAAATAATCGGCCAACCGCAGCCATTTGCGTGCGCCCTTTGACGCAAGCTGCATCCGTTTGCCGGGCGACGCGGCAAGGTGAATGCTCCAGTCGACCAGCGCCTGCGTCAGCGTCACCGGCGAAAGTCCGCCGGTCGCCTGCGCCATCATCGCGAAAGCCGCCCGGTCCATGGTCTCGGCCACGCCATGCAGGGGGTCTGCGTCCTGCTGCACATCTGTCATCTGCATCGGGGTATCCGGTCGTTGTATCGAGGTTTGCCACGCTCGAACCCTCCTTAGTGTGGAGTGGCGTCAGTTCGATGATCTGCGACAAGGATGAACGGTGTGTTCTCTGCATCGCAGGCAATGGACGTCCTCGCCCCCTGCGGCAGAAGGGGGCTCGAAATCGGCCGACAAAGGCTCCGGAAACCGCCGTGTTTCGATCAGGCCCTCGAGCCGATACCCTCATCGATACGATCGGACTGCGTTGTCGAGATGGTTCGAGGTCTGCGGCGGGAGATCGCGTCTCAAACAGCGCGATCGTGCAGGCGATTCGGCACCGGAGTTTGACAAGTAGCGAGCGCGCTGGCGGTACGTTTCAGGCCTGCTTCGGTTCGCGGACGGCGATGTCCGTTCAGTGCGCTGAACAAGCGCGGGCAGTCACATCGACAGG
>CAZHGR010000017.1:0-41546 GCA_964532255.1 uncultured Sphingobium sp.
CTCGCGACCTCGGCTATGACTATGTCCCGGTGGCCGAGGTGCTGGGCTGACACCCGATAGCCAAGGCGAGCGTGGTGCCCTCGAGCAGGGCTGCAACCGGACTGCCGTCCGCCAGTCGCGTGTCGCCCCACCACTCGGGTGCGATGGCCAGTCCGTTGGAACCTGCCAGGGCACCCGCTGTGCGGATCGCGACGATACAAAGTAGCTCCTCCGCGCCCGCCCGGCGTCTGAAGGCAATGGCGTGCCCCGCTCTGGGGCCTTCCACCGCAATCGGTTCGTAGCTGCCGTGGGCAAAGAGGTCGGGATGGGTGCGCCGCAGGTCGAGCAGGTGGCGCAGCAGCGCGAACTTGGCGGCGTCGGGCGATCCCTCGGCGGTGGTCATGTCGCCTGCCAGCATCGTCTGCCGAAGGGCATAGTCGACAGGCCGGCGATTGTCGGGATCGACGAGGCTGAAGTCCGCAAGTTCGCACCCCTGATAGCAATCGGGGACGCCCGGCACGGTGCAGCGAAGAGCGACCTGCGCGAGCATGTTGGCGAGGGCAGGCGCGGCGGTCCAGGCGAGGAAGCGCTGCATGTCCGCCAGAAAGGCACCGCCCGTGCCGCTATCGAGCAGCGCGCGGACGAGGCGTGCGGCACGGCCTTCATAGGCCTCGTCAGGCTCTTCCCACGAAGAACGGAGCTTTGCCTCGCGCAAGGCCTTTTCCTGCCAGGCAATCACGCGTTCGGCGAAGGCCGAAAGGCCGGCAGCATCGTCCGCGCGCAGGTCGCCGGGCCAGGCGCCGTAGAGCGTCTGATAAAGCGCATAGCGGTCGGCGGGGTCGACCTCCGGAGCGATCCGCTGTGCAAGACGGTCCCATTCGGTGACGCAGGCACGCCACTCATCGGGCACCTCGCTCAGCACCGCCAGCCGCGCGCGGACATCCTCGCCCCGCTTGTGGTCGTGCGTGGCGGTGGTCAGCATCGCGCCCGGCCAGTTACGTGCATGATCTTCGCTTATCGCATGGAAGGCGGGAACAGGCATGGAGAAGCGGTTCGCATCGAAGCCGACGTCGGTGCGCGAAAGCAGGCGTCCATAGCGATAGAAGGCGGTGTCCTCGACCGCCTTCGCGGCGATCGGTGCCGAAAGCTGCTGGAAGCGCCGCACGGCGTCCGCCGCCCGGGCCGGATCGCCGGGGCCTGTACCGGCCAGCCAGTCGAGTATCGTATCGACGACCATCGCCTCGCCCGGCGGCGTGAAGCGCGCCGCGCGTCGCCGCACCTCCTCGCGGATGGCGGCGTCTCCCGCAGGGGCAGCGCTCCCGGTGCCATAGGTGCGATAGACCGGGAACACCCACAGCATGCGCTCGATCGCGCGGCGCAGCATCCCGGCGGTCAGCCCCTCCGTCGCGGCATCGCTCGCCGCCAGCGCGGTGAACGCCTCGACGCAGCCGCCGAGTTGGCCCTCGAACGCCCAGCGGAGCATGTCCTGCCGCGCGGCGAGTTCCTCCGCCTCGAAGTCGAGCGCACGGCCGCTGACATCATGCCACAGGGCGGTCAGCGGCGCTTCGCCTTCGGGATCGTGGAGCAGCGCCGACACCTGCTCCATGAAGTCATAGCCGCTGGTGCCGTCGATGCCCCAGTTGTCGGCGAGCGGTTCGCCGGCACCCAATATCTTCTCGACGACGATCCACGCCGGGCCGGGAGGTACGCCTTCGGGCCGGGCGATCCCGTCCATCCTCTGGCGAAGGCGGCGGCAATAGCCCGCCGGGTCGGTCAGCCCGTCGACATGGTCGATCCGCAGCCCGTCGATCAGCCCCTCGGCATAGAGCCGGAAATAGAGCGAGTGGCTTTCCTCGAACACCGTCTCATCCTCGGTGCGGAGGCCCGCGAGTTCGCTGATCGTGAAAAAGCGACGCCAGTTCAGCGAGTCATTGGCACTCCGCCACCAGCCCAGCCGATAATGTTGCGCGTCGAGCATCGCGGGAAGATCGAGATCGCCGGTCCCGGGCGACAGCGGCAGCCGCTGATCGCCGTAGAGCGTCAGAACAGGCTCATCACCCGATCGGTCGACGCCGATCACCCCGTCCGCCAGCGCCTGCGGCAGCGGGGTACCGAGGAGCGGCAACAGGATGGGCTGGTGCCAGTCGATGTCGAAGAAGCGGGCATAGCGGCTCTCGCGCCCATGTTTGAGCACATCGGTCCACCAGGGGTTCGCGCCTCCGGCGACGCCCATGTGATTGGGCACGATGTCGATGACGATCCCCATGCCGCGCGCGCGGACTGACGCCGCGAGCGAGCGGAACGTTTCCTCGCCGCCAAGCTCCGGATTGATGCGCGTCGGATCGGCGACATCATAGCCGTGAGTGGAGCCAGGCACCGCCACGGTGACCGGAGAGGCATAGACATGGCTGATGCCGAGATCGGCCAGATAGGAGACCAGCGCCTCCGCATCCGCGAATGTGAAGTCACGGTGGAACTGGAAGCGGTAGGTCGCTCTCGGCGTCATGAGCGGCGTGCCTCGTTGATCGCCGCTATGCGCGCGGCGACGTCGGCATGGGTCAGCAGCGCGTCTGTGCTGGCGGGCATGCGTCGCCGCCAGTTGGGATGTTCGTCGAGCGTGCCGGGCAGGTTCGGTTGCTCGACCGCGCCGATCAGGTCCTCTATGGGCAGGATCGCCAGCGGGCAGGCGCTCGACGCGACATGGACCAGCGCCGCGTCGACGACCGGCGAGGGGGTTGCGATCGGTGGCTCCGCCATGGTCGTCGCTCCCGATGTTTCAAAGGCTTGCCAGAGGGTGTGACGATCATTTGTCCGCTCTGCCTCCGCCGTGTCGGCGGGGACTCCGCGGTCGAGATCGCGGTTCCATTCGATGTCGCGCCCGCGCCACCAGCCCGCGACGGTGGGCAGGTCGTGCGTGCCGGTCATCGCCACCGCCTCGCTGTCCCACTCGGCGGGCGCGACGAACGCGCCATCCTCGTCACGCTCGAACCACAGGACGCGCATGCCGAGCAGCGCCCGCGCCTCGAGCCTGGGCCGCAGCCCTTCGGGAACAGTGCCCAGATCCTCGCCGATCACGATGGCGCGCGCGCGCTGCGATTCGATGGCGATGATCCGCAGCATGTCGTCGAGCGGCATGGTCAGATAGGCACCCTCGGCGGAGGACATGCCGTCGGGTACCAGCCACAGCCGCCGCAACCCGAGCGCATGGTCGATGCGAATGCCGCCCGCCTGGCCGAGGCTGGCGCGGACGGTCGCGATGAAGCCCGCAAAGCCTGTCCGCTGAAGCGCGAAGGGCGAGAAGCTGGTGATTCCCCAACTCTGCCCTTCCGGCCCCAGCAGGTCGGGCGGCGCGCCGATCGACAGGCCGGACAACAGATCGTCGCGATGGCTCCACGCATGGCTGCCGCCGCCGTCCATCCCGACCGCCAGGTCAGCGATCAGGCCGATCGCCATGCCCGCATCGCGCGCCGTCACCTGCGCGACGTGGAGGCTGTTGCGTGCAAGCCATTGTCCGAAAAGGTAGAATTCAACCTCGTCAGCATGTGTTGCGGCAAAGTCGGCGACCTCTGCACTGTCCGGGTCGTGGAAAGCGGTGGGCCAGTCCTGCCAGCCGCGTGCACCTTCCGGAAAGAAATGCGCATGGAGCGCGTCGAACACCGCATGCCGCTCGAGCGACGCGCCTCCGTCGGCGCGGAAGCCCGCGACCGCCGCACGCACGCCATCGCTGCGATGCCTGAAGGCGGACCGCAGTGCGGCAAGCTTTTCGGGTACGGCATGGTGCCAGTCGATCAGTTCGCCGCAGGCCCGTTCCGGCGCGGGGTGCCCGACCAGTGCGGGATCGCCGAACAGGATGTTGAGGAAGCTGCGGCTCGACGGCGCATAGGGGCTGTAGCGGCTCGCATCGGCGGGAAAGAGCGCGTGGGTGGGGCTGATCGCCAGCGCATCGGCCCCTGCCGCCGCAAAGGCCTTCGCCGTCGAAGCGAGCGCGCCGAAGTCGCCAAAGGCGCGCTCCGCCTCGCCGCGAAGCGACGGCACCTGCACCGCGCCGCCCCATAGCTTGCGTCCGGGCGCGGCGTCCTGTGGCGTGAAGCAACGCGCCGGGGCGACTGCGACTGTCAGCGACTGGCCCCCGATGTGAAGCCGGTGGTAGCTGGGCGGGACCTCGGCGGGAAGCAAGACCTCGTGCGCGCCCGCAGGGAGGGAGAGGGGGACGACCCGGCCATCCTCCAGTTCCAGCTCCATGCGCCCGGACTGCGTAGCCGGCTCTGGCAGAGCCAGCTGCCGGCCCGCATCGACCGAGACGAAGGAGCGTTCGGACTGCTCGGCCCGCCGTCGGGCAAGGCTCGCTGCGATCTGGCGCTCGTCCTCGGCAGGATAGCCGATTGCACCCAGCACGCGCCGAGCCGCCGCGTCGGAGACGCGCTTGGGGTCGCCGCCCGCATCCTCCCAGTCGATGAGCAGCCCGACCGCATCAGCCAACGTCTGCAGCGCGCTCATGACGTCAGGCTCACGACGATGCTCGACGCGGCACCGGGGCTGCCGATCTCGAACAGGGTTCGTCCCTCGGGCGGCGGGAAATGGACGATGTCGGAGCCAAGGTTGATAGCGATGGCGAGGACCGCACCGTCCGCCATTCGCCAGCGCGCCACAACCGCGCCGTCGCCAATGACCAGCGCCCCCAGCGGGCGCGCGTCGTGGAGGCGCGGTACGATCTCTGAGCGCCGGATCGCCAGCAGCTCCGTGTAGAGCGCCTGCCAGTCCGCCGTATCGGGGCCGGGCGCCGGATAGGAGTCCCCAAAGGTTGCGGCCGCATTGGGGTCCGGGATCCGCTCGCGCGTCTCGGCATCGGCGAAGGCGGCGAACTTCGCGAACTCGCGGCGGCGGCCCTCGCGCGCCGCGTCCGCCAGTTCATCTTGAAAGTCGGTGAAGAACAGGAAGGGTGACTGCGACCCGGTCTCGTCGCCCATGAACAGCAAGGGGATCTGCGGGGACAGCAGCAGCAGCGCCGTCGCGGCGCGCAGGCGGGCGGTATCGGCCAGCAGCGTCAGCCGCTCGCCGAGCGCGCGATTGCCGATCTGGTCATGGTTCTGGAGGAAGGCGACGAAGGCGCTCGCCCGCAAATGGCCGCTCGGGCTCCCGCGCGCATGATCGCCGCCCGGCGGAATCTCCCCCTGATAGATGAATCCTTCACCGAGGCATCGTGCCAGCTTTTTCGTATAACCTTCTGAGAAAGATGAATAATATCCCTCATCCTCTCCCGTAAGCAGGACGTGGAGCACATTGTGGAAGTCGTCGTTCCACTGCGCGTCGTAGCGGCCGGAGGCGAGCCGGTCGGGGTCGTTATGTTCATTCTCGAGGACGAGGTGGATGTACCGGCCGGGATCGCACCGCGCGCGCAGTTCGACTGCCATTTCGTCGAGAAAGCCGGTGTCGGCGATGGCGTGGACCGCGTCGAACCGCAGCCCGTCGAAGCGATAATCCTGAAGCCACATCAACGCATTGTCGATGAAGTAGCGGCGCACTGCGGGTTTCGACACGGCGACCGCGCCGCCCCACGGAGTGTGCGCATGCGCGTCGAAGAAGCCGCTCGCATAGGCACCGAGATAATTACCCGACGGCCCGAAATGATTATAGACGACGTCGAGCATCATCACCATGCCGAGGCCATGGGCGCGGTCGATCAGCGTCTTCAGATCCTCCGGCGTGCCGTAGCTCTCGTGGACCGCATAAGGCAGGACGCCGTCATAGCCCCAGCCGCGCGTGCCGTCGAAGGCAGCGATGGGCATCAGCTCGACGGCGGTGATCCCCATGTCGCGCCATCGCTCGAGATGCCCGGCCACGCCCGTAAAGCCGCCAAGAACGCCGACATGGACCTCCATTATGACCGCCTGCTCCCACGGGCGGCCGCGCCAGGTCCCGACCTGCCAGTCAAAGCCCGCGGGATCGGTGACGATGCTCCAGCCATGCACGCCGCCCTCCTGTCGGCGCGACGCGGGATCGGGAACCGCCAGGCCGTCGGGCAGCTGAAAGCGATACCGCGTTCCCGGCGCGGCGGAAGCGTGGGCCTGGAACCAGCCATCGCCGGCCCCATGCATCTCGACCGGGTCTGCGCCCTCAATCTCCAGCCGGACTGCGGCCGCATCGGGCGCCCACAGGCGAAAGCGGGTGAGGCCGTCGCCGACGGTTCGCGGTCCCCAGCACATCCTACTCGCCCGGATCGGTGCCGACGACGATCATCGCGCCGCCCGCCTCCACCGTGATCGTATCGCCGACGTCCCGTTCCGGCGCCTGCGGCTCGGCGCTGTCGATCACCAGCCTCCGGTCGAGCAGCGGCGGGGGAAAGGTGAAGACCAGCGGCTCATGCGATGCGTTCATCAGCATCGTCACCGCCTCGATGCTGCCGTCGGGCTTGCGCCGCGCGCGCCGCATGACCAGCGCGCGCCCCTCCTGATTGTGCCAATCCTCTTCGGACAGATGCACGCCGCGCTCATCGAACCATTCGATATCAAGGACTTCCGAAGCGATCTGTACTTCGCCGTGAAGGAAGTGGTTGGCGCGCACCAGCGGGTAATGACGCCGCACCGCCGCCAGCCGCCGGACGAAATCGCTCAGCGCATGACCATCGTCGCTCTCCAGCGCGCGCCAGTCGAACCAGCTAATCTCATTATCCTGGCAATAGGCATTGTTGTTGCCTTGTTGCGTGCGGCCGAACTCGTCGCCGCCGAGCAGCATCGGCGTGCCGAGCGAGCAATAGAGGGTCGTCAGCATCGACCGGATCGCCCGATCGCGCGCTTCGCGGATGGCGGGATCGTCGGTCGGGCCTTCTGCGCCCCAGTTGCGCGAGTAATTCTCCGAATGGCCGTCGCGATTGTCCTCGCCATTCGCCGCATTGTGCTTCTGTTCGTAGGTCACGACGTCGCGGAGCGTCTGGCCGTCGTGCGCGGTGACGAAGTTGACGCTGGCCCAGGGACGGCGCGCGCGCCAGTCGAACAGGTCGGCCGACCCCGTCAGCCGGTTCGCGAATTCCGGCCGCATGCCGGAATCCCCGCGCCAGTAGCGGCGGGTTGCGTCACGGAACTTGTCGTTCCACTCGGCAAAGCCCGGCGGATGGTTGCCGAGCTGATAGCCGCCGGGGCCGATGTCCCACGGCTCCGAGATCAGCTTGAGCCCGTTCAGCACCGGGTCCTGCCGCAGCACGTCGAAAAAGCCCGATCGCGGATCGAAGCCGTCATTGCCGTTGCGGCCGAGCGTGACGCCCAGATCGAAGCGGAAGCCGTCGACATGATAGCTCTCCGCCCAATGCCGCAGCGAATCCGCCACCATCTGCAGAACGCGCGGATGGCTGAGGTCGAGCGTGTTGCCGGTGCCGGTGTCGTTGACGCAATAGCGCGGCTGATCCTGCACCAGCCGGTAGTAGGTCGCATTGTCGAGGCCGCGAAAGTTGAACGTGGGGCCAAGCTCGCTGCCCTCGGCGGTGTGGTTGTACACCACGTCCAGGATCACCTCGATCCCCGCCGCGTGAAGCCGCCGGATCGCGATGCGCAGCTCGTCGCCATTGTCGCTCGACATATAGCGCGGCTCGGGCGCGAAGAAGCTGAGCGTGTTGTAGCCCCAATAATTCGTCAGTCCGTTTTCCTGAAGCCTGCGGTCCTGAACGAAAGCGTGAATCGGCAGCAGCTCGATCGCGGTCGCCCCGATCCGGTGCAGATGGTCGATGACCTTGGGATGCGACAGCGCGGCGAAGGTGCCGCGCTCCTGCGCGGGCACGTCTTCGAGCAGCTTCGTCAGGCCCTTGGCGTGCGCCTCGTAGATGACGGTGTCAGCCCAGGGCGTTCGCGGGCGGACATCGCCCGACCAGTCGAAGGCGCCCGTGGTCACCACCGCCTTGGGCATGGCCGGCGCGCTGTCGCGCCGGTCGAAGCTGAGGTCGGCGCGGCGCGAGCTGACCCGGTAGCTGTGAAGGGCGTCGGTCCATCGAACGGCACCGGCGATCTGCTTCGCATAGGGGTCGAGCAGCAGCTTGTGGGGGTTGAAGCGGTGGCCGTTTTCGGGCTCGTAGCGGCCATGCGCGCGAAAGCCGTAGAGGAGGCCCGGATTGGCCCCCGGCAGATAGCCGTGCCACACCTCGTCGGTCCATTCGGGCAGTTCCAGGCAGGCGAGCTGCCGCCTGCCGCTGGGATCGAAGACACACAGGTCGATCTTGTCGGCATTGGCGGAGAAGACGGCAAAATTCACCCCCAGCCCGTCGAAGCTCGCGCCGAGGGGATAGGGCAGGCCGGCGCTGAGCCGGCTGGGATAAGGGCTCAAGCGCGGGCTCCTTGATACCGCAGAAGCACAGCGCCGAGCGGGGGAAGGGTGAGGCTGGCGGAGAAAGGCTGGCCGTGCAGCCCCATGGCACCGGCCTGGACGCCGCCGCCATTGCCGAAATTGGCACCGCCGAATGTCTCGGCGTCGGAGTTGAGAATCTCCTGCCAGAACCCGCCTTCGGGAAGTCCGATGCGATAGTCGTGGCGCGGATCGGCGGTCAGGTTGAACGCGGCGACCACAGGGGGCGCACCCGGTGCCATGCGGACGAAGGCATAGACGCTGTTTTCCGCATCATCGGCGATCAGCCAGCGGAAGCCGTCGCTCTGCGTATCGCGCGCGTGCAGCGCAAGCTCGCTCGCATAGAGGCTGTTGAGCGCGCGCACGAGCCGCTGGATGGCGGCATGCTCCGGCTCGTCGAGCAGGTGCCAGGGCAGGGGGGCGTCATGGTTCCACTCGGCCTCCATGCCCAGCTCGCAGCCCATGAACAGCAGCTTCTTGCCGGGATGGGCCCACATGAAGGCGAAATAGGCGCGCAGATTGGCGAACTTGCGCCAGCGGTCGCCCGGCATCTTGTTCCACAGCGATCCCTTGCCATGGACCACCTCGTCATGGCTGATCGGCAGCACATACTTTTCCGAATAGGCGTAGACCATCGGAAAGCTAAGGTCGCCCTGGTGCCAGCGGCGGTGGATCGGATCGCGCTCGAAATAATGGAGCGTGTCGTGCATCCAGCCCATGTTCCACTTGTAGGAAAAGCCGAGGCCCCCCTGTTGGACGGGCGCGCTGACGCCGGGCCAGGCCGTCGATTCCTCGGCGATGGTGATCGCGCCCGGGCAGCGATCCGCAACGATGCTGTTCATCGCCTTGAGGAACGCGACCGACTCGAGATTCTCGCGCCCGCCATGGACATTGGGCACCCACTCGCCAGTGTTGCGGCTGTAGTCGCGGTAGAGCATCGACGCGACCGCATCGACGCGCAGGCCGTCGATGTGGAAGGTTTCCAGCCACCAGACGGCGGAGGCGAGGAGAAAACCCGCCACCTCGCGCCGCCCGAGATTGTAGATCAGCGTGTTCCAGTCCTGATGAAACCCCTCGCGCGGATCGGCATGTTCATAAAGGGGGGTGCCGTCGAAGCGCGCGAGGCCGTGCGCGTCTGTCGGGAAATGCGCCGGCACCCAGTCGAGGATGACGCCAATGCCCGCGCGGTGGCAGGTGTCGACGAAGGCGGCAAAGTCCTCGGGATGGCCGAAGCGTGCCGAGGGCGCGAACTGTGACAGCGGCTGATAGCCCCACGACCCGCCGAAGGGATGCTCCATGATCGGCAGCAGCTCGACATGCGTAAAGCCCATGTCCGCGACATAGGGGATCAGCCGCTCGGTCAGGCCCTGCCAGTCGAGCGTCCGGTTGGTATCGCCCTCGGCCTTCATCCACGAGCCCGCGTGGACCTCGTAGGTCGAGATGGGCGCGTCGGGCGCGTGACGGCGAGCGCGCTCCTCGATCCAGTCCTGATCGGTCCAGCGGTAGTCAGGCTCGGCAGCGACAATCGAGCCGGTTGCGGGCGGCGGCTCGGTCTGGCGCGCCATCGGGTCGGCCTTCTGGACGATGCTGCCGTCGGCACCTGCGACCTCGAACTTGTAGCGCGCGCCGGGGCCGAGACGGGGCACGAACAGCTCCCACACGCCCGAACCGTGACGAAGCCGCATGGGATGACGGCGGCCGTCCCAGTTGTTGAAGTCTCCAACCACCGACACCCGGCGGGCATTGGGCGCCCAGACCGAGAAGGCGACGCCCGTTATGCCGTCGATGATGCGCGGGTGCGCCCCGAACACCCGGCCAAGCTCCAGATGCCGCCCTTCGGCAAACAGATGAAGGTCGAGCTCGCCCAGGATCAGCCCAAAGCTATAGGGGTCCTCGGTCTCCTGAACATGGCCGCCGGGCCATTCGATGCGCAATAGATAGGGGCCTTCGCTGCCCGTTGTCCCGACGAAAACGCCGTCGGCGCTCTCCTCCAGAGCGACCGGTGCCTGCTTTCCGTCTGCCGGTGCCACGCTGACGGCGACCGCGCCCGGCTGAAAGCTGCGCACGATCCGTTGTTCGCCGTCGCCATGGGGCCCGAGCAAGGCGAAGGGGTCGTCAAGCCTTCCTTCGAGCAGCGCCCGCGCAGCGGAGGCGAGGATATTGTCATGCGCGCTCATTGCGGGCTGTCCGACAGCAGGGCCGATACCGCACGGGCAAGGCCCGCGGCGGGCACCCCGATCCAGTCGGGGCGATTGGCGGACTCGTAGCTGACTTCATAGGCCGCCTTTTCGATGACGAAGAGGTCGAGGAGGGGGTCGCGTCGGGCGGGCGCGGCGAGCAGCTCGACCCCCTCTCCGCCGTCCTGCGGCGGGGGTGGATCACCGAAATAGCCGGCGAGAAACGCCGTGGCCGCATTGTCGCGGAACAGCGCCGCGCCTTCCCCGGCATGCGCCTCCCACGCCTCCGAACCCGCCGGGCGGCTACGCTCCGCCACGGCGGCGGCATAGTCGAACGACCGCAGCAGGCCCGCCACGTCGCGCAGCGGTACGTCCTTCGCACGGCGATCGGCAAGCGGTCTGGTCGGCTCACCCTCGAAGTCGATGATCATGACGTCGCTGCCGGTCACGAGGATTTGCCCGAGATGCAGATCGCCATGGATCCGCGTGCGCTGACGGCCGGCCATGTCGCTGGCCAGCGTGCCGATCCGTCCCGTCAGCTCGTCGCGGCGCGCTTCGAGCGTCGCCAGATGCGCGGCGGCAGTGTCGTCGAGCGTCGCATCCCTCAGCCGCCCGATGGCACGGTCGACCTCGGCGTTGACCCGCTCGGCAAGGGCGCGTGCGTCGGCGTCGCCCATCGCTTCGGGCGCGAAATCGGGATTGTCGGTCGGAAGGGCCAGAACAGCATGCATCTCGGCCAGACGAACGCCCAGATTGTGCGCGAAGTTCACATAATTCGCAAAACTCCAGTCGGTGTCGGTCGCGAGCCGCTCCAGCATGCCGAGCGTCCACTGCCAGCCGTCGCCCTGATTGTAGACGAACGCCTGTGCCAGCATCAGCACCGTGTCCTCGCCGCCCTCATGTCGAACGACGGTGCCGAACATCGGCGGCACGTTGGCATAGCCGTTGTCCGCCAGATAGCGGACCATCTCGACATCGGGGTGAACGCCCGGCGCGATCTTGCGCAGCAGCTTCAGCACCGCCTTGCGGCCGACGATCAGCGTGCTGTTCGACTGCTCCGCCGCGATCCACTCCGGCTCGTCATCGGGCGAGAGTTCGAAACCCGGCAGCGCGTCGAAGCGCAGTTCGCCTTCGCCGCTCGCGATACGGGCATTGGCACGCATCCCGGCCAGCACCGAACGCGCGAAGGCGGCAAGCGCGAAGCCGTCGGTCAGATGCCCGACATGCCGCTCGCGCCGAACGCGTGCCAGCGCCAGGTTCGACGCGAACGGCCCATGCGCCTCGCCCTCCCAGGCGATGCCGAGCGGGAGCGTATAGCGGGCGGAGCCACTTGCCGTGGTGACGCAAATCTCGCCGAGCAGCAGGTCGTCGGTGGCGGGCATCGGAGTGATCCGCTCCAGCGCGACCCGCTCGATCGTCTCGTCCTTGGCACCGAACCAGCGGCGGTGGCGGATATAGTCGGGCAGGATGTCGCGTTCGAGCACGTCGCGATTCGTGTCGCTGCCGACATCGTCCAGCGCCGGGCGAAGGACGAAGGTATGCCGCTCCACCTCGACGCCGGGTGCCGCCGAGGCCCATTCGGGCGCATCGGTGTCCGCGCGAAGGTCGAACCAGAGGAAGCCGTAGGGCGGTAGCGTCAGCAGATAGGGAAGCTGGCCGATGCGCGGAAAGGGCGTGCCGCCCGACAGCTCGACGGGCGTTGCACCCTCGAACTCGCCGAGGTCGAGTTCGACCGCCTGCGCGGTACGGCCCAGATTGGCCACGCACAGGATCGTCTCGCCGTCCTGTTCGCGCAGATAGGCAAGGATGCGGCGGTTCGCCGGGCGCAGGAAGCGCTGCGTTCCCCGGCCGAAGGCCTGATGCTCGCGGCGGACCGCGAGCATGCGCTTGATCCAGTTGAGCAGCGAATGGCGGTCGCGTTCCTGCGCTTCCACGTTGACCGCCTCATAGCCGTACAGCGGGTCCTGAACGGCGGGGAGCGTCAGCGAGGCGGGATCGGCGCGGCTGAACCCGCCGTTGCGGTCGGGCGACCATTGCATCGGCGTCCGCACGCCGTCGCGGTCGCCCAGGAAGATGTTGTCGCCCATGCCGATCTCGTCGCCATAATAGAGCACCGGGGTTCCCGGCATGGTCAGCAGCATCGCGTTCATCAGCTCGACGCGGCGGCGGTCGCGCTCCATCAGCGGCGCGAGGCGGCGGCGGATGCCCAGATTGATCCGTGCGCGCCGGTCGGCGGCATAGGTGTTCCAGAGATAGTCGCGCTCTGCATCGGTCACCATTTCGAGGGTCAGTTCGTCATGGTTGCGGAGGAATATCGCCCATTGCGCGTCGGCCGGGATATCGGGCGTCTGGCGCATGATGTCGGTGATCGGAAAGCGGTCCTCCTGCGCGACCGCCATGTACATGCGCGGCATCAGCGGGAAGTGGAACGACATATGGCATTCGTCGGACAGCCCTTCGGCGCCGCGGCCGAAATATTGCTGCGTGTCCTCGGGCCACATATTGGCCTCCGCCAGCAGCATGCGCCCCGGATAATGCGCATCGAGGTCGGCGCGGATCTGCTTCAGGATCGCGTGGGTTTCGGGAAGATTTTCGTTCGAGGTGCCGTCGCGCTCGATCAGATAGGGAATGGCATCGAGGCGCAGTCCGTCAATGCCGGCATTGAGCCAGAAGTGCATCACCTCCAGCACCTCGCGAAGCACCTCCGGATTGTCGAAATTGAGGTCGGGCTGGTGCGAATAGAAGCGGTGCCAGAAATAGGCACCCGCTTCATCGTCCCAGGTCCAGTTCGACTTTTCGGTGTCGAGGAAGATGATGCGCGTGCCCGAGTAGAGCTTGTCGTCGTCCGACCAGACGTAGAAGTCGCGTTCGGGGCTTCCCGGCGGCGCACGGCGTGCCGCCTGGAACCAGGGATGCTGATCGGAGGTGTGGTTGATCACCAGTTCGGTGATGACCCGCAGGCCACGGTCGTGCGCGGCATCGATGAAGGCGCGGACATCCTCCATCGTGCCGTAGTCGGGGCTGACGCCGCGATATTCGGCGATGTCATAGCCGTCGTCGCGGCGCGGACTGGGATAGAAGGGCAGCAGCCAGATGGCAGTGACGCCGAGGTCGGCGATGTAATCGAGCTTGGCCATCAGCCCTGCGAAATCGCCGATCCCGTCATTGTTCGAGTCAAAGAACGACTTGACGTGAAGCTGGTAGATGACCGCATCCTTGTACCAATGCGGATCGTCGGCGGTGCCGATGGTGGCGGACACCGCCGCCATGCCGGGGGCCGGGTGGGCGATGTTCATGGCCGCGCCTCCTTCGGTGCGATCCGCCAGATGCGGTAGGGCTTGTCGGGGGCGATGCGGATATACTGGACCTTGCCGTTCCAGTCGAAGCGGTGGCCCTCCACCAGATCCTCGACCGCGATTGGAGAATCGTCGGACAGGCCGAATTCCCACAGCGGCACTTCGAAATGGCACTCCTGCGCCGCATGGGGGTCCATGTTGACCATGACCATGATCATGTCGGAGCCGTCGGCGGCGGGCTTTCCGTACCAGATGATGCTGTCGTTGTGGGCGAGGTAGAAGCGGGTGCCCAGGTGCGACTGGAGATGCGGCCAGGCGCGGCGCAGGCGGTTGAGTTGCGCGATCTCCGCCACGATGTTGCCCGGCGCGTTCCAGTCGCGCGGGCGCACCTCATATTTCTCGCTGTCGAGATATTCCTCCTTGCCCGGCGCCAACGGGGTCGCATCGCACAGCTCGAAGCCCGAATAGACGCCGAACAGGCCCGACAGCGTGGCGGCGAGCGCGGCGCGGATCAGGTGCGCGGGGCGCCCGCCGGTCTGCAGGAACAAGGGGTTGATGTCGGGCGTGTTGACGAAGAAATGCGGGCGGTAGAAGTCCCGGGGCGCGGTCGTCGTCAGCTCGGTGATGTAGTCCATCAACTCCTGCTTGCGGTCGCGCCAGGTGAAGTAGGTATAGCTTTGCGAGAAACCGACCTTCGCCAGCCGGTACATCATCGTCGGCCGGGTGAAGGCTTCCGACAGGAAGATCACGTCGGGATGCAGTGAGCGGACTTCGCCGATCATCCACTCCCAGAACGGCAGCGGCTTGGTGTGCGGATTATCGACCCGGAAAGTCTTCACCCCATGGCCGACCCACAGCAGCACGACATCGCGCAAGGCGTCCCACAGGCCCGGCACGGCGTCCGGCCCATAGAAATCGACATTGACGATGTCCTGATATTTCTTGGGCGGGTTCTCGGCATATTTCATCGATCCATCGGGCCGCCAGGCGAACCAGCCCGGATGCGCCTTGAGCCAGGGATGATCGGGCGCGCACTGGATCGCGAAGTCGAGGGCGATCTCCAGCCCATGCGCCGCCGCCGCCTCCACCAGCCGGTCGAAATCCGCGAACGAGCCCAGTTCGGGATGGATGGCGTCATGGCCGCCTTCCTCGGACCCGATCGCATAGGGACTCCCCGGATCGCCCGGCTCGGGCGTCAGCGTGTTGTTCGGTCCCTTGCGGTTCACGCGCCCGATGGGGTGGATCGGCGGAAAGTAGAGCGTGTCGAAGCCCATGGCGCGGACGCGCGGCAGATGGTCGATCACGTCCGCCAGCGTGCCGTGCCGGCTCTTGTCGCTCGTCATCGAGCGGGGGAACAGCTCGTACCAGCTCGAAAAGCGCGCCGCGAGACGCTCCGCATCGACCCGTTGCTCGCGTGAGCGAAGCGCATGGGGGCGATCGTCGGCGGCGTCCATCGCGCGCGCAAGCTCGCCCGACAATAGCCGTTCCGCGCGTTCCGCATCGGAGGATGCGGCGCGTATCGCTTCCAGCGCCGTCGTCAGTGCCGGGCGGAGATCTGCAGCCGCGCGTTCTGCGGCCCGTTCGAGCAGCGCCTCGCCCTCGGCATGGTCGACAGGCTGCCCAACGCCCGCGTCCAGCTTTTTCGCGAAGTCGCGGCAGAATCCGCCGAAGCGGTCGAGCCATGCTTCGACCATGAACTGATAGGCGCCGAGCCGCTCGAGATCGAACGCTGCGGTCCAGACATCGTTCGGCAGCGCCGTCATCCGGGCGCGGTGCCAGTCCGTTTCGTCAGCGGCGCGCCAGTGCAGTTCGGCCGCGAGTTGCTCATGCCCATCGGTGAAGATGGTCGCCTGAACCGTGACCCGGTCGCCGACCACGCGCTTGACGGGGAAATCGCCATCTTCGACCGAGGGCGTGACGGACTCAACGACGAGGCGCGGCCAGTCGCAAGCGTCTACAGCGCGAACCTGCGGACTATTCGCCATCGAGATCGTCTCTCGCCGCCGGGCCTTGAACGAGCGGACTTCACCGGGTGCCAGCGCGCTGTCCATCGGCGGGCTGCCATCATGCCCCGTCACATCGCCGAACGCGCCTGCCTGCTGGAGCAGGGTGCCGAGAGCCGGCAGGGGCTGCGCCGTGGCACTCCGGTTGATCAGCACGCCCTCGAGACTCGCCGCGCGGCGCAGGTCCGGCGCATTGCCGCGCACCAGTGCAGTAAGGGAAGCGCCCGGCGGCGTAAGCTGCCGTACCTCGCCACGCTGGCCTGCCGCCGCCTTCACCCGTGCGGTCGCTTCGCGGGCAGCCGCACGCGCACCGTCCGTGCCGAGCATCGCGTCGGGAACGATGATGCCGTCGGCAACCACCGCCGCAGCGCCGAGCGCCGCATCCGCAAGCGGCATGTCGGCACGCAGTTCCGCCAGCAGTGGTGCCGCGATACGAAGCGCTTCCACCTCTTCCACCATCGAGGCGGCCGCGAAATCCCACCAGCCGAGCGGGGTGATGAGATGACCGACTCCCGCTGCGGCGAGATCGCGCGCCCGGGCGGGGTCAAACATCGGCCCTGCGATGAGGGTGATCGACGCCTCGTCCAGCAGTGCGGCGAGATGACGAAGGACCGGCAAGCCGACGCGATCAGGAGAGCCGAGCCTGATCCCGCCGATCCCGCTTGCGGATAGCCTCTCGACCATCTCGGCGATGGCGTCGCGGAACACTTCAAGCGCATCGTCCGAGCGAAGCCGCGCGCGCGCCTCTCCCACGGCGGGCTGGCTGCGGCGCGGGTCGATGCGATCCAGGGCGCTGCTGTCGCGGCGGATCGCGAAGGCGCCCGGATGGCGTCCGACCAGCGGATGATCGAGCGGGAAGCGCGAGACGTCCACCTCTACGAACTGGGCACATCCGTTCACGACCGGGAGGGCATCGGCAGGGCTATCGTGGAAGGGCCGGTGGACGCCCGGCAGAAGGATCGCGTCGAACCCCAGCTCCACGGCCAGCGCCGCCGTCGCGTCCGGCTCTCCAATGCGGTGAAGGGTCGAAGACGAGAGGATAGAGAGCGCGGACGGCGGCAAGGAATGTCCCCTGAATGCTGGTGCCCGTGCGGTCGCACCGGCCTTGATCCAACCGGGCGTGGCGCGTTTCGTTCCGCGATCCCGCGCCGGCTCTCTTCACTTAGCCCTTTGTGGTCTTGCGACTGCTGGTCCGGGCGGGCTTGCGCGCCGTTGCGGGAGGCGACGTGTCCGATGATGACGGCGACAGGCTTTCGGCAGGCTTGGTCCGCTTGCCTCTCTTCGGCGCGGCTGCGTCGCTGGCAGCGCTCTCCATCGTCCGCGCTTCGGCAAATTCCGCTTCGGCCTGCGTCCAGTGATGGGACTCGCGCCCCTCGGGCTGTCCCTCCGCTTCCCACAGTTCATAGGCGCGCTGGCGGATGCGCCGCTCAAGATCGCTGGACATCGGCTCGTCTCCCTCATTTTCCGCGAAAGCCTCGGCGGGCAGGCTGCTATTCGGCCGCCTGGCGCTCCGCCATCATGAGCAACGAACCGTCCCCATGGGCGTCGAGTTCCCGCGAGAACCATTCCACCGTTCGCGCCAGCCCGTCCGCCAGCGGCGTGCGCGGCTGCCACCCCAGCAGCCGCCGCGCGCGTTCGATATCGGGCCGCCGCCGACGCGGGTCATCGGTCGGAAGCGGCAAGTGCGCGACCCTGAACGGGACGGGCACCATGTCGCGGAGGAGGTCGAGCAGTTCGTTCACCGTCAGCTCGTGCGGGTTGCCGATATTGACCGGCTCCGGCACGTCCATGTCGGACTCCATCAGACGCATAAGCCCGTCGACCATGTCGGCGACATAGCAGAAGCTGCGCGTCTGGCTGCCGTCGCCATAAATGGTGATCGCTTCGCCGCTCAGCGCCTGGCAGACGAGGTTGGACACCACACGGCCGTCATCGGGGTTCATGTGCGGGCCGTAGGTGTTGAATATCCGGGCGACGCGCACGTCGGCGCGGGCCGTGCGCGCGAAGTCGAAGCTCAGCGCCTCGGCCGCGCGCTTGCCCTCGTCATAGCAGGCGCGGGGGCCGGTACAGCTCACATTGCCGCGATAATGCTCCGGCTGCGGATGCGCTTCGGGATCGCCATAGACCTCGCTCGTCGACGTCAGCAGGAAGCGGCCGCCGGAGCGTTCCGCGAGACGCAGCAACTGGCTTGTGCCCACGACGTTGGTCAGCATCGTGTGCTCCGGGTCGCGCTGGTACAGCGGCGGGGAGGCCGCACAGGCGAGATTGTAGATGCGATCGATGGCATGAGTCCGCTCGATGACGCTGAGCGGCAACGGATCGGTGATGTCCGCCTCGACGAACTCGAACCCGTCGCGTCCCTCGAGCATCGCCAGATTCGATAGTCGTGACGTCTGCAGATTGTCGACGCACAGCACGCGCTCTCCGCGATCCAGCAGCGCCAGGCAGAGATGCGAACCGATGAAGCCGGCACCGCCGGCAACAAGGGTGACCCTAGGGAGCGACGGCATAAGCGGACTTTCCTGTCATGGTATCGGCGGACGGCTCGACGATCATTGATCGCACATCCTGTTCGAGCTGTTGGGCGCGGCATTCGGCGCTGTGCCGGGCCAGGACTGCCTTGCGCGCGGCCCCGCCCATGGCGGACGCATCGCGCCCCAGCGCGGCGATCACGTCTTCGGTGCTGTCGGCCAGCAGGATTTCGCTGACGGGTTCGAACAGCGCGTCGATCCCCGCCCAGCGGTCGGAGATGATGGGCGTTCCGCACGCGCCCGCCTCGAACAGCCGGACCGACGGCGACCAGCCTGCCGCGATCATGTCCGCCCGTGTCACATTCAGCGTGAAGCGCGATGCGGAGTAGAAGGCCGGATGCTCGGCGGGCGGCAGGTGCTCGATCCGCTCGACATTGGCGGGCCAATCGATGTCGGCTGGATATTGCGGGCCTGCCACCACGAAGCGCCGCTCGGGACAGGCGCGCGCCACGTCGATCAGCAGTTTCTCGAGCGTCGGCTGCCGGTCCGGGCTGTAGGTGCCGAGATAGGAGAGATCCCAGCGCGGCTCGACCGCGATCGGCCGATAGCGGTCGGTATCGACCGAGCAATAGAGCGCCCGCGCGTCAGGCGATCCGAAGTCGCGCTCCAGCCGGTCCAGCGTCGGCCCCCCGGTGAACGAGAAATAGATGTCGTAGCCGGGGATCAGGTCGACCGAGAGATAGTCTTCCTCGCCGCGTTCCAGCTTCGCCAGCGTGACCGGCGTGTCGATGTCGTAGAAGGCGGTCACACCCGTCGCCATACGCTGTACCGCCCTGCCGACGGCCACGCCGTCGGGGACATAGGACCCGACCATGACTGCGTCGGCGGTGCGGATGGCATCGCGCCACTCGGCGAGTTCCTCGACCGAGCGATAGTAGCGCAGGCGACAGAAATCGGGCTGCGGCAGATCGCAGTTCGCGGCGTACCAGGGTTGCTCGCGCTCGAGGAACAGCACGTCGTGACCGCGCGCTGAAAAGGCCGACAGCAGGGCGCGGAAGGTGGTCGCATGGCCATTGCCCCAGGAAGACGAGAGGGTGAGGCCCAGGACGACCAGCCTCATGCCACCGTCTCCCGCGCGGTCATGCGCTTCAGCACGGCGTCCAGCTCCTCGCCGCGCAGTTCGTAGGTGTGCTCGGCCAGCACCCGCGCGAGTGCGGCCTTGCCGATTGCTTCGGCGCGCCCGGGGGTGAGCGTCGCGATATGATCGGCCACATCCTGCCCGTCGCGCGCGACGAGCACTTCCTCGTCGGGTTTCAGGAACATCTCGATCCCCTCCCAGGCATCGGTGATGAGGCACGCGCCCGCTCCGGCCGCCTCGAACACGCGCGTGGCGGGGGAGAAGCCCATCGCCGCCATCGAATCGCGCGCGACGTTCAGGACTGCGCGCGGCGTGCAGTTGAAGGCATTGTGGCTCGCGGTGCCGACATGGCCGATCGCGCGCACATTTGTGGGCATCGCCTTGTCCGTCCAGCCGTTGCCGCCAAGGAGGAAGCGCCTGTCCGGCAGCAGCGCGGCGGGACGCAGGAAGAACTCCTCCACCCGCGCCTCGCGGTCGGGAAGCCGGTTCGCGAGAAAGCCGAAGTCCGCCCTGAATTCCGGATCGGGCGGCACAGGGTGATGAGTCGCGGGGTCGAGCGCATTGTAGATGGGAACGCAGCGCCGCGCGCCGAGACCCTCATAGGCGCCGATCACCGGCGGACCGCCGCCATAGGTCAGCACGAGATCGAGAGCAGGGAGGGCCGCGCGAACGGGATGGCTGGGATCATGGGCGATCTCGTCCAGCGTCGCCGCCGCATCGACATCCCAGTAGATGCGCAGCGCGTCCTCGCGGGCGGCGCTCATCACGCCCTGCAACAGCTCGCTATCGAACACGCCGACCCCGCTCGCCTTGACGACGATGTCCGCCTCGCCCGTCTGCGCCAGGACGGAGCGAAGGCCCTCGTCGGTGGCGGGATAGACCACCGACCGGCACCATGGCGGCGGATCGATGTCGCGATGTTGCTGCCGGTCGAAGGCGTCGGGCTCGTAGAAACTGATCTGATAGCCCCGCTGCGCCAGCGCGTGCAGTATGCCGCGATAATAGGTCGCTGCGCCGTTCCAGTAGGAGGACAGGAGGCTCGATCCGTAGAATGCGATTTTCATCGGGCGTTCTCCATCGCGGGCAGGGGGGAAAGTTCGGCGCAGATCGCCAGAAGTTCGTCGACGCGATGTGCGCAGCTATGGCGCGCGCGGATCGTCTCCAGCCCGCTCTGTGCCAGCGCGCTGCGAAGCGCGGGATCGTCGCGGAGCGCGCGGAGGTGGCGCGTCATCTCCACCCCGTCGCGCGCGACCAGATAGTCCTGTCCGGGACGGAAAAGACGCTCGGCATCGTCCCATGGCGCTGAGACGAGCGGGATGCCGCAGGCCAGCGCCTCGAATACGCGGATGGTGGGAATCCCGGGCAGGATCGTCGCATAATAGCGGCGGGGGACATGCACCGTCGCCAGATGGCGGGCGAAGATATCGGGCGCGACGGCGTTCGGTGCCCAGCCATGATAGTGCGCGGCGTATCGCGCCAGCATGGCCTTTGCCTCCTCCGGATAGCGGACGCCGTAGACATCGAGCGGCAATCCGGCGGCCTCTGCGGGGTGGAAGAGATAGTCTTCCAGCTCCGCCGTCCGCTCGCCGTCGCCCCAGTTGCCGATCCAGACCAGCCCCTCGCGGCGGTTCTCCACGGTGGGCGGGTGGAAGCGCCGGGTGTCGGCGGCCTCGTGCCAGGTCCATACCCGGTTGCCCCACCCCCGCGCCCGGTAGACCTCGCTGAGAGTCGCGCCGAACGCCAGCACGCCATCATAGCCGTCGAGGTCGAACGCCTCCATCTCCCGCGGCGCGCTGACCGCGCGGTGATGGGTGTCGTGGAACAGTAGGGCGAAGGACGCCCCGGCGGACCGAAGCTTGCCGAGCGCCGCGACCAGCGCGGGGTCGTTCCATTCGTGGACGATAACCAGATCCGCGCCGTCGACCAGCGCGGCGGGATCGGTGTCGGGATCGTACACCTGCGACGATAGGGCCGGATAGCTCCGTCGCCAGGGGTCCAGACCGGCGTCGCCATGATCGGCCAGCAGGTTCTGCAGGCTCCAGGCATCGCGCGGCTCGCACGCGCGAACGTCATGGCCCCGCGCGATCAGTTCGTCGAGCACGCCGCGCAGAAAATGGGCGTTGCCGTGATTCCAGCACGACGCCAGCGTATGGGTGAAATAGACGATCCTCATGCTGCGATAGCCCGTCCCAGTACGGTGCCATAAATCGGCGTCATGGCGGCCGCCATCGCGGCGGGCGTGTATCGGGCGGCGCGACGCAGTGCGGCGTTCGACAGCCGGAAACGCTCATCGACCTCCGTCAGGATCGTCTCGATCGCGCGCGCATAGCCTTCGGTGTCTCCCACGGGCACAAAGCGGGCGGCCCCGTCCCAAAGCTCGCGGAAGGTGCCGATGTCGGACAGGACGAGCGGGCAGCCCGCCGATGCCGCCTCGAGAACCGCGAGGCCGAAAGGTTCAAATGTCGCAGCGGAGACGAACACCGGGCGAGCCGCGAGACTCGACCGGACGTCGGCTCCGGTGAGCTGGCCGGTGGTGACGAGATGATCGAGCCGGACGCTCTCCCCATGGGGGCCGACGACCGCGCCCGCCGCAACGAAAGGCACCGGCAGCAGGGCGGCGACCGCGTCGAGAAGCCGTGCGCCCTTCACGTCGTCCCACAGCCGCCCGACGGTCAGCGCCTGCCGCGACGGTTCGGCGGGCCGGGCGGCGCGGGGCAGGGGGAGGCGCCCGTTGTGCACGACATGGGGCATGCTGTTCAGCCCGTAGAGCGACCGCACGGTGGCGGCATGGCTGGCGCTGGGGGCGACCACCGCATGCGCGGCGGCAAGGCCTTCGCCGGTGAGGCGATAATGCCAGTGATAGGCAGGGGCGAGCGGCTCCGCCCTGGCGGCCTGCCACCAGCTCGAAACGCAGCCATGGGTGACGGCGATGACAGGTGCCGGAAAGGCCGCCGCGCCGGCCAGTGTGGGCATGTTGCAGTGGAGGAGATCGGCGTCGAGGCTCTTGGCCAGCCTAGCGATGGTCTGCGCCGCCGCAACAACGGGCTCGGGACCGTCGCACAGCCAGTCAAGCGGCAGGCCGGTCTCGATCAGCGCGACGTGCGGCAAGGCGGCGACATCGGCGCGCTGATCGGCCGATGGCTCGGGACCCATCAGGGCGATCGTCACCCGGTGCCCCGCGCCTGCGAGCGCCGCTGAAAGCTCGATGGAATATTGCCACACCCCGCCCACGGCGTCGGCGGTCATCAGGATGTGAAGGTTCGCGCCCGTCATCAGCCCGCCACCAGCGTCGGCGGGTGCAGGGCGATGGCCCGTTCTGCGGCGAGCCACGCGGCGAGCTTGCGCACGCCCTCGCGCCAGGGCGTCTGCGTGGGCAGGTCGAGCAGGCTTCGCGCGGCGCGGGTATCGGCGACGAACCAGCGCTGGTCGCCCGGGCGCCAATCCTCGCGGCGCATGTCGACCGGACGCCCGATGATGTCGGATATCTCGTCGATCAGCGTGCGGAGGCTGACGGCATTGTCGGGGCCGCCGCCCCAGTTGAGCGCCCGGCCCGTCGCCGCATCGATCTGCCGCCACACCGCCAGATACAGGTCGCAGGCGTCGGTGACGTCGCAGATGTCTCGCACCTGATGGCCGTCGCCATAGAGCGTGATCGGCCGGCCTTCGAGAGCCCGGATCAGGAAATGGGCGACCCAGCCCTGATCTTCCGTCCCCATCTGCCGCTCGCCATAGATGCAGCTCATCCGCACGACGGCGGTCGGCAGTCCGTAGCTTCTGGCGTAGTCGAGCACATATTGGTCCGCAGCGCCCTTGGAGCAGCCATAGGGCGTATGGAAATCGAGTGGCTGGCTTTCCGGAACGCCATGGGCGGCCAGCGCCGCATCCTGCGGCTCATAGCCGGCGTGCCCCAGTTGCGAACCGAAGTCGATCAGGTCGCCATAGACCTTGTTGGTCGATGCGAAGATCAGCGGCACCCGCCGCCCGCGAAGACGCAGCGCTTCGAGCAGGTTGAAGGTGCCGAGGATATTGATGGCGAGATCGTCCGCGGGCTCCGTCATGCTCGTCGTCACCGCGACCTGCGCGGCAAAGTGATAGGCCGCCTGCACATCCTTCGCGGCATGCGCCAGCCGGTCGGCGTTGCGGATGTCCGCGATCACCGGCTCGATCCGGTCGCCGTGACGGCCGCTCAGCCAGTTGAGGTTGGTCTCCACCCCGGGACGTCCGAGATGATCGTAGATGCGAACGCGGTGCCCCTGCGCCGCCAGCCGGTCGGCGAGATTGGAGCCGATGAAACCCGCGCCGCCGGTCACGAGGACCGGGCCGTCCCCCGCCATCGTCACGCGACCAGCCCGCGTGCTTCGAGTTCTTCCCGCGCGCGGGCGACCCTGTCCACGGAGGTCTGCCGCCCGACCCACTCGGCAAGGACGGCAAGCCCTTCGGTGAAATCCTCGTGCGCCTCGAAGCCCAAAGTCTCGCGCGACAGGCTGGTGTCGCAGAAGCAGTGGCGGATGTCGCCTGTCCGCGACTTGCCGACGATTTCGGGTTCGATCCGGTTCTTGCCCATCGCGCGCGCCAGTTCGGTCGCGACCTCGTTCACCGACCGGTGGTCGCCCGACCCGATGTTGAACGTGCCGCCGACCGCCTGCGGAAGATGGAGCGCTTCGGCGAACGCGCGCGCCACGTCATGGACATGGACAAAGTCGCGGCGTTGTTCGCCATCCTCGAAGATCATCGGTGCCTGGCCGTTCAGCAGGCGCGATGCGAAGATGGCGAGCACGCCCGTATAGGGGTTGGAAAGCGCCTGGCCGGGGCCATAGACGTTGAACAGGCGCAGGCAGACGCTCTCGATGCCATAGGGCTGCGCCATGATATGCGTCGTGCGCTCCTGCACATATTTGTTGAGCGCGTAGATCGAGGAGAGGCTGGGGCGCTTCCATTCCGGCGTCGCGACGGGGGCGAGAGGCCGCCCTTGCGAGTCCAGCGGTTCCCAATTGGCCTGTCCGTCGCGCAGTGCGCTCCGCTGCGCGTCCTCCACCATGGCACCGTCGGAGTCATGATAGAGGCCTTCGCCGTAGATGCTCATCGACGATGCAGTGACGACCCGCCGCACCGGGTTGTCGATGAGCCGCTCGAACAGGACCGCCGTGCCGACGTCGTTGGTCGAGGTATAGCGCTCGACCTCGTACATCGACTGGCCGACACCGACTTCGGCGGCCAGGTGAACCACGCTGTCAACGCCACGCAGGGCGCGCGCGATTGCATCGCCGTCACGCACATCCGCGACGATCAGCTCGACGTCTTGCGGCAAATCAGCCGGGCGCCCGCCGCCGCCGTGAACCTGTTCGATCAGGCTGTCGAGAACGCGGACCGAATGACCTCTTTCCAGTAACTCGCGGCAGACATTGCGTCCGATGAACCCTGCACCCCCGGTGACCAGAACAGTTTCCGTCATCATTTCGCTTTCGTTCTGGATGCTGTGATGAATAGGTTCGTGACGACAATATGAAGATCAATACTGATCTAAGTTATATCTCGATGTTCTAGTACTGAGCATTACAGGTCGAATGCATCTTCTTGATCTTTGTTCCCGACCTGACATCTGGAAAAATAATCCACATCAGGGAACTCGGTTCCGCGGCGAGCTTTGTAGAAGCTGACTGCTTCGCGGGAACAGCATCACGCGTCCCCGACTTGGGGAGAAGCGCTGCGCCATGACGGCTAGCTTGTTATTGATCCGCCATGCGGCGCATGGCCATCTGGGACAGAGTTTGACTGGTCGATTGCCCGATATCCCGCTCAGTGCAGCCGGCGCCGATCAGGCGCTCGCGCTCGGTCGCGCACTCGCCGGTGCGGGTATCGACGCTGTCCACAGCAGCCCGTCGCTCAGGGCACGCGAGACCGCGCGGCCGGTCGCGGGTGAACAGGCGCTGGCGGTGGAGGTGGTCGATGCTCTCGACGAGATCGACTTCGGTGACTGGACCGGCATGACCTTCGCCGACCTGACCAACGATCCGCGCTGGCAGGAGTGGAACGCGCTCCGCTCGCGGGCGCGTGCTCCTGGTGGCGAAAGCATGGCCGAGGCGCAATCCCGCGTCGTGCGGCACATGCGCGATACTGCGCAGCGGTTCGCGGGAGGAACCGTCGCGATGGTCACGCACTGCGACATCATTCGCGCCGCGATCGCCGCGATGCTGGGCCTGTCGCTCGACCGCATTCTCCGGTTCGACATCGGACCGGCCTCGGTCAGCCGCATTGTGATCGGCTCGTGGGGCTGCCGCGTCGTCAGCATCAACGAGGATCCGGCATGTCGCGCATGAACCACGCCGTCCGCCCGCCCCAGGCCGGAAACACGCTCCGGCAGGACGTAAAGGCGCTTGCCCCGTGGTTCCACAATCTCGACCTCGGTCACGGCATCTGCACCGCGCCCGATCATTTCCTGGGCGACTATCCCGCGTTCAAGTTCGCGCGCTTCGCCCATGCCTTGCCTGCCGATCTGACGGGCAAGTCGGTCCTCGACATCGGCTGCAACGCGGGCTTCTATGCGATCGAGATGAAGCGCCGGGGCGCCGATCGGGTGCTTGGGATCGACAGCGACGAGCGCTATCTGGCGCAGGCCCGCCTCGCGTCCCGGGCGCTCGGCTTCCCCGACATCGAGTATCTCTTCCTCTCGGTCTACGACGTAGGCCTGCTCGCCGAACGCTTCGATCTCGTGATCTTCATGGGCGTGCTGTACCATCTGCGCCATCCGCTGCTCGCGCTCGATCTGATCCGCGAGCATGTCGCCGGCGACCTGCTGCTGTTCCAGACCATGCAGCAAGGCAGCGACACCGTGTCGGACGTACCGGAAAACCACCCGTTCCACCGCCCCGGCACGTTCGAGCCACCGACCTATTTTGATGATCCCGGCTATCCCAAGATGCACTTCATCGAGCGTCGTTTCGCCGATGATTGGTCGAACTGGTGGGCCCCCAACGCCGCATGCAGCCAGGCGATGCTGCGCGCGGCCGGGTTCGCGGTCGAGGCGCAGCCGGAAGCCGAGGTCTATCTCTGCCGCGTCGCGCCCGTGCCCTTTGCGGAGATGGGACCCGCAGCAGTCTATCCCGCCAAAGCGCCCGACGAGAGGGAGAAGACGGTATGATCGAAGCCGCGATGATCTGGAACGAACCCAACAACAAGTCGCACTGGAACCCCGATCTGGACCCCGACTGGGCGATCTACGCCGACACGGTGATCCGCGCGGGCGCCGCCATCGCCGACATCAACCCGGCGGTGACGCGCGTGCTGGGCGGCATGTCCCCCATCGATCCCGAATGGGTCAAGCGGATGCGGGCGCACGGCGCGCTCGATGCGGTGGACGTGGTTGCCGTCCATGGCTTCCCGCTCGACTGGAACCTCTGGCCGATCCACGCCTGGCCCGACAAGATCGCGGTGATCGAGGCGGTCGTTCCCGACAAGCCGATCTGGGCGACCGAGGTCGGCGTCGGCTCGTTCGGCGCGGAGGAGGTGCAGGTCTTTGGCCTCAACCGCACGGCAGAGCTGCTGATCGACCGGGTCGACCGCGTCTACTGGTACTCGCTGTTCGATCTCCCCATGGCCTGGGGCGCGGAGACCCGCCATCGTGAGGCCGAAGGGTCGAGCTATTACCGCCATTTCTACATGGGTCTCATCCGCGAGGACGGCACGCCCAAGCCCGCGCTGGAGGATTATGGCCGCGTTGCCGACCGCATGGGCCTGATGCAATGGTTCCATTTCGAAGACCCCCGGCTCGACGAGGCGGTCGCGTGGATGAAGCGCCTTGGCACCCGCAAGCTGCGCACGGGGCTGAGCTGGGCCGATGTGTTCCGGCCCAATGCGATCGACTGGTTCGACCGCCAGATGGAGGCGCTGGCGGACTTCGACGTGACGGTCACCTTCTGCTTCACGCCCGAGCACCTGGGGGTCGAGGCGCATCATACGAGCTGCGCGCGGGAGCCGCAGGCCTTCGCCGATTTCTGCGCCTGGATGATCGACCGCTATGCGCCGGCCAGCGCGTCCGCCCCCGCCGTGCTTCGCGCCTCGGCATAAGGAGAAGGCCATGCTGTCCCCCCGTTCGCACGGTATCAACCTCGCCATCGTCGGCGTCGGCAATTGCGCCAGCTCGCTCGTGCAGGGGATCGCACGCTATCGGTCGGGGTCCAACGACACCATCGGGCTGATGCATTACGAGCTTGGCGGCTACACCCCGAGCGATATTCGCGTCGTCGCGGCGTGGGACGTGGACGCGCGCAAGGTCGGGCGCGACGTCGGCGAAGCGATCTTCGCTCGGCCCAACTGCACCGCCGTCTTCAGCGAGGTGCCACATTCGGGGACGACCGTACGCATGGGCCGCGTTCTCGACGGGATCGCCGACCACATGGACGATTATCCGGAGGACCGCAGCTTCCGCCGCGCATCCGCGCCCGAGCCCGACAAGCAGGAGGTTGTCGCCTTTCTGCGGGAGAGCCAGGCCGACGTGCTGATGAACTATCTGCCCGTCGGGTCGCAGGAAGCGAGCGAGTTCTACGCCGACTGCGCGCTGGAGGCGGGCGTCGCCTTCGTCAACGCCATCCCCGTGTTCATCGCCAGCGACGCGCGCTGGGCGAAGCGCTTTACGGATGCGGGCGTGCCGATCATCGGCGACGACATCAAGGCGCAGGTCGGCGCCACCATCGTCCACCGCGTGCTCACCGACCTGTTCGCCAAGCGCGGTGTCCAGCTTGATCGGACCTACCAGCTCAACACCGGGGGCAATACCGATTTCCTCAACATGCTCGAGCGCAAGCGGCTGAAGTCGAAGAAGGAATCGAAGACCGAGGCGGTCCAGTCGGTCGCCGCCGAACGCCTGGCGGACGAGAATATCCATGTCGGACCGTCGGACTATGTCGCGTGGCAGAACGACAACAAGGTCTGCTTTCTGCGGATGGAAGGGCAGCTCTTCGGCGGCGTGCCGATGAACCTCGAACTGCGCCTGTCGGTCGAGGACAGCCCCAATTCCGCCGGCGTCGCGATAGACATGATCCGCTGCGCCAAGCTGGCGCGCGACCGCGGCATCGGCGGCCCGATCGGTGCAGCGGCGAGCTTCTATTGCAAGCATCCGCCCGAACAGATGACCGACGACGAAGCGCACACGGCGCTTGAGGCGTTCATCGCGTGCGAGGATGGGCAGGCTGATGCGTGAGGTTCGCGCGTGATGGCGACGATGCAGGCAGCGGTGCTGGCCGCACCGGGCCGGATTGCATTTGCCCCAACCCCCCTGCCCGAACCGGGACCGGGCGAGGTTCGCATCCGGCTGGAGGGATGCGGCGTCTGCGCGTCCAATCTCGAGCCGTGGGCCGGCTTCGAATGGATGAGCTATCCCGGCGAGCCGGGCGGTCTTGGGCACGAAGGCTGGGGCGTGATCGACGCGGTCGGCCCGGGTGTCGGGGATGTCGAGCCCGGCGACCGGGTCGCTGCGCTGAGCTATCGCAGCTTCGCGCCCTATGATGTCGCACGGGCGGACAGGGTGGTGAAGCTGCCGTCGACGCTTGGCGATCAGCCGTTCCCCGGCGAACCGCTCGGCTGCGCGTTCAACATCGTTCGACGCAGCGATATCCGCGCAGGCCAGACCGTCGCGATCATCGGCATCGGGTTTCTGGGCGCGGTGCTCACCCGGCTCGCGACGGAGGTAGGCGCGCGCGTGATCGCGATCTCGCGCCGCCGGTCGTCGCTCGATCTGGCGATGCATTATGGCGCGGCGGAGACGATCGTGATGGACGACCATTTTGCGATTATCGACCGGGTGAAGGCGCTGACGGGGGAGGGGCTTTGCGAGCGTGTGATCGAATGCGTGGGCAAGCAATGGCCGCTCGACCTGGCGGGAGAGCTGGTCGCATTCGGCGGTCGTCTGGTGATCGCGGGCTATCATCAGGACGGGCCGCGCCAAGTGAGCATGCAGAGC
This sequence comes from uncultured Sphingobium sp., assembly GCA_964532255.1. Lineage (GTDB taxonomy): Bacteria > Pseudomonadota > Alphaproteobacteria > Sphingomonadales > Sphingomonadaceae > Sphingobium. The sequence goes on from CAZHGR010000017.1 coordinate 29,345, forward strand.
TGGAACTGGAAGGGGATCGACGTGATCAACGCGCATGAGCGCGACCCGGCGGTACAGATGCGCGGACTTCGCGAAGCGGTCGAAGCCGTTGCGAGCGGTCGGCTCGACCCGGCTCCGCTCTACACGCATCACTACCCGCTGGGCCGGCTGGCCGAAGCGCTCGACGCCACGCGCGACAAACCCGACGGCTTCGTCAAGGCGCTGGTGCGCTGTTCATGAGGCGTCCGCGCATCGGCTTTCTCGGCACCGGCTGGATCGGGCGGCACCGCATGGAGGCCATGATCGCGACCGGCGCGATTGAGCCGGTGGCGCTCTGCGATCCATCGCCGGAGTGCATCGCAGAAGCGTTGACCATCGCACCGGGGGCCAGGGTGCTCGACTCGTTCGATGCGCTGCTCGGCTCTGACCTCGACGGCGTCGTCATCGCGACGCCCAGCGCGTTGCATGCCGATCAGGCGATCGCCGCGCTCGATCGCGGGCTCGCGGTCTTCTGCCAGAAACCGATCGGTCGCGACGCCATGGAGGTCGACGCGGTGGTGGATGCTGCGCGCCATGCGGACCGGCTGCTCGGCGGCGACTTTTCCTATCGCCACGCCGCCGCGACCGAAGCGATCATGCGGCCGTTGCGCGGCGGCGAAATCGGGCGGCCGTTCGCCGTGGACCTTGTTTTCCACAATGCTTATGGCCCGGACAAGCCGTGGTTCTACCACCGCGCGCAATCGGGGGGCGGCTGCATCATGGATCTGGGCGTCCATCTTGTCGATCTGGCGCTATGGTCCCTCGACTTCCCCGAAGTCGAGCAGGTGTCGGCGCGTCTTTACGCGGGCGGCAAACCGATGGCGTCACTGGATGCGGTCGAGGATTATGCAGTGGCGGAGCTGCTGCTGGCGACCGGTGTTTCCGTGCGCCTCGCCTGTTCATGGCGGCTCCACGCCGGTCAGGACGCGGTGATCGGCGCGAGCTTCTACGGCACGGACGGCGGTGTCGCGCTCCGCAATGTCGGTGGCAGCTTCTATGATTTCGAGGCGCTGCGCTTCTCGGGCACCGCGACCGAATTGCTGGCGTCGCCGCCTGACGCATGGGGCGGGCGCGCGGCAGCCGACTGGGCGATTCGCCTCTCCGAAAATGGCCGCTTCGACCCGGAGGCCGAACGGTTCGTAACGGTGGCAGCGGTGGTCGACCGCATCTACAGGGCTGCGCTCGATCATGACCGGCGGGGATGACACGACGCTCTCGGGCGTCATCGTGCGCGGCGGGGGAGGCTTTGCGCTCCGCACGAGCGGCGGAGCGCTTGTGCCGCTCGAACTACCTCGCGTGCCGGTGGATGAGGTTGAGAAACGGGTGGAACTGGCCGGCCGTTTTCACGACGATGGCGTTTTTCAGGTCCACCGCATGGTGAAGGTGTAGAGCAAGCGTCAGGCGCTCTTTCGTTTGGCCATCAGCGCCAGAATGGCCGGATCGCGGCCATAGCCGTCCTTCAGGAAGACAGCCTGGCCGTCCTTCGCTTCCACCGTGAAATAGCTGATGTAGACGGGCACCGGCTGCGGCAGGTCGACGCGCGCTTCGGGTGCCGCGCCCGCCTTCGGCATGCGTCCGGCGAACAGCCAGCGCGCCAGTCGCTCCGCATCGCCGACGCGGACGCATCCGGCGCTGATGCGCCTGTCCGAGCGATCGAAAGCGGCCTTGTTCGGTGTGTCGTGAAGATAGATGCCGTAGCGGTTGGGCAGCATGAACTTCATCCGCCCCATCATGTTGTCCTCTCCGGGCAACTGCCGCAGCCGCATCTCCCCATCCTCCTTCCAGGCGGACCATTTCACCGCTTCAGGTTCGACCCGGGGCGAACCGGGGTTCCACCCCGCCAGCACCTCAAGCCGTTCCCGCGTGAGCAGCGCCGGCCCCTCCCGCGCGATCCGGGCGGCGCGCTCGGCCGAAAGATCGGGAGGCAGGTTCCAATAGGGGTTCAGCACCACAAAGCGGATCAGCCCCGCCATTTCAGGCGTCGCCAGCGCGGCGCGGCCCACGACGACGGGCATGTGATCGACGCTCTTGCCATCCTCTACCATGCGCAGGTCGGCGTCGCCGGTGTTAACGAGGACATAGCGGCGGCCGAGGTCGAGCGGCAGCGACCGGGCACGGTGCATGTTGGCGCGGATCAGCGCCTCATAATGGTCCGGGCCGCGATTGAGCGCGGCGATCGTCGCCGCGTCCGCGACTCCGGTGGGGTCCAGACCATGCGCGTCCTGAAACATGCGCAGAGCCTTCTCCAGCTTGCCGGTAAACCGTGTCTCCCCGGTAAGGCCAAGCCGCATGGCCAGTGCCTCGACGCGTCTGCCGCTTTCGCCCTGCCGGATCGAGACGCCCGGCGGCACGACCACTGACGGTAGCCCGCCCCAGCGCTTGTGGTAGTCGGCAAGGGCGTCGCGCAGATCGGCGTAAACGGGATTGCGGTCGCGAAGCGTCTGCAAATGACGGTCAAAGTCATTCGCTGCCGCAGCCTTGGCGAGCAGCGCCTCTGCGGAGGGCCGGGCGGGCTTCAGTTCCGCATCCACATAGATCATCGAAGCAGGTGCAGGATCGCCGTTCAGCGCCGTGGCATAGCGGACAAAGGCGCTCGACAGCGCGACCTCGAGCATCGCGAGATCGCGGCGGTCATCGCCTGTCGAGGACAGGCGCTCGCGGAGATGGCCGGCCTGCAGGGTGGCCGGAGCGAGCCCGTCGCTGCCCGCGTCCTCCAGCGCTGCGAGCAACGCTTCGGCGGCAGGCATCGGCCCGTCCTCATCGACCCAGAGCGTGTGGTAGCCCGCGCTGCGATAATGGCGGTCGAGTGCCTTTGGCGCGCCCCTGAGCGCGCGGGGGAGCGCGGGGTTGACGTCGCCGATATTCGCGCTGTTCTCTCCGCCGACGACGTGGCAGCCGCCGAGGATGACCGCCGGCGACGCGACAATCAGCGCTAAGCCGAGGACTCTTGCGAAGCCGAAGGCGCGACGACGCCCCGCACCCTTGGGGGAAGGGTGCGGGGTGTCGTGAGAGGGATGCGGGACTATGCTCAGCCGCGCTCCCCGGCGCGCTCGTAGGAACCCGCGCCGCTGGTGCTCGTATCCGAACCCATGCTGCCGGGGGTGCCCATGCCGCTTGTCCCGGTCGCTGTGCCGCCTCCGCTCGTCGTGCCGGTGGCTGCGTTGGTGCCATAGCCGGTGCCGCTGGTTCCGCCCTGATAGCCGCTGCCGGGTGTGCCGGCGGTGCTGCTGGTGGACGAAGCGGTGCCGCTGCCATAAGTGCCGGTGCCTGTCGCACTGGTACCCATGCCGCCGTTGGTCGTATCGGTACCGGCACCGGAGCCCATGGTGGTCGAGCTGCCGGCGTCAGCGCCCGAACGATTGGTGGTCGTTCCGGTGCCGCTCATGGTGCTTCCGGTGGTCGTGCCGCCAGTCGTTCCACTGGTGCCCGTTCCACTGGTGCCCGTGCTGCCCATCTGGGCGATCGCGGCGGTTCCGGCGAGCAGGAGTCCTGCCGCGCCTGCAATTGTAAGTGTTCGAAACATGGGGTAAAACTCCTGTTCGAGGTGGGGGAGCACCTTGAACGATGCATGGTTGCCGCCGTTCCATTTGCGGTGAGCGGTTCGTCGCGCTTTGATGGTCTGCCAGAGGCGCGGCTCGTCGGCGAGCCATCCATGTCATGCAGGAAAGGTCTGGCTCCCCGGGTTGCGGCCCGTGGGGGGCCGTGTCCGCGCCTTTGAGCGGAGCTTTACCATTTTGGCCCAGTCTGGAGTCATGCGATTCGGCCTTCTGCTCGCCTCGATCCTGCTCGCGCCTGCCGCTGCGTCGGCGCGGCCGTTGGTGGCGATAATCGACAGCGGGATCGCCGCGACACCTGAACTCAGCGGAAGCCTTGTTGCCGAATATGATGTGGGCGCCAGCCCGCCGCGGCCCGCCTATCGACCGCGCTATGACCATGGCACGATGGTCGCCACCATTTTGGTGAGGGACGCGGGCGTGCCCGTCGACATCATTTCCTATCGCATCGACGATCCCGCCGGCTGCCGGCCGGGCATGACGCCCCCCTGCCAGCCCTCGGCGGCTCCGCTGGCGGCGGCCATCCGGCACGCGACCCGGATCGGTGTCGAGATCATCAACCTGTCACTGACGCTGGCCGACGATCCGGCGATCGTGGACGCGGTTCGGGAAGCGAATGCCAGAGGGGTTCGCGTCGTCATGGCCGCAGGCAATGAAGGCCGCGACCATCCCGGCAATCTCGCCATGGCGCGCGCGGGCTATCCCAATGTGGTGCTGGTCGGCGCGATCGATGCCACCGGTCATCCATGGTCGGGGACCAATCGTCCGGGGAGCGAGCGGCCCGAAGGCTTTGCCTATACCTGGCAGTTCGGCGTCGAGGTGCCGACCCGTCTGGCCGACGGGGGTCTTGCCTATGCGACCGGAACGTCGTTCGCGACGCCCCGCGAAACCGCGCGGCTGGTGCGTCAAGGGACGGGGCCGATGCACAGGGTGGCCGACGTCCGCGCGACGAACAGCACTGCAGCGCGGCAGGAGCGGCCCTGACAGCGGCGATACGCTTGCTGCCTCGAGTCCGATGATCGCGGGGGTTAGCCTGACCAACGTGGCTCCTCCGCGCGCGTTTCAGATTGATGCGGCCTGAAACGATCAGGGTCTAGCAGAGGTACTGCGCCGCCGCCCGGGTCAGGCCGGGCACGGTGAACGGCTTCTGCAGCTTGGGTGCCGCGGCAAGCCATGGATCGGCGGAAGTCAGTTCGACATAGCCGGTGATCACAAGATACGGTATTCCGCGTTCGCCAAGGTGCCTCGCAATCGGCCCGCTGAGTGTGCCGGCCAGATTGCCGTCGAGCGTCACGGCATCCGGCTGTTCCCGTGCAATCAGTTCGAAGGCGTCATCCAGCGTTCCGGCGATGCCGATGACGACGCACCCGCGGTCGAGCAGTACGTCTTCGATTTCCATCGCGATCATTGTCTCGTCTTCGACGATCGCCACGCGCAAACCGGCGAGGCAAGAGGCATCTGTTATCACAAGTTCAGCTCCGAACTTCGGCGTTCGACATGCTGTCCCCGTCGAGTTCGAACCGAAACGCCCACACGAGGCCTTCGGATCCCACGGTCCGTTCCGCCTTTCCGCGCAGGTCGTTTTCCGTGGAGCGCTTGATCAGGCGCGTACCGAGTCCGTCAGCCCCCATCACCGGATGGAACGGCAGTCCGCTCTCGATCCATCGGAGCAGCACCACCGTTCGGTCTGCGGTCGCTTCGCATGTCCAGTCGATCGAGAGAAGCCCGCCATGCGCCAGCACGCCGTGCTTGGCCGAATTGGTCGAGAGTTCGTGCAGGATGAGCGCCAACGCTACCCCCGGCTTGGGTTCGAGCTGAAAATCCGGACCCCGCGTTTGCACCGCCTTGTCGTCGCTGCGGTGCGGCGCCAGGACCTCCTCCAGCAGGTCGAGGAAGGACAGGTTCGTCCAATGCGTGCGAAGCAGCAACGCGTGGGCTGAGGATAGCGCCATCAGTCGGCCTGCGAACGCCGTCCTGAACCCTTCGAGCGATGTTGCGCGTCTGAAGGTGGCCGAGGAGATCGACTGCACGACCGCGAGCACATTCTTGACCCGGTGCGACAGTTCGGCGGTCAGCAAGCGCTGGTGCTCCAGCAGCCTGCGCTGCTCGTCCACATCCACGATTGCCACCACGCCGCCTTCGAGCCTTCCTTCCGCATCGCGGATTGGCGCACCCATGATACGCAGCCAGGCCATGCTGCCGTCGCCGCGACGATAGTTGACCTCGCCCTCGGTCTGTTCGCCGCGTTCCAGAACCTGCGCCAGCGGGTAATCCGACCCTTGTACGCGGCGGCCATCGGGATGATAGGCTTCCCATTCGTAATAGTCGTCCACCGTCGCCGAACGCCGCAGCGGATGCCGAAAGATGGAAGCGACGGCGGTGTTTCCGAACCGGATCGCGCCTGACGGGGCATCGCAGACAACCACACCGATGGGCAGGGCGTTAAGGATCTGTTCCAACCGCGATTGAGTGTTGGCAAGCTCGGTCTCCCGGCGGGCAAGCATTGCCTCATTCTGTCGCCAGGCCGTGACATCGATTGCGACCCCGGCGCTGCCCGCAATCTGTCCTTCCAGGTCGTGCAGCATGGTGCGCGTGACCGACAGGTGGACGTCGCGGCCGTCCAGCCTGATCGACTCCTCGAACCTGGTAGGCTCGCGCTTGTCGGCGGCCAGCCGCTCGTTCTCGGCGGCGGTCGCAGCAAAAATCGGCGGCTGGATTTCCGCGTCGGTCCGCCCGATGATGTCCTTGATCGAGCGGCCGAAAAGCCGCGCCCCGACCTCGCTCATCAGCGTGTAGCGTCCCTCGCGATCCTTCGCGAAGACGGCACCCTGGATCGATGACAGCACCGAACGGAGAAGATGCTCGACTTCTGCGCGCTGCACGTGCCGCCGCAGCGCCGTCGCCCCCAGCACCGTGGCAAGGACGAGCAGGGTGGTCCCGGCGATCGTCAGCCACCAGGTGAACTGGTTGACCCTGCGATCCGCATGGTCAGCGGCTATCGACCAAAGCCCCAGAAGCCGCTGCTCTTCCCCCACGATCCGCTCGAGGACCGACAGGACCGCCTGCATCCGCTGAGTGCCGCCACCCGATTGGACCAGCGCGACGGCGGATGCCCTTTGGCCGGAGGCGGCACCGTTGATGGTGAGCGCCAGGAAGCGACCGAATGTGTCCACTGAGCGGTCGAGCTCCGCGAGATTGGCTTGCTGCCGTGCGTTGTCGCGGGTCTGCCGTCGCAGGCTGGCGCGCAAGCCCGCCTCTCTGCCGGCGCCCTCGAAATAGGGCTCGAGATGCAGCCTGTCGCCCGTCAGCAGATATCCCCGCTGGCCCCGTTGCATGGCCTGCAAGGCGGTGGCCAGGCGCTCCGCCTCCAGAATCACGCGCAGCGTGTGCGTTTGCCGGGCTTCGGCCTGAGCGCGCTCGGCGGATGCGCGCACGCTCCCCAGGCTCAACGTCGCTAGAACCGACGCCATGCCAAGCAGGGCGATGATGGCAATGAGGTAGACACGGCGCATTCAGCCACCATCCGGCATCGCTCCACAATCAGCGATCAGAGCATATTAATTAATGTTTATAGTGATTTAGGTCGATATCAGCATGCCCGCCCGAGAGCGGTTTGTCCAACGAAGATAATCAGGCAGCAGCGGTCACCGGACGTTCAGCGGGACGTCGATCGGTCCAGGCGATGGCGTGACGGTATTACGCGGGGGGTCAGGCGCGATGGGTTCGCTTTGCTCCACGAAGTGCTGAGCAAAGCATTGCATCGCCGTTTCGGCGGCGCTTGACGGAATTGGTCGGGGAGACAGGATTCGAACCTGCGACCCTCTGCTCCCAAAGCAGATGCGCTACCAGGCTGCGCTACTCCCCGACTGTCCGAAGCTCATAGATCAACTTACCGGATGCTGTGAAGTGGCGGCTTGGAGCAGCACCACATCACCCGGAGCATCTTCCGGAAATCAAACGGGCGACCCCGCAACACGGAGCCGCCCGCAAGAATGTATCGAACCCTGATGGGCTGGATTACATCGCACCCGCTTCGTTGGCGGCAGCGTTGCCCATGCTGTTGTCCATGGTGTTGCCCATGTCGTTCGTCATCATGCTGGCACCATTGTCCATCATGTTGGCCGAGTTCATGGCGTCCATGTCGTTCATCATCACTTCGTTCGAGGCCATGTTGTTTTCCTCGGACGGGGTCTCGCCGCACGCAGCGAGGGCCATCAGGCTGGTCGCGGCGAAGGCAACAGCGAATTTGTTCATCTAAAAGGCTCCCATAGCAAGTCCCGTGCAGGTTTTCGCCATGCACGAGAGGCCCCACTTAGCGCTTGGGCGGCGCAAATCAACGCTTTTTTACGTCGCGTTAAGGTCCGCGTCATGTTTCGCACGGTAAAAACTCTGGCTCGCGATGCGTGCGGCATCGGTACGCGGGGAGCATCGCCCGCCCATTTGCGTTGGCTCGCGCGCTCGGCTAGAAGCCGGGCCGACTTCGGCGGGCAGACGGCCCGCTTTCTTCGACATCTTCGGCACAGCGAGGCAGGGGCTTCATGGCGGTTCAATATTCCTTCGTGATGAAGGGGCTTACCAAGACATTTCCGGGCGCGAACAAGCCGCTCTTCAACAACATCCATCTCCAGTTCCTGCCGGGCACAAAGATCGCGATCATCGGCGTCAACGGTGCCGGCAAGTCGACGCTGATGAAGGTGATGGCGGGATTCGACACCGATTACTCGGGCGAGGCCTGGGCTGCCGAGGGAATCCGGGTCGGCTATCTGCCGCAGGAGCCGCAGCTCGATCCCGCCAAGACGGTGATCGAAAACGTCAAGGACGGCGTTCGCGGCGTCGCCGATCTGGTCGACCGATTCAACGAGATTTCGATGCTGATGGCGGACCCGCCGGAGGATGTCGATTTCGACGCGCTGATGACCGAAATGGGCGAGCTTCAGGAGAAGATCGATGCGGTCGACGGCTGGACGCTCGACAACCAGCTCGAAATCGCGATGGAAGCGCTGCGCTGTCCGCCGGGCGACTGGTCTGTCGAGAATCTGTCGGGCGGTGAGAAGCGCCGCATCGCGCTCTGCCGCCTGCTGCTCGAAAAGCCCGACATTCTGCTCCTCGACGAGCCGACCAACCATCTCGACGCCGAAAGCGTCGCCTGGCTGGAACAGCATCTGATCAACTACACCGGCAACGTCATTCTCGTCACCCACGACCGCTACTTCCTCGACAATGTCGTCGGCTGGGTGCTCGAACTCGACCGGGGCCGGGGCATTCCCTACGAAGGCAATTACTCGGCCTGGCTCGACGCCAAGGCCAAGCGCATGGAACTGGAAGAGCGCGAGGACGCGGGTCGCCAGAAGGCGATCAAGGAAGAGCTGGAGTGGATCCGCCAGTCGCCCAAGGCCCGCCAGACCAAGAGCAAGGCGCGTATCCGTGCTTTCGACGAGCTTGTCGAAAAGCAGGAGAACCGCGCGCCCGGCAAGGCCCAGATCGTCATCCAGACGCCCAAGCGCCTCGGCGGCCAGGTGATCGAGGCGCATGGCCTGTCGAAGAGCTACGGCGACAAGCTGCTGTTCGAGGATCTGAGCTTCATGCTTCCCCCCGGCGGCATCGTCGGCGTGATCGGCCCCAACGGCGCGGGCAAGTCCACCCTGTTCAAGCTGATCACCGGCCAGGAGCAGCCCGATCAGGGCAGCATCAAGGTCGGCGAGACAGTGCAGCTCGGCTATGTCGATCAGAGCCGCGACTCGCTCGACCCCAATCATAATGTCTGGGAGGAAATCTCGGGCGGCCACGACCTCATGACCATCGGCAAGCACGAGATCCAGACGCGCGCCTATGTCGGTGCCTTCAACTTCAAGGGGCCGGACCAGCAGAAGAAGGTCGGCCAGCTCTCAGGCGGCGAACGCAACCGCGTCCACCTTGCCAAGATGCTCAAGGAGGGCGGCAACGTCCTGCTGCTCGACGAACCGACCAACGACCTCGATGTCGAGACGCTGCGCGCGCTCGAGGATGCGCTGGAGAATTTCGCGGGATGCGCCGTGGTCATCAGCCACGACCGCTTCTTCCTCGACCGCCTCGCGACCCATATCCTGGCCTTCGAGGGCAACAGCCATGTCGAATGGTTCGAGGGCAATTTCGAGGCCTATGAGGAGGACAAGCGGCGGCGGATGGGCGACGCGGCGGATCGTCCAACGCGGTTGGCGTACAAGAAGCTGACGCGCTGAAACGGTTACATGCAGGTAGAGGTGAGGGGCTCTTCGTTCAGCCCCTGATCGCTAACTGAGGTACCGTCATTGCTTCAATCGAGCCGCTCAGCGATGTCTCGCGCCGCTGCGCGTAGGTGCCGTTGTGCGGCTCCCACATCTGATGTACGCGCTTTCCGGAAACATCCACCACCCAATATTCCGGGACACCGGCGCGAGCATAGAGAGCGGCCTTCAGGCCAAGGTCGAACGCAAGGGTGCTATCCGACACCTCGATCACCAGCTTTGCCGATTCGACCGGGAGGATGCCTTCGCCGTCAGGCTCACTCGTAAGGACGATATCGGGTTCGGGGCAGTCATGGTCCGACAGGCGGACCGACACGTCGACGACGGCAGTGAGCTTCGATCCACTCGCTTCAAGCGCATTTCGGATGGCGAAATAAAGGTCGCCGATCGCGCGTGCGTGCGGCCGGTGCTTGGGACTCATGTAATATACCTCGCCATCGAACAGCTCTGTCGAGCGTCCGCCGAACGCGCGCTCGCGATCGAGCAGCAAAAACTCGTCCACCGTCAACCGGTGCTTCTGGCGTCCATCAAGCTGCTGGTCCTGCGCGGTCATGGCCCAATCCTATCATGATCCCCGATCGGCAGCAAAGGGTGGCCAGATGCCATCGGAAAGGGCAGGGGCACCTGCAACGGATCTGTTGTAGGCATAGGTCCAGGCGTCAATGCCGCCCAAGGTCGTCACGCAGACTCGCAGATACTCTGACCCGTCGGGATCCGCGGGGTCGAACAGCTCATAGGAGTCGATGTCAGCCAGCACTCCGGAGGTCAGCGGGTGCAGAAGAACGCCGTGAATCGTGCCGGACCCGCCCGGTAACGCGCCGGGATAGTCATCCAGATCGTAGAGCGTACCCGCCAGCCGGTCCGGCCCTGCGATCAAGGTGCGATGCGCCAGATCGAGTTCAAGATACCCTGCGAGACCCGGCTTAAGCAGGCCATAGACAAAGATGGGGAGCGTTTCGTCAGCCCCGGACATTTCAGGCCGGCGCGAAGTCGCCGCTCGCTTCGTCGAGCAGGTGGAGCACGCCGTCCGCGATGGCGAAGCGCGCGCCGATCAGCCGCAGATCGCCCGATCGCTCCTTCTCCCGGATGCAGGGGAAGGTGCGCAGGTTCGCCAGACTGACCTTGACCGCTTCATTCTCCATCGCGCGCTGCGCCTCGCGGCTGCGATCGTCGCCGAATGCGGCCACCACCTTCTCGCGCGCGCCGTCGAGCAGTTCGATCCAGTTGGCGATGAAACCGCCCTCGCCGGGAGGCGCGCCTTTCAGTTCCTGAGTCAGCGCCGCATTGCAGCCGCCGCACAGGCCGTGACCCATGACGACGATCTCCTCGACCTTCAGCACCTGCACCGCGAACTCGAGCGCGGCGGAGACGCCATGGTGACCCGGCGTGGTCTCGAACGGGGGGACGAGCGCGGCGACGTTGCGCACGACGAAGATCTGACCGGGGCTGACATCGAATATCTGCGCCGGATCGACGCGGCTGTCCGAACAGGCGATCACCAGAACCTGGGGACTCTGTCCCTCGCTCAGTTCCGTCCAGCGTTCGCGCTGGCTCTGCCACTGGGTCGAACGGAAACGACGATAGCCGTCGAGCATATCCTGAAAACCGGTCATGGACGTGCCATTGCCGCATCATGTCGGGGCTGGCAAGCACCGCCCGCAGTCGCTATCTCGCATCCATGACCGACATCGATCTCAACCTGACGCCGCGCATGCGCAAGCCCGACTGGATTCGCGTGAAAGCGCCGGGCGGACAGGTCTTTGCCGAAACGCGCGCGCTGATGCGCGAGAAGAAGCTGGCGACTGTCTGCGAAGAGGCGGCTTGCCCGAACATCGGCGAATGCTGGTCGAAGAAGCATGCGACGGTCATGATCCTCGGCGACACCTGCACCCGCGCCTGTGCCTTCTGCAACGTCAAGACCGGCATGCCTCGGCCCGTCGATCCCATGGAGCCGCAGAACCTTGCCGATGCCTGCGCGCAGATGGGGCTGGAACATATCGTCATAACCTCGGTCGACCGCGACGACCTGCCAGACGGCGGCGCATCGCAGTTCGTCAAGGTGATCGAGGCGCTCCGCCGAACGACCCCGCACACGACGATCGAAATCCTGACCCCCGATTTCCGCAACAAGCACGAGCAGGCGGTGGAGGTGATCGTCAAGGCGCGGCCCGATGTCTATAACCACAATCTGGAAACGGTGCCCCGGCTTTATCCCACGATCCGTCCCGGCGCGCGTTACTATGCGTCGCTGCGGCTGCTCGAGACGGTCAAGCGCCTCGACCCGTCGATCTTCACCAAGTCGGGGATCATGCTCGGCCTCGGCGAACAGCGGCTCGAAGTGCATCAGGTGATGGACGACATGCGCTC
>CAZHGR010000018.1:0-37033 GCA_964532255.1 uncultured Sphingobium sp.
CTGGGGCAGGTTGAGCGAGTTGGCGGTCGTCACGAACATGACGTCCGACAGATCGACATCGATCTCCAGATAATGGTCCTGGAACTTGCTGTTCTGCTCGGGGTCGAGAACCTCGAGCAGCGCCGACGCCGGGTCGCCCCGGAAATCCTGACCGAGCTTGTCGATCTCGTCGAGCAGGAACAGCGGGTTCATCGTGCCCGCCTTCTTGAGGTTCGACGCGATCTTGCCCGGCATCGAGCCGATGTAGGTGCGGCGATGGCCGCGAATCTCGGCCTCGTCGCGCACGCCGCCCAGCGACTGGCGGATGAACTCGCGCCCGCACGCCTTCGCGATGCTGCGGCCGAGCGAGGTCTTGCCGACGCCCGGAGGGCCGACGAGGCACAGGATCGGTCCCTTCAGCTTGTCCGAACGCGCCTGGACCGCAAGATATTCGATGATCCGGTCCTTGACCTTGTTCAGCGCGAAATGATCCTCGTCGAGGACCGCCTGCGCGGCGACCAGGTCCTTCTTGAGCTTCGACTTCTTGCCCCAGGGCAGGCCGAGCAACGCGTCGAGATAGTTGCGCACCACCGTCGCTTCGGCGGACATGGGCTGCATGCCCTTCAGCTTCTTCAGCTCGGCATTGGCCTTGGCGCGCGCTTCCTTGCTGAGCTTGAGCTTGGCGATCTTCGCGGTCAGCTCGGCCAGTTCGTCCGCTTCGTCGCCATCGCCATTACCCAGCTCACGTTGGATCGCCTTGAGCTGCTCGTTCAGATAATATTCGCGCTGGGTTTTCTCCATCTGGCGCTTCACACGGCCGCGGATCTTCTTCTCGACCTGAAGCACGCCCAACTCGCCTTCCATGAAGGCGAACACCATCTCCAGCCGCTTCATGGGGTCGAGCTCGACCAGCAGCGCCTGCTTGTCCGACACCTTTACGCTGATGTTGGCGGCGACGAAGTCGGCGAGGCGGCTGGGGTCTTCGATCTCGCGGAGCTGGACCGCGGCTTCTGCGGGCAGCTTCTTGTTGAGCTTGGCATAGCCGTCGAACTGGTCGGCGACCGATCGCATCATCGCCTCGACCTCATTGCCCTCCACCTCGGCCGGCTCGTGAAGCTCCACCTCGGCGCGCAGGCAGCCGTCGGCCTCCACGATCGCCGACAGCGCGGCACGCGTACGGCCCTCGACCAGCACGCGCACGGTGCCGTCGGGCAGCTTGAGCATCTGAAGCACGGTGGCCACGACGCCGAGGTCGTAGAGGTCATCGCGGGACGGATCGTCCTGCGCCGGGTCGAGCTGAGTGACGAGGAAGATATCCTTGTCCGCCTCCATCGCCTTTTCGAGGGCGACGACGCTCTTTTCGCGGCCCACGAACAGCGGGACGATCATCTGCGGGAACACCACGATGTCGCGAAGCGGCAGCAACGGAAAAGTCTGGGTTTCTGCGGAATTCATTGTCGCTCCATCCGGCGCGGAGGCCGGTCAACCGGCGGAGTGTCGGTCATGTCGGTGAATATTGGGATAAGCAGCCGCTTTTCAATCCATGTCCCGGCGACGCCCGGCCGCCGATCAGAACGGCAGCTTGAAGCCGGGGGGCAGCGGCAGTCCGCTGGTCAGCTTGGACATCTCGACGGCGCTGGCCTCGTCCGCCTTGGCGCGGGCGTCGTTGAACGCCGCGACGATCAGATCCTCCATCATGCCCTTGTCGGCGGGCACGATCAGGCTGTCGTCGACGCTGAGGCCGATGATCCGTCCCTTGGCGCTGGCGCGGACCTTGACCAGCCCACCGCCCGCGACGCCCTCGACCTCGATCGTGTCGAGGCTGGCCTGCGCCTTCTGCAGCTCTTCCTGAACCCGGCTGGCCATGCCGAGAATGTCGTTAAGATCCTTCATGCGTTCGCGCTCCCATAAGCGATGGTTTCGACACCGGTCAGCTCGGCGTCGGGAAAGGCGGTCATCACCGCGCTGACGGCGGGCGCGGACAGGATCGCATCGCGCGCTGCGGTCTCGCGCGCCTGCTCCTGCTCGCGAAGGCTCGGCGCGGCCGGTTCGTCCGAAAACTGCACGGTCCACGGCTTGCCCAACGCCCGCGCGACGGCATCGGCGCCGATCCGCGCCGGACCGAGCGGCTTGAGCACCAGCAAGGGCGGTTCATAGCGCACCAGACCGAAGCAGTCGTGAAGTTCCAGCGCGACTCCCGCCTGCCCGGATCGGTCGAGATGATCGACCAGCGCCGGAAAGGCGGGCGGATAGGCTTGCTGCGCCGATGCGGCCGAAAGACCCGGCAATCCGGGCTCCTCGACGGGCTTGGGCGCTTCACTTCGCGGCGGCGGCGCACCCGCTCCGCCGGCAGCGATCAGCCGCGCCAGTTCCGACGGATCGGGCATCGACGCGGCGTGGATCACGCGCAGCAGCGCCATGTCGCAGGCGTCGCGCGGATGCACCGCCGCCTGCACCTCGCCATGACCCTTGAGCAACAACTGCCACATGCGATGCAGATCGCCGAACCCCAGCGCCTCGGCCCAGCCGCCAATCGCCTCGCGCTCCTCTGCGGAGCGCGCGGGGTCGTCATCCTGCCGCCCGGCTTTCAAAAGCGTGATCGCGTGGACGATGGCCAGCAGGTCGGCCATGATCGCCAGCGGATCGACGCCCAGCCGGTGCTGTTCCTCCAGCAGGTCGAGAAGCGCCGCTGTCTCGCCGCCGATTACATGGCCGAACAGCCGCCGGACCAGTCCGCGGTCGGCGAGGCCCAGCATCTCGCGCACCTGCGCGGCGGTGATCAGGGTGGCCCCCTCGCCCCCCGCCTCGGCCATTTCGGCATGGGCAATCGCCTGGTCGAGGATCGAAAGCCCGTCGCGCGCCGATCCTTCGGCGGCGGCGGCGATGAGCGCAAGCGCTTCCGGTTCGGCCGCGAAGCCCTCGGCCTTCGCCACTTCGCCGAAATGCGCCTGCAGCGCCTCGCCGGGGATTCGGCGCAGGTCGAAGCGCTGGCACCGCGACAGGATCGTCACGGGGATCTTGTTGACCTCGGTGGTCGCGAACAGGAACTTCACATGCGGCGGCGGTTCTTCCAGCGTCTTGAGTAGGCCGTTGAAGGCCTGCCTCGACAGCATGTGGACCTCGTCGATGATGTAGATCTTGTAGCGTGCCGAAACCGAGGCGTAGCGCACCGCCTCGATGATCTCGCGCACGTCCTCGATGCCGGTGTGGCTGGCGGCGTCCATCTCCACGACGTCGATGTGCCGCCCCTCGGCAATCGCCTTGCACGGCTCGCACTGCCCGCAGGGATCGATCGTCGGCTGGCCTTGCCCGTCGGGGCCGACGCAGTTCAGCGCCTTGGCGATCAGCCGTGCGGTCGAGGTCTTGCCGACTCCCCGCACACCGGTCAGCACGAACGCATGCGCCAGCCGGTCGCGCTTGATCGCGTTGGCGAGCGTGCGGACCATCGCATCCTGGCCGATCAGTTCGCCAAAGCTCTGCGGCCGGTACTTGCGCGCGAGCACGCGATAGGGCTGGAAGGAATCGGCCATCGGATTATCTAGCGACAGCGCGGCCGGAAGTCGAAGGCCATGCTTCAGGGAAGGGAATGAGCGACGGGAAAAGGGTGGAAACCGGAACGACCCGCAGCGAAATCGTTGTGGCTGCTTCCGTCAGGACCTGACCAGGTTGGCGAAGACTGCGCCCGCCCGGTTTCCGCAGCGCGATATGGCGCGGGGCGACGGGGATTGCAAGCCATGCGGGTAATGAGGCGCCTCGGTCGCATGGACAGTGTACAGCGGAGGGCGAAAGTTCGGTTTCCGGCAACAAGTCGAGTGGGCTGGATGGCTGAACTTGGGTGGGAAGCCGACACCGGATATGATATCTCTCGTGGCTGTGACACGGCTGCAATACACCTTGATCATCGTACCTGTCATGGCACTGACCTATGCGGTGACCGGACCGTGGGAGACCAAAGATGAGCGGAACTATCAGCACCTCGCCGCTATCGCCACGGCTGTTTCATTCCAGCAGACAACTTCTAAAGGACCGGAGGATGTCTCCCGTTGCCTCCTGCAGTTGCCGCCTACCACGCTTAACCTGAATCGCGTCCAAGCTGGGTCTGGCGTGACGCTTGCCAACCCTATCCAGCATGTCCTTCTAACCGTGGCTTCGGTCGAGAACGGACAGTCCTTAGTCACTGTCAGGCGTCCGCCGGATAAGCCGCTGCGAGATTCCCACCTTGCCGCGATTCTGCGCTGCATGGCCAGCGCATAACGCACGAATGTCCGCAAAATTGTCGCGGCCAGAAAGACCGATCTTGAATGAAAAACCTCAAAGAAGCGGACGCCAAGCTGCCTAACTCCCCTGCATGTTGCGGCTGGTCGCCGGAATGCGAACCGTCAGCCGCTCCATCTCACTACGCAGAGTGATCTGGCACGACAGCCGGCTGGTGCGGGTCGCGCCCGCGGCGAGGTCGAGCATGTCCTCCTCGGGTTCGCTCGCGGGGGGGAGCTTCGCGAAATCCTGCGCGTCGACGATGACATGGCAGGTGGAGCAGGCCATCTGGCCCTCGCATGTGCCCTCCAGCGGCTGGCCGGCCGCCTGCGCCACTGACAACAGGCAATCGCCATCCCGCGCGGACACCTCCTGGACCCGCTCGCCGTCGGCGCTGACGAACCGGACGTTGAGAGTGCTCATGCCATACGCTCCTGCACGACGGCGGCATCGTGAATCAGCGCCGCCGCCTCTTCGAGTTCCGACATAGTGGTATAGCGGCCGAAGCCAAGCCGGATCGACGCGCGCGCCGCGCGCTCGCCAAGGCCGATGGCACGCAGCACATGGCTGGTCCGCCCCGACCCGCTGCCGCATGCCGACCCCAGCGACATCGCCACCCCCCGGCAATGCGACATCAGCGCGGCGGCATCGACCCCTGCCTTGCGGATGTTGAAATTGCCATGATAGCGCCGCTCGATCGATCCGTTGACGGTCCAGCCCGCGAAGAGCGCTGTCGCCCGCCGCCACAGCGCCTCGACATGCGCGGCGTCCGCCTCGCGCCTTTCCTGGCACAGCCGGGCCGCCACGCCGAACCCCGCGCACAGCAAGGGCGAGAGCGTGCCCGACCGCAACCCCTGCTCCTGTCCGCCGCCCAGCATCAATGGCGGGAGGTCAACACCGTCGCGAAGCCACAATGCCCCGATCCCCTTGGGGCCATGGACCTTGTGCGCACTGATCGCGGCCATGTCGACGCCTGCAGGCACCTCGACCCGGCCGAAGCCCTGGACGACATCGCACAGGAACAGCGCACCCACGCGCCCGGCCATCTCGACAAGCGACGCGACCGGCTGGATCACGCCGATCTCGTTGTTGACGAGCATCACCGCGACCAGCGCCGTGCGCTCGTCGATCGCCAGCTCCGCCAGATCGAGGTCGATCAGGCCGTCGGGCCCGACCGGCAGAAAGACCGGCTCCATGCCGAGGCGAAGACACGCGCTCGCGCTCTCGATCACCGCCGCATGTTCGGTCGCGACGGTGACGATCCGGCGACGCCCCGGCGGCGCAGTGCGGGCGCAACCCAGGATCGCCATGTTGAGCGCTTCGGTCGCGCCGCTGGTGAAGACGATGCGACCGCCCGACAGGCCCAGGGTCGCCGCTACACGGTCGCGCGCCACTTCGACCTCCGCCGCCGCCTGACGCCCCATGGTGTGGGCGCTGTGCGGGTTGCCGTAGCGCGCGAGGGCTTCGCGCATCGCCGACACGACTTCCGGGGCAAGCGGGGTGGTCGCCTGATAGTCGAGGTAGATCATGATGCGCGCGCCGACCGGCAGACTGTCATCTGCTCAGCCCTGAGCGATTCGGTGCCACTGGTCAATGAAGCTGTCGACATGCTGTCCCGTTGTGGACCAGCCGAAGCTGACGCGGATCACCTCCCCCGCCGCTTCATCGCTCCACCCCATCGCGCGGAGCACATGGCTGGTCCGGAGGCTTCCCGACGAGCAGGCGCTGCCCGCCGACACCGCGATCCCGCAGGCGTCGAAACGGATAAGCTGCGCGCGGGCACTGACGCCGGGCATGCGATAGCTGGCGATGGTCGGGATTCGCGGCGCGGCAGCCGCCACCACTTCGCCGCCCATGTCGGCGATCGCCGCGTCGAGGCGAAGCCGCTGTGCCTCAGCCTCGGCCAGCCAGCTGCGATCCGCCTCCAGCGCGGCAGCGAAGCCCATGATCGCAGGGACATTCTCCGTACCGCCGCGATAACCGAGTTCCTGCCCGCCGGTCGCCGCCAGATCGCCCAGATCGCGCACCAGCAGGGCAGCGACGCCGACAGGTCCGCCCAGCTTGTGCGCGCTCACCACGATCAGGTCGGCGTCGGGCAAGGGCCGCTTGCCTGCGCTCTGCGCGCAGTCGCTCAGCACCAGCCCGCCGGTCGCGCGGACCTCCGCCGACAGATCGCCGACCGGCTGGATCACGCCCGTCTCGCTGTTGACCGACTGCACCGCGACCAGCGCGTCGGCCAGATCGGCCCCCGCCCAGCGGACGATGCCGTCACCATCGACCGGCAGACGATCCCCCTCACCGACATGGCGCAGCACCGCGTCATGTTCGGTGGCGGAGGCGAGGCGTCGCGCGCGCTTGACGCCGCCGATGGCCAACGCCAGCGCCTCGCTCGCGCTGCCGGTAAAGATCACCGCCCCGCCCCAGCCGAGCGCCGCGCCCACCCGCGCGCGCGCATCCTCCAGCATCGCCTTCGCGCGCCGACCGGCGGCATGCGGCGAGGACGGATTGGCCCAGCCGTCCAGCGCCGCCATCATGGCGTCGCGCGCGGCGGGCAACAGCGCGGTCGTGGCCGCATGATCAAGATTAATCGGCACGGATCGGCAAGGCTCAGTCGATGATTGCGATTTTGGTCATGCTTCATATATAGAGCGCATCCACGCTTGCCAGCATGCGGCGCGTTTCCTGTCCTTTTCTCATATCCAGGTGCCATGCCCGAAGTCATCTTTCCCGGTCCCGAAGGCCGTCTGGAGGGGCGGTTCAGTCCTCCCCCCCGCCCCCGCGCACCCGTTGCGATGATCCTCCACCCGCATCCGCACGGCGGCGGGACGATGAACGATCATGTGACGCAGGCGCTCTACAAGACCTTCGTACGCCGCGGCTTCGCGACGTTGCGCTTCAACTTTCGCGGCGTGGGCCGCAGCCAGGGCACGTTCGACAACGGCATTGGCGAGCTGAGCGATGCCGCCGCCGCGCTCGACTGGGTGCAGAGCTTCCATCCCGAAGCGCAGACGACCTGGATCGCCGGGTTCAGCTTCGGCGCGTGGATCGCGATGCAGCTCCTGATGCGCCGTCCGGAGGTGCGCGGCTTCATCTCGGTCGCGCCGCCGGCCAACATGTACGACTTCTCGTTCCTGGCACCCTGCCCCGCGTCGGGCATCATCGTCCAGGGCGCGGCCGACGAGGTGGTGAGCCCGGCGGCCGTCCAGCGGCTGGTCGACAAGCTGCGGACCCAGAAGGGGATCACGATCCACCATGACGAGATCCGCAACGCCAATCACTTCTTCGAGCATGAGCGCGACCAGCTGATGATGTCGGTCGACAATTATCTCGACATGCGGCTCGCGCCCGACTCGCCTATCAAGTAAGCGCCTATCAGGTGACCGTCAGGGGGCGGGGGCCGCTCCCGGATCGCTGAGCGACCGGCCGCTTTCGGTGGGGGTGATCCAGATCGCCACATTCACTAACAGCACGACGGCGGCTAGCAGCAGCAGGCCGCCGCGCTTGCGGTCGCGGCGGGACGCGAGAAGATAGACGCCGCCCGCCAGAAAGGCGATTGCGGCGAGCATCAGGACGGACAGGATCGTGGCGGCCATGCGCCGCCTATGGTCGAGGCGCGCGCCGGTGACAACCGGCTTGCCCGGTCGCGAGGGCCGGGATCAGGCGGCGGCGCGTCCCGGTATCGCCTGCATCATCAGCGATGCGCGTTCGGTCGCCTGCCTTGTATCCATTGCCAGTTTCTTCACTTCGCTCGCGACCACGGTAAAGCCGCGCCCCGCCTCTCCGGCGCGTGCCGCCTCGATCGTCGCGTTGAGCGCGAGGAGGTTGGTCTGGGCGGCGATCTCGTTGATGGTCGAGACGATCGCGGCGAGTTGGGCCATCGTCTCCTCCAAGGTCGTCTTCTGCCGTTCCAGCTCGGTCTGGAACGTCATGCCGTCGCTCAGCCTGAGCTGCAGTTCCTGTTCCAGCCGGACCTGGCGAGTGACGTCGCTGGCGATTTTCACGATCTTCTGTGGGCGGCCATGGGCGTCGAGCACGGGATTATAAGTGGCTTGGATCCACACGTCGCCGCCATGCGCGTCGCGGCGGCGGAAGCGATTGGCTTCGAAATGGCCGGTCGCGAGGCGTTTCCAGAACAGGAGATATTCCGGGGATGAGGCATCGGCCTCTTCGCAGAACATGCGGTGATGCCGACCGATTACATCGCCGGCGGCATAGCCGAACAGCGTCAGGAAATTCCGGTTGGCGGCCAGCACCGTGCCGTCGAGGGCGAATTCGATCACCGCCTGGCTGCGATCGACCGCAGCCAGAATGGCTTCCATCTCCGCCCGTCGCCGTTCGCCCGCGCGCAACATGGGTTCCGCCATAGCCTCGGTGCCTGTCGCAATCGAACCATGGATATGCTGCTCAATTTCGATCATTGCCTGCCCCTTCAACAGCTTGGCACTAATCGGCAATCGTAAAGAAGCGCTTAGGCATGCGGTCAGTGGAAATCGCGCGACCGGGGCAGGAGGCGGACGTCGCGCGGATGGCGGGCCATGTCCGCAGGCAGGTCTTTCGGCGGCAGGTCGTGCTGCATGCGGTGGGCATAGCCCTCCGGAGGATGGAAGCGGCGCGGATGCTGGGGATGCAGGAACTCGTCGGCCCGGCTGATCTGCACGTCGGTGTCGTGGAGGTGCGACAGATGGCCCAGCATCTCGCTGCGGTCGACGATGCGGTTCGCCATGACGTGGATGACCCCCTCCTTGCTACGCTGGATCACGCCATCGACCTGCATCAGCCGCGCCGCCATGACGGGGCGCCGCATCGTTTCGAACAGCCGCGCCCACAGCACGATATTGGCGATGGCGTCCTCATCCTCGATGGTGATGAAGATGGCATTGCCCTTGCCCGGCCTCTGGCGAACCAGCACCACCCCGGCGACGCTGACGCGCGCGCCCGCCTTCATCTGCCGCAACCCGACGCAGGGCGTGATGCCTTCCCCGGCAAAATGACGGCGAAGCAGCGCCATGGGATGGGCCTTCAGCGACAGCCGCGCGGTCTGGTAATCGGCGGCGACCTCCTCCCCCAGCCGCATGGGAGCGAGCGTGACCGCCGGCTCCTCGCCCAGCTCGCGCGCGCCGGTCGCGGCGAACAGTGGCAGGTCGCCGTCGGGTACACGCCGCGCCTCCCATAGCGCCTGCCGCCGCGACAGGCCGAGCGACCCCATGGCGTCGGCCTCGGCAAGCAGCGAGAGCGCGCGTCGCGGCAGCCGCGCGCGCCGCGCCAGCGCCTCGATATCGGCAAAAGCGCCTCCGGCACCCGTGCGTGCCGCCATGATCGCCTCCGCCCAGTCCTGCCGAAAACCGCTGATCTGGCGAAGGCCGAGGCGAAGCGCGAATTGCCGTCGTCCTGCCCGGATGGGCATCGGCTCCAGCGTGCAGTCCCAGTCGCTGTGGTTCACATCGGCGGGCCTGACCTCCACCCCATGCTCGATCGCGTCGCGGACAAGCTGGGCCGGGGCGTAGAAGCCCATCGGCTGAGAGTTCAGCAGCGCGGCGGCGAACACCGCCGGCTGATGGCATTTGATCCAGGCCGAGACATAGACCAGCCGCGCGAAGCTCTGCGCATGGCTTTCGGGAAAGCCGTAGCTGCCGAAACCCTCGATCTGCTTGAAGCAACGTTCTGCGAACTCTCGCTCATATCCCCTTGATATCATGCCATTCACCATCTTGTCATGGAACAGCTTGATCGTCCCGACATGGCGAAAGGTGGCCATGGCGCGGCGAAGCCCGTTCGCCTCGGCGGGGGTGAAGGCGGCGGCGGTGATGGCAAGCTGCATCGCCTGTTCCTGGAACAGCGGCACGCCGAATGTCTTGCCGAGCACCTGGTGAAGCTCGTTCGGCGGATGCGGGGGACGCGGCGAGGGAAAGCCCCAGGGTTCGCCATCGCAGCGGCGGCGCAGATAGGGATGCACCATCTCGCCCTCGATCGGGCCGGGGCGGACGATCGCGACCTGCACCACCAGATCGTAGAGCTCCCGGGGGCGCAGCCGGGGCAGCATGTTCATCTGCGCCCGGCTTTCCACCTGGAACACCCCGATGCTGTCCCCTTGGCACAGCATGTCATAGACGCGGCTGTCATCGGATTTTATATCGATTTCAAGGCTATGGTCACCGATATTGTGCTGACGCATCATATCGAAGCTCTTTGCGATGCAGGTCAGCATACCGAGCGCCAGCACATCGACCTTCATCAGGCCGAGTGCGTCGATATCGTCCTTGTCCCATTCGATGAAGGTGCGGTCGGGCATCGCCGCATTGTGGATGGGCACCGTCTCGTCCAGCCGGTCCTGGGTCAGTACGAAACCGCCGACATGCTGTGAGAGATGGCGTGGAAAGTTCAGAATTTTTTGAACAAAATGATTGAGGCGATCGATTTCCACATTGTCCGGGTCGAACCCCGATTCCGCCACCCTCTCGCGCTCGTATCGCGAGGAATAGCTGCCCCAGACGGTGCTGGCGAGCCGGGCGGTCACATCCTCCGACAGACCCAGCGCCTTGCCCACCTCGCGCACCGCGCTTCGCGGGCGGTAGTGGATGACCGTCGCGGCGATCCCCGCGCGTTCGCGGCCATAGCGACGGTAGATATACTGGATCACCTCCTCGCGCCGCTCATGCTCGAAATCGACGTCGATGTCGGGCGGCTCGCGCCGTTCGGGCGACATGAAGCGCGAGAAGAGCAGATTATGCTCCATCGGGTCGACCGAGGTGACGCCGAGCAGAAAGCAGACGATCGAATTGGCCGCGCTACCGCGACCCTGGCACAATATGCCCCGCTCACGCGCATAACGAACGATGTCATGTACAGTCAGGAAATAAAAAGCGAAACTTTCCTGACGGATGAGCGCAAACTCCTCGGCGATCAGCCTTTGCGCCTTGTCGGGCAGGGTCGCGCCATAGCGGGCGTGCGCCGCCTCCATCACCAGATGCTCCAGCCAGTCCTGCGGCTCCCAGCCGGGCGGCACCGGCTCGTGCGGATATTCATAGCGAAGCTGGTCGAGGGTGAAGTCGATCCGCGCCAGCAGCCGCCGGGTCTCGACCACCGCCTCCGGGCAGGAGGCGAACAGCCGCGCCATTTCCCCCGGCGATTTCAGATGCCGCTCCGCATTGGCCTCAAGTGCACGGCCGGCCTCCTGAACGGTGGTGCCGAGCCGGATCGCGGTCAGCACGTCATGAAGCGGCCGGTCCCCGGGCGTGGCGTAAAGCGCGTCGTTAATCGCGACCAACGGCACACCCGCCGCCGCCGCCAACGCCTGCGCCCGGACCAGCAGCCGGTCGTCGCGCCCCGCACGCGGCATCATGGCGGCGAGCCAGACATCACCCGGCGCGGCATGGGTCAGGCGTTCGAGCTGTGCCCCGGTCGCGCCCGGCAGGACGATCAGCAGCAGGTCGCCCAGATGGTCGATCAGGTCGGCCAGATGAAGGATGCACTCCCCCTTCTTCGCGCGCCGGTTGCCGAGCGTCAGCAGCCGGGTCAGCCGCCCCCATCCCGCGCGCGTCGCCGGATAAGCGATGATGTCGGGCGTGCCGTCGACAAAGGCGAGCCGCGCGCCGACGATCAGGCGGAAATCGGCCAGGCGCGCATCGGGCGACGTCATGCCCTCGGCCGCCGCCTTTTCGCGCGCATCGCGCAGCGCCACATGCGCGCGCACCACCCCCGCCACGCTGTTGCGGTCGGCAATGCCGATGCCGGTCATCCCAAGGGCAATGGCCTGCCCCACCATATCCGCCGGATGGCTGGCCCCGCGCAGGAAGGAGAAGTTGGTCGCCGCTGCCAGTTCGGCATAAGCGGGCGGCGCATCATGCAAAAAGCCCATGGACATACCAGTCTGGGCTGACCGCTTCGGTCCCATAGAGGCCATGGCGGAACAGCCAGAAGCGGCGGCCTGCGCCATCCTCCACCCGGTAATAATCGCGGCTGCGGCCCGGATCGCTATCATGCCCGCCCCGGCGGCGCCACCATTCGGGGGCGATCCGTTCCGGCCCTTCCTGCCGCACCACCTGATAGGAGGTCCCCCGCCAGCGAAAGCGGCGTGGCGGCCCGTCGGGGACGGCGGCGAGCACCTCGACCGGCTGGGGCGGGTCGAGCAAGGTCAGCGGCCGCAGCGGCGGCTCGCCCGCTTCGCTTGCCGGCCCGTCCCACGCGGCCGGCATCATGGCGGCATCGAGATAGGCGGCGCGTTCGGGCACATGGCTGTTGCCCGCCATGCAATGGCGCACGCTTGCCCGGCCATAGCGGACCCGCATCCGGTCGAGCAGCGGCGCGACGGCGGACGGTGCCCGGCCGGTCTCGCCCCCGAACAGCCCGTCCAGCCCCTCCTGCCGCTCCGCCACCGCCTCCGCCAGCGGCACGGCGAGGTCGATGCTGTCATAGCCGAAGCCGGGGTCGAGCGGGTCGGCCAGGCTCTCGATCCGGTCGTGGAGCAATCGCAGCACACGCGCCGGATCGCGGGTCGGTGCGCCGCTTTCCACCACCAGCCGGGCGACATGGCCGTCGCTGCGATACAGGCGGAGCGCAAAGGCGCGCCCGCCCACGCCACGCCGCGCCATGACGTCGGCGACCTCCTCCAGCACATCCTCGATCACGCCCAGCACATCGGCGGCATGGCCGATCGGCTCGGCAAAGCGGCGCTCGGCCAGGATCGGCTCCACAACCCGCGCCGGGGTGATATGCGGGTCCTCCTCCTCCAGCAGCCGGGCGAGCCGCTGCGGCAGTTCACCGCCGAAGCGCGCGGCCAGAACGCTGCGCGGCATTTCCGCCAAATCGCCGATGGAGCGGAGGCCGCTGCGCTGGAGCGCGAGCGTCGCATCCTCCCCCAGGCCCAGCGCCTCGACCGGGAGCAGCCGGACATCGTCCCCGCCGAACCGGGCGAGCCCCCGCGCCGCATCGGGGGTGCCAGCAATCGCGCCACATGCTGTCACCCCATGCAGGGATATCATCTCAAGGCATTGTGATTTAAGAGATTGCTGGCCCGAAAACAGATGCTCGCAACCGGCAATGTCGAGGATCAGGCCCTGCGGCGGATCGGCGCTGACACTGGGGGTGAAACGGCGGCACAGCCCGACTAGGCGCGCGACCAGCGCGGCCTCATGCTCTGCGTCGGCAAAGATGGCGGGCAGGTCCGGTACCCTTGCGCGCGCATCCGCCAGCGGCAGGCCGGCCACCAGCCCTAGAGCGGCGGCCCCGGGCGACAAGGCGACGATGCGCAAGGCACCGCGCTGCTTCTCGATCAGGACGAAGGGCGTCGCCGGGGTCGAGTCAGGCGGCGCGGCTCGCCGGATCAGCGCCGCTTCCGCCGGCAACCACGGCAGGTGAAGCGCCAGATAGCGGCGTGGTATCGGGTTCGCTGAAGCATGCTGTGTCACGGTTCCACTCCAGGACGATATGAAGCCCGTCGCGCCCGCCGCGATGGCGAAGCAGCGTCAGGGCAAAGGCGGGCAGGCCCGGCGCGCCCGCCTCCAGAGGACGCGAGGGCGCGCTGGCGACCTGCCAGCGGCTGTGCGCGGCGCTCGGCACAGGCTCCGCACCCGACCGGACGATGAGCGCCATGGTCCCGCTCCGCTCCGCCGCCAGCACCAGCCGCCGCGTGGCGGTGAGGTCGAGCAGCGGTTGCCGCCCCGGCAGTTCGAGGAGTACCGCCCGCGCCGAACCCGACCGCATGGCGTCGAGCATGGCGCGGAGTGCGGCGCGTTCGTCAGCGGGCTGGACGATGCTGATCGCCGCCGGATCGAGGCCGAGGTCGACGAGGCCGGGACCATAAGGCACGCCGGCCTTGTCGATCCTTATCCAGATCAGGGCGCGGCTGGCCGCATCCTCGACCCCGCCCTGCCCCAGCAGCAGCGCAAAGCTGAGGGCGCTCGCGATATCGGCGGGTTCGGCGGCATGGACCTCGTGAAGCCCCGCCAGCCGCAGCCCGCCGCCCAGCCACGCGTCCACCGTTTCCACGCCCAAAGCGCGGCGTTCCTCCCGCCCCTGCGCGGCGGCAGGGGCGGTCGTGCCGGGGAGCGGCGGCACGGGCGCATCCGAACGGCCCCGCAAGGCCTTCGGGCGCAGGAGGCGGAACGACTCGTGGCGCATATGTTCAC
The DNA here is from genome assembly GCA_964532255.1 of uncultured Sphingobium sp. Classification (GTDB taxonomy): domain Bacteria; phylum Pseudomonadota; class Alphaproteobacteria; order Sphingomonadales; family Sphingomonadaceae; genus Sphingobium. The sequence continues at coordinate 14,358 of CAZHGR010000018.1, forward strand.
TATATGTTCTATAGTGTGGGGAGGTTCCCCGCCTGTCAAGCGAGGTGGAGCCACTGTCCCATTGCGAACGCGGGCAGAACCGCGAAACAGAGGAAGGTACCGAGCGGCAAGGCGGTGTCCGCGCTCAGTTTTCGGCCGCCCAGCGAGCAGGCAAGCGCCCAGCCCAGTCCGGCGAGCGACGCGATCAGCAGCACCATCGGCAACAGTGCCCAGCCGGTCCACGCGCCGATCGCGCCGAGCAGCTTGGCATCGCCAAGGCCGATTCCCTCGCGCCCTCGCGCCGCCCGGTAGCCGACCGCGATGGCGGCGATCACGCCATAGCCCGCCGCTGCCCCGATCGCCCGGTCCCACAGACCCGGCCCGCCCGCATAAAGTCCGACCGTCAACCCCAGCCCGGCCAGCGGCAGGGTCAGCCGGTCGGGCAACCAGAAATGACGCGCGTCGAGAATCGCCAGAGCCAGCAGGCCCCAGCCGAGCAAACACCAGGCCAGCGCCGGCAACGGTCCGGGCGCGAACGCGAACGCGACGCCGCCGACAGCCGCGCACGCCACCTCCAGCACCCATTGCGCCCGATCGATCGCCGCGCCGCAGGTCCGGCAGCGAAAACGGAGCGCCAGCGCGCTCAACACCGGCACCATTTCCCAGGACTTCAGCACCCGGCCGCACCCGTCGCAATGCGACCGGCCACGCACCACCCCTTCGCCGCGCGGCCAGCGGGTGACGAGAGCGCCCAGAAAGCTGCCGATGATCGCGCCGAACAGCGCACCGAGCAGCGCGCGAAGCCCTGGCGTCGCCAGCAGGTCGAACGCGGTCACAGCGTGCCCTGAACCCGCAGAATCCGCTTGTCGCCGACCGTCTGGAACCCGGCGGCCGCGATCGACGCCGCGCTGGCGGGATCGCCCGGCCCCAAAGTCATGCTCGCGCTGAAACGCCCGGTACCATCGACCTTCAGGTCGATCCGCTCGACCCCCGACTGGCTGACCAGAGACACCGCCAGATCGGCACCATCGCAGCGCACTTCGCCCGACAGGCCATTGGCCAGATTGACGCCGGCGAGCCCGCCCGCAACGATCGCCTGCACCCGCCCCTCGGCCTTGATGCAGCGTTCGCCCGCGAAAGCGATGCTGACATCCTGCATCGTCAAGGCGTTGACGGGCAGCGGCGCGAATGTCCTGCCAGCGGGAATGGTGCCGGTCACGTCGTCGATCCCGCGCGACGCGATCCCGACGCTGATCGCCCCGGCAACATCGCTGGGCAGCCCCTTGTCACGGCTGATGTCGATCCGTGCGCGACCGACCAGCAGCGGAAAGGGCGACAGCAGGACATCGACCGTGCCCAGCCGGAAATCGCCGACCATCAGATCCTCTGCGCCGCCCCACCAGACGGGGCCGCGCAACGACCGCGCGGCGATCCCCATGTCCGAAAGGCCGAACAGAGCGAAGGCCGCACGCAGGGGAAAACTGCCGATCAGCGCCAGCACAAAGGCGATGGCCGCGACGATCCAGCCGCGCCGCGACAGGCTGAACCAGCGGATCATGCCCCGCCCCTCAGCACCGCCTGCGCGGCGATCGTGCCCGGCGTGGCGGCGGGCGTCATGCTCAGCGTCTCGACGACGATCCCGCGCGCTTCCAGCGCCGACAGCCAGGCGAGCAGAGCGCCCGCCCGCGCGGAACCGATCGTGACCGCGAGACGGCCCGTGCCCTGCGCCGCGCTGCGGTCGAGGGTCAGCCCCGCCTCGGCCGCGCTCTGGGTGACGAACTGTTCGACATTAACTCCATCCGCCGCGCCGGCGCGCGCAGGCAAACTGTCCAGTTGGTCCAGCCGCGCGCGCACAGCGGCATTGCGGTCGACCGCGGCACTGTGCGCCGCCCAGCCGTCATCGATCGCGGAATGGATGGGCCGCCAGATGCCGAGCCAGCCGACGAACAGCGCCAGAACCGCCAGCATCACCGCGATCAGCCGCCGCTCCCGGTTGCTGAGGCCGCTCCACCAATGGGCGATGCCGCTCATGGCCTGTTCCCCTTCACCATGGTGCGACCGTGATGTCGGCGATGGTCTGGGCACCGCTCTGCCGCACGCCGTTGGCGGCGATCCGCCAGCCCGCGTTCTGAAGCGCGATCAGCACCGCATTGATCGGTTCGGCACCCGGCCCGGACAGTTGCGCGCGAAGCGATCCGTCAGCCGACTGACTCAGGCTGGTCAGCGCCACCGTCGGACTGGCCTGAAGCGCCGCCATAAGGCCCGCCGCCGCGCCGCCCAGCCCGCCGGCTCCACCGCGCTCAGCCACCAAAGCCGACAGGCGGATCTCCGCATCGGCGGCGTCGGTCACGCCCGGCACCGCCTTTTGCGCCAGGGCCACCGTCTCGGCGTCGAGCGCCGCCGCTGCCCCATGCAGTCTGACGATGGTGACGAGGCCTATGGCGATGCTGACGAGCAGGATCACGCCGGCCAATATCGCGATCCGCCGCAGCCATGCGGGGTCGAGCGCACGCGGCGAACGGCGCGCATAACGTCCCTGACGCAGATCGAGCGGCGGCTCGGCGAGTGCAGCGACGAGCGCCCGCTCAACCTCGGCGTCGGACAAATGCCGGATCGGGGCATCGCCGACGATCAGCGGCTGCAGCGCCGCATCGGCGGGAAAGGCGCTGTCCACACCGCGAAGCACCACGTCATCGCCCACCCGGGCGGCGGTGAAGCCTTCCTCGGGCGGCGGCACCAGCACAGGCGCGGGAACGATAGCGGCATCGGGAATCCCCGCCGCCGCGCACCAAGTGAGCCAGCGCTCCATGGCGGCACGGCTTGCAACCGCGACGAGATGCGCCGCACCCGCCTCAATCGCCGGTGCCACGGCGGCGTGTAAATCTTCGACGGGACCGATGCTCGCCTCACGCGCCATCAGCGGCGCGGCGGCTGCGCCCTGCGCGAGCGTCATCCCGGGGCAGGCGATCCAGTGCATCGCGACATCGCCGGCAGGCGCGATGAACATCGCGGCTTCGTCCTGCGGCAAGGCGATGAGGTTCGTCGCCGCGCGCCAGCCGCCGGCCTCGCCCTCGCCCCGCTGTACGACCGCACCGTTCGCGACGCGCGCCCAGCCGATGAGCGGCGGTCCGCCGTCGCCGACGGCAGCACCGATCGGCCAGAGGATGAGTCCGTCACGCACCTGCGTCAGCCCTCGTCACCCCAGCGGCGGCGCACCAGTTTCGCGGGTGCAGCCTCGGCATCGAACAGCGCGGTTTCGCTCACGTCATTTCCACCCAGATCCACGCGCAGTTCAACCTCGAACCACCTGCTCGTCAACTTGGCCTGATCCGTCACCGCCGACGGCAATGCCAGCACGGCCAGCGCGGACTGTCCCCAGAAGCCGACGAGGCTGCCATAGCCGTCACGCGGTCGCTGCGCCAGCAATTGCCGCGCCTGGTCGGCGGGCAGCCGTCCGTCGGTCAGCATCGCCAGCAGGATCGCTTGTTCGGGAAGCAAGGTGTTGATGTTGATCGGCGATAGCTCCGCCAGGGGCAAGGCGCAAAGCCATGGCCGAAGCCGGTCGTATATCGCGGGCGTAACCCCGGCCACCAGACGCAGTTCGCTCTGGTCGGCGACCAGACCTCCGGCGGTCCGATAGGGCTGCTCCTGCCCCAGATAGACGCTGTCTTCCGCGCCGCCGGGTCCGGGGACGCTGTCGCTGTCGATCCAGTCGGCGGCGGCCACCGCGATCTGGCTCGCGGTCGCCGGGTCGACACCGACGAGGCGCATCAGCGCCGCGAGCTGCAATATGGCCTGCGGGTTGGCGCGAAGGGCGGCGCCGTCCGGATCCTTCCGGACCAGGCTGTTGAGGTTGAAGCAATTGCCCGCATCGCGCACCCGCGCGGTGATGGCCCCGCCCGGAACCGGAACGCTCTGCACCGTTCCCAGCCACCCGCCCTGCAGCGTCGTCTTGCCCGGCTGGGCCGTGACCAGATCGCTGAGGCGGTAGGCGGCCACCGCTTCGCCGGCCAGCAGGAGAGCACGACCCTGATCGGCATCGACCCCATTGCGGGCCATGCGCGTCGAGAGGGTCAGTTTCTCGATAGCGATCGCTGTTACCACCGCCATGACGGCCACCAGCAGCAGGACGGTCAGCAGCGCCGCGCCGCGCTCATGGCTGGGATTCGGGTCAGGCACCGGGGATCTCCTGCACCTGCTCCTCCTCGCCGGGGCCGACGACGAAGCGCATGGTGAGCGGTGGCCGCCCCCGTCGCGTTATCACCATTTCGACCAGCCGGGGCATCAGGCCGGGCTGCGCCGGGGTCCAGTCCTCGCGCCATTCGCCGCGCGCGTCGCGAAAGCGAAGGCTGAGCGCGCCGACATCGTCGAGCAGGATTGCCGGATCGGGCGGCGGTGCCCCGTCTACCTGCGGATAGCCGATCCGTTCGATCCGTCCCTCGCGCCACCAATATTCGACCTTCTGAAGCGTCGAGCGTCGGGAACCCTCGGGGTTGCTCCAACCCCCGCGGACGAACTGTAGGATCGGCATGTCCGATTGCGCGCCGCGCGAGAAGAAGGCGGGCGCGAGCGTTCCCGCATCGGTCCGGCTGATCCTGACGGTTGCCTGAGCCAGATCGGCGTCGAAGGCTGCAACAGCGAGCTGGACGTCGGCGAGCCGGTCGAGATGATCGCTGACCGCCCCCTGCGCCGACACGCTGCTCCGCAACAGCGCCACCCCCGCCATCGACAACAGCGCGAAGATCAGCAGCGCGACGAGCAGCTCGATCAGCGTGAAGCCGTGTTCGGCGGAACGCCTTGGCGACATGCGGCCCGGCTCAGCGCCCATGGGTCACCCGCCCATCCAGGTCGACCGTCACCGGAACCTCGGTCCCGTCGCGCGCGAGGACGAAGCGCATCGGCTGGTCGGAGCGTCCGATGGTGTCGAACCAGATGCGGGCGCGGCCGTCCTGCCCCGCGCTTGCAGCGACTCCGCCCGACCAGTCTGTCGGGGCGAGCGGCCGCTCGGTCATCGAGCGCCACTCGCCCTCGCGCCGTTCCTCGAACCCATAGCCGGTTGTCGAAACCCATAGCGCCACCGGCCGGGCGGTGACGATCGCATGGTCGCGGGCAGCGCGGACGCGGCCGGCGAACAGGTCGGCATCGTCGGACAAGCGACCGCGCGGGTCGGCCATGGTCAGGATCACCGCGCCCGACATCAGCCCCACGATCACCAGAACCACCATCAGCTCGACCAGCGTGAAGCCCTGCTGGGCGGAGCGCCTCAAGAACGTGAAGCCCTGCTGGGCCAAACGCCGAGAAGGAGTGAAGCCCTGCTGGGCGGAACGCCTCATGTCGCGGGCCGGGCGATGCTGATGACGGCGGGGGACTGCCCCGCCCCGCCGGCGATCCGGACGGTCACGGTCAGGATGCGCGGGTCTTCGGCTGGCGCGACGACTCGGGTCCAGGCGAACGTCCGCCCGCCGTTCACCACCTCGCCCGCGGTTTCGCCGCGCGGCGGCGGGTTTGGGTCGGTCAGTGTCTCATAAGCGAGGTTGCGCGCGGTGATCTGCGCGAGGATGCGCGCGTCGAGATCGCCCGCCGTTCGCACCGACACCGCCTGAAGCCGCACCAGCGCCAGCCCCGCAAGGCTGAAAATCGCCAGCGCCACCAGCATCTCGAGCAGGGTGAACCCCGCCTGGGCGCTCCTGCGCTTACTGGTCGCTCGAATAAATATCCGCATTCTCGCCTTCGCCGCCCGACTGGCCGTCAGCGCCCAGCGAGAAGATATCGAACGGGCCGCTGCGACCGGGCGCCTGATACTGGTAGGGCCGACCCCACGGATCGTCAGGCAGCTTCTTGATATATCCGCCGGGGCGATAGCGTTCGGGCTGGCCGAGCCCAGCAGGCGGCGAAAGCAGCGCGTTGAGGCCGTCGGTGCCCGGCGGATAGGTCAGATTGTCGAGCCGATACTGCTCCAGCGCCTGTTCGAGAGTCGCGATATCCGCGCGCGCCTTCTCCACGCGCGCCTGGTTGCCCGCCGGGATCACGTTGATCGCAACCATGGTGGCGAGCAGGCCGATGATCACGATCACAACCAGCAGCTCGACCAGCGTGAAGCCGTTTTCGGCGGAACGCCTTGGGAGCGTGAAGCCCTGCTGGGCGGAGCGCCGCAACAGCGTGAAGCCGTGTTCGGCGGAACGCCGCGAAAACGTGAAGCCGTGTTCGGCGGAACGCCTGCCCGCAAGCGGGAGGGGAGAATTGGAGCGGGGATTGAAACGCGCATTCATTTTCAAAATCAGGCTCCGATGCCGGTCAGGCTCTGAAGCTGCATGATCGGCAGCAGGATGGACAGGATGATGACCGCCACCACCCCGCCCAGCAGGATGATGATGACCGGTTCGAGCAGCGACAACGCCGCTGCGGTGAAGGCGTCGAACTCGCGTTCGAGATAGTCCGCCGCGCGCTCCAGCATAGTGTCGAGCTGACCGGCCGACTCGCCGCTCGCGGCAAGATAGACGAGCAGCGGCGGAAAGACACCTGCACGGCGCAGTGCCGCCGACAGGCTGCCGCCGCCGCGCACCGACTCCGCGATATCGGCGGTCGCCTGCTTGAGCACGCGGTTGTGGATGGTCGGCACGGTGAGGTTGAGCCCCTCGACCAGCGGAAGGCGGCTCTGGACCATCGTGGCCAGCGTCCGCGCCATGCGCGCGGCATGGAGATCGCGAAGCAGCCGGCCAAGGAAGGGCACCCTCAGCAGCAGCCCGTCGAAACGGAACCGCACGGCGTCACGCTTTAGCATCCACCAGCCCACCACGCCCGCGCCGAGGAGAGCGAGCGCCAGCAGCCACCACCAGCCCGCCAGGAACAGCGAAAGCCCCATGACGATCCGCGTCAGCAGCGGCAGTTCCTGGCCCAGCGTGTCGAACTGCTCGACCACCAGCGGCACGACAAAGATCATCAGCGCCATCGTCACCAGGACCGAAAAGCCCGCCAGAACCGAGGGATAGGCGAGCGCGGTCAGCACCTTGGAGCGCATCACCGCCTGCCGTTCCAGCAGGATCGACAGGCGTTCGGTCAGCGACGGCAGGCTGCCCGACCGCTCGCCCGCGGCGATCATCGCTCGGTACAGGCCGGGGAAGCTGCGCGGTTCGAGCGCCAGCGCGTCGGCGAGACTGCGCCCTTCGACGACGCCGGAATGCACCCGTCCGACGATGCGGCGGACATGCGGCTTTTCGCTCTGCCGCGTGATTGTGCGCAGCGCTTCCTCGAGCGGGCTGACCTGCGCCAGCGTCGAAAGCTGTCGCGTGATGAGCGTCAGTTCCTTGCCGGTCAGCCGCTTGCCGCTTGCCGACCATGGCAGCGTGCGCCCCGTGGCGGGTGCCTCCGCGCTCTCGGCCATACGAACGATGAATAGCTGGCGCGCCTCCAGCCGGGACCGCGCCTCTTCGGGTCCCGCCGCCTTGACCTTGCCTTGCCGCTCGCGCCCACCGGGGTCGATGACGGTATAGGCGAATTCAGGCATCGAGCGTCTCGCTTCGCGAGATCCGGATCGCCTCCTCGGCGCTCGTCTCTCCCTCCCTCACGAGCTGCCGCGCGGCGGACCCGAGATTGGGTGCGTTGAGGAAGGCATGGCGCGCGATCAGCGATTCGTCGCCGCCTTCGTTGATCATCCGGCGCAGCGTGTCGTCGACGCGGATCGCCTCGAAGACGCCGATCCGGCCCTTGTAGCCGGTGTGGTTGCACTGGTCGCAGCCGACCGCCTTGAAGACGATGGTGCCGGGATCGAAGCCGAGCAGCGCGCAGGCCGATTTGTCGGCGATCACCCGCTCGCGGCAATGCGGGCACAGCCGCCGCACCAGCCGCTGCGCGATCACCGCTCGAAGCGTCGAGGCGAGCAGGAACGGCTCCACCTTCATGTCGCGCATCCGGGTCACCGCGCCCACCGCATCGTTGGTGTGGACTGTCGACAGCACGAGATGGCCGGTCAGCGATGCCTGCACCGCGATTTCCGCGGTTTCGCGGTCGCGAATCTCGCCGACCATGACGACGTCCGGGTCCTGGCGGAGGATCGCGCGGAGGCCGGCGGCGAAGCTCATCCCCACCTTGGGGTTCACCTGGGTCTGGCCAACGCCGTCGATGGCATATTCGATCGGGTCCTCGACCGTCAGGATATTGCGCGACCCGTCGTTGAGCTGGCGAAGCCCGGCATAGAGCGTCGTGGTCTTGCCGCTGCCGGTGGGGCCGGTCACGAGGATGATGCCGTTGGGCTGGCTCAGCGCCTGACGGTACACGGCATCGACGGTGGGCGACATGCCCAGCACCTCCAGGCCGATGCCGGCATTCTCCTTGTCGAGGATGCGCAACACGACCCGCTCGCCCGCCCGGCTTGGCAGCGTCGAGACACGCACGTCGAGCAGCTTGCCGCCGAGCGTCAGGCTGATCCGGCCGTCCTGCGGCACGCGGCGTTCGGCAATGTCGAGCCGCGCCATCACCTTGACGCGGCTGACGACGACCGGTGCCACATGCGCGGGCATGCGCAGCGTCTCGGTCAGTACGCCGTCAACGCGCATACGGACGACAAGGCCGGTCTCATAGGGTTCGATATGGATGTCGGACACGCGCTGGCGGGCCGCTTCGGCAATGATGCCGTTGATCAGGCGAATGGCAGGCGCATCGTCGGCGCTGTCGAGCAGGTCGTCGGCCGTCGGAATGTCGGAGGCGATGAAATCCAGCTCGTCACCGGTGCCGATGCTGCCCGCCATTGCCGCCGCCGCGCCGCCCATGGCGTAACGGTCCGACAGATGCCGGTCGAACGCGGCGGCGTCGACAATGCTGACATCGAAGCTGCGGGTCAGGTGCCGCCGGACCTCGATCAGGATACGCGGGTCGCCGCCCTCACGCAGGGCCACCGCGATCGGACCTCCCTGCCCCCCGTCATCGACGATCACGACGCCATGCCGCCGTGCGAACGCATAGGGAATGTCGATCGGCCGCCCCACGGGCTCGCCCGGCGAATCGTCGGTAAGGGGCGGCACGCTGCTCACCGGGGCGCGCTCCCCGATGGCGGTACCTCTACCGGGGTCACGACCCGCTGCGACTTCTGCTGGTCGACCGGTACGATCCGGCCGTCGATCACCTGATCGCCCGGCAATGGCCCGGCCGCAACCGGCGGCTGCGTGCCCATATAGTCGCGGACGAGCAGGTCGAGCGACGGCTCATGGTCCGGGTTGAAGCCCGCCTGCCGGTTACGGATATAGCCATAACGCTGCGCGGTCATCGCTGCCGCCTCGGCGCGGCTGCGCAGGATCGTGGGTCGGATGAAGACCATCAGGTTGGTCTTGGCGCGCGACTTGCTCTTCGACTTGAAGAGATTGCCCAGCACCGGAATGTCGCCCAGCAGCGGGATCTTCTCGATCGTACGCCGCTCATTGTCATCAAGAAGGCCGCCGAGCGCGAGAATGTCGCCGTCATCAACGGTCACCGTCGTCTCGATCTCGCGCTTGTTGATGATCAGGTCGCTCGAATCACTGGCAACGGGGCCGGCGACGCTCGACACCTCCTGCCGCAGGAACAGCTTGATCGATCCGCCCGAGTTGATCTGCGGACGGACCTCCAGTTGCACGCCGACATTCTGCCGCTGGACGGTGCGGAACTGATTGTCGAAATTCTCGCTCAGCGCCTCACCGGTCGTGACCGGAACCTCCTGCCCGACCAGGATGCTGGCTTCCTGATTGTCGAGCGTCAGCACCGATGGGGTGGAGAGGATATTGCTTTCGGTGTCGGATTTCACCGCGTTGATGATTGCGCCGAAAATGCCGTTGCGTCCCAGTTCGGTCGCGACTCCGCCGATACCACCATTGGCGTTGAGGAGCGCGTTGGCCGCCGCTTGCTGGAGCGTGTTGGCAAGCGCGCTATTCTCGGTCGCCGACGTGGTCGTTCGCGAGCCGTCGGCACCCACCACCGTGGTGGTGGTCGTGTTGAGTTCGGTCGCCGCATAGGCACCCGCCAGCGTCAGAATATTGGGCTGCGCATTGCTGTAGTTGGTCGCGGCGAAACCGGTATCGGTGCTGCCGATCAGGAACTGGACGCCCAGCCGCTGCGCCGCCGAGTCGCTGATCTCGACGATGATCGCTTCCACCAGCACCTGTTCGCGCCGCGTGTCGAGCTGCCGCACCACTTCGCCCAGCAACCGCTGCGTTTCCGAACTGCCCGCGACGATGACCGCGTTCGCGCCTTCATAGCGGGTGACGATCGCAGGGCCGCGCCCGCCAACGCCCGTGCGGGACGTCGTCGATCCCGCCGCCGAAACGGACGAAACGGTCGCGGGAACCAGCGGCGGGGGCTCATCCGAACCGCCGCCCGCGTTCGCGGCGCGCGCCGGAGCCGACGCCGCGGGCGTGCTCACCGCCTGGCCGAGGAGCTGCTGCAGCACCGGGACCAGCTTCTCCGCATCCGCATGCTCCAGCCAGTAGACGCGGATTTCGGTGCCCGACTCGGCGCGTCGGTCGAAATCGCGCGCCATCGCCGCCAGACGTCCGACCGTCTCGGCATCTCCCCGGATGGCGATGCTGTTCGAGCTGTCGATCGCAACCACGGTCGCGGCCGAAGCGCCTTCCCCGCCGCCGTCCATCAGCGCCTGGAGCGAGGTCGCGATCTCGCGTGCGCCCGCATTGCGGAGCACGACCGTCTCGGTAGCGCCGCCGTCACGGTCGATCCGGTTCAGCACCTCGCGAATGCGCGCGATATTGTCGGCATAGTCGGCGATCACGATGCTGCGACCGGCGCGGTTCGCGGTGATCGATCCCTCACGGCTGACGAGCGGGCGCAGTGTCTCCAGCGCCGAGGCCGCGTCGATCGAGCGCAGCCGGATGACCTCGGTGATGAACTGGTTGCGACTGCCCGCGCGCCCCACCGCACCCGGCTGACCGGCGAGCCCGTCGACCGGCTGGACGCGGAACGCCCCGCCCGGCGCGGGTACGGCGACGAGCCCGTTAGCGCGCAGCGTCGAAAGGAAAATCTCGAAATATTCCGACCGGCTGAGCGGGCGGTCGGTGACGACCGAGACCTTGCCCTGAACGCGGCTGTCGATGATGAAGGTGCGGCCCGTCACCCGCGCGGCATCCTGGATGAAGGCGCGGATGTCGGCGTCGCGCACGTTGAGCGTCAATTGCGCCGCCAGCGGCCCGGAAACCGTCAGCGCCAGCGCGCCCGCCAGCAGCAGGGAACGGAATTTCATCAGGCTTATTGCTCCCCGCTCAGTATGAGGGCGACCGGCTCGGTCGCGGCGCCCCGTTCGACCATCAGCGACAAACGCGCGCCGGGGCGAAGCTGTGCCTGAAGGCCTTGCAGATCGGCGGCGGACGTGATGGGGCGGCCGTTGACCTGAGTCACGATGTCACCGGGTCTGAACCCCGCCCGTTCAAAGATTTCACCGCTGGTCTTGGGCGACACCACGACGCCGGTGATCCGCCCGCCTTCGAGGCGGGGCGCAAAGGCCACCCCCTCCCTGATCATCGCTCCGGTCAAGGGACCGGCTGCTGCGGGTTCCGCCGTCGCGCCTCCGGCTCCGTCAGATGCGGCCGCTCCCGTGGTCGCCACCCCGTCGGCTTCCGACTGGTCGAGAAACAGTGTTTCGACCGTGCCACCCCGATCGAGCACGACATGGTCGAAGGCGACCTCCTTCAGCAGCACGCCGGGCATGACCTCGTCGCCGACGGCATAGCTCGCCTGGATGCCGTCGGGCGTGGCGATGATCGCCGAACCCTGGCCCGATGCCTCGTTGATCCTTGTGCCGAACAGGGTGAGCGAGAGCGAGGTGATCTGCGCCGACGCATCCCCTGCAGGCGCGCTGCGGAAGAAGGGATCGAAGGCAGTGAACAGCGCGTCGCGCTGCGCCGGCGCCAGCATCTGCGGCTGGCGGCTGTCCCAGGTGCCGAACATGCCGACGGGGGTGACGATCGCCCAGAGCAGGCGCGCAAGCTGGATGATGAGCAGGAGGAGCAAGGCCGCTTCGACCCACCGGGCAAGCGCACCAAACCCCGACCTCCGCCGCAGCCGGTCAGCCCCCGAAATCAGTCTGAACTGCATGTACTTGCCTGTGCCCCAACAGCATCGCGCGGTTGCCTATCGGTGCCATGTTACAGGCTTGCGGCGGATATGTGACATTAAAAAGTCAGGGATGCCAATGGCCGGCCGCGTACAAAAATGGGGCGGCGCAGGGCCGCCCCTTCTACACGGATGCAAATCCGATCAGAAACGGAACGAAACGCTGCCCGAGAATGTCGTGCCGATATCGTAGCGATTCGAGTAGATGCGGCGGTTGCCGAAAAGCTGATACTCTTCGTACTTGCGCCCGGTAATGTTGCGAACCTCGAACTTCGCTTCCGCCTGAACACCGCCCAATGTTATCTCCTGCCGGGCAACGAAATCGAGCGTGATGCCCGGATATTCGAAGATGTTCGGATCGACGCCGGCACGACCGGTCAATCGTTTGCTCGCATAGTTCACCAAGAGCGTCTGCTGCGAGAGGCTGTCCGTGTCTTCCAGTCCCACCTGAAGGTTAGCGATATGGTCGGACTGGCCGGTCATCGGATCGCCGTTGACCAGCACGTTGGTTGCCGGGACGACACCGCCAGCATAGTTCACGACGGTGTCCGAAGCGCCAATCTTCAGCTCGGACTGTGTGTAGGTGTAATTCGCGCTTACCGCCAAACGGCGCGATTCGAAGAACGCCCCCCCGAAACGATCGAGAGGGAAGTACTTCAGAACTTCGACCTCGGCGCCGTAAAGCTCTGCCTTTGGCGCGTTCACAAAGCTGCGGACGTCTTCACCATTTTCCGAGTAGGTCTCAATCGGCTTGTCGATGCTCTTGTAGAAGGCAGCAAGCGTAACCTTCTGATCGCGGTCGAAATACCACTCGTAGCGGATATCCGCATTCCAGAGTTCGGAATCGATGAGGTTGTTGTTGCCGCGGTAGATGCGGTCGGCTTCGGTATCCAGATAGCGCTGGGCAATCAGTTCACGGAACTGGGGACGTGCCAGCGTCTTGGATCCGCTTACCCTGAACTGCATGTCCGGACGCACCTCCCAAGTGATGGTAGCGGCCGGCAAGACGTACTCGTTGACCAGGGCACGGCGATTGGCCGGAAGCAACGCCGCCGACGGACTCGCGTACCCGTTCACCTGCTGGTAGCCGTGCTCGTACCGGACCCCGGCGTTGATGCTCACGCTGGGCAGCACCTGCGCGTTGACCAGGCCATAGGCGCCATGCACGCGCAGCCCAGCGTCGAAATCCGTGAGGCCACCCTCGACGAGGTTTAGCACCGCGAAGTTCGACGAGGGGAGACGCAGAACCGTCGCGAGCAGGAAGTCGGGGCGAAGCGAGTAAAGTGGTTCCAGTCCGACCGGCGCGTTGGTACGCCGAATGAACAGGTTGCTCTGCGCCGTATGGCGCTTCGCATCGCTGAAGGCGTAGCCCCCCGTCACCTTGATGTCCGGTGAGAACGCATAGGTAGCGTCGGCACCCGCCGACCACAAATCCTCGTTGAGGTCGCCGAAGTTGATCTGTGCGTCAGCACCCTCACCCGACACGAGCGTGTTGATATAGTCGGTACCACCCAGCGGACGATAATAAGTGAACTTGCTCTCGTATGGTGCCTCGCGCTGCGAGTTGGCGTAGGCTCCGCGCAAGGAGATGCTCAGGTCATCGAACTTGAAGTCGCCGGAGAGCTGCGTGTTGATCAACTGCCGCTCATACCAAGCGGTATCCTGCGTGATCTGGCTTTCGAAACTGGCCGCCTCGTCAGTGCCAAGCGACAGCGCGCCACGCTTGATCGTGTCGTGGATGAACAGCGTCGTCCAGCGCAACTGCTGATCGTCGAGCTTGGCGCTGAGGCTCAGAATACCATTAAGCGTGACTTGGTTGTCGGTAACGACGCGCTGCTTGGAAGCGAGATCGCCACCGCCGGGAAGGCTTTGCTGCAGCGAGTTACGAGTGCGCCATTTGTTGGAATAGCCGGCAGAAAACACCATTCCGATGTCGGCTTCGCCCAGCTCCCCGAGCATTGCCCCGGTAAGGCTGCCGCTGAAGTTCATAGGGATGTTGTCGTTGCGCTGAACAACCGAATAGCGGGTATCGACCAGGCCGAGGCGCGCAGCATCCGAATTGAACAGCGTGGCGTCATTGGTTGCCATTGCGGCCTGCAGCGCCCCGGAAGGCGTGCGACCGCCATTGTCAAAGCCCGTCCAGTCGTACCCGCCACCCTGATAGGTATAGCCAAGCTGGTTGGTCGTCTCGGTATTCCAGGAACCGCCGAAACCGATCTGAAGGAAGCTCTCCTCGGGGATGGCGGTCGTGGTCAGGTTGATGACGCCGCCGCCGAACTCGCCCGGAAAGTTGGCGCTGAAGCTCTTCTGAACGAGCGTGGAGGCAATGACGTTGGTCGGGAAAAGATCGAGCGGAACAACGCGCTTTAGCGGCTCCGGGCTCGGAAGAGGCGAACCGTTGAGCAACGCGGACGAATAGCGATCGCCGAGGCCACGAACATAGACGAATCCACCACCGACGACGCTCAACCCGGTCACACGCTGCAGCGAGCCGGCGATATTGCCTTCGCCGGTGCGCTTGATGTCCTCGGTTGAGAGCACCGACACCACGGTTGGCGACGAGCGAACGACGTTGCGATCGCGGCGTCCGACGACGACAATGCCGCCGCCGGGACCTGACACTTCAGGTTGCTCGTAGTTCTCCGCTCCGGCTGCGGGGTCCCCAGCCGTGTCAGTGGGCGCAGTATCCGGCGTTGCGGTGGCGTCAACCGCTCCGCCCGGTGTTCCGGCGGTGGTGCCTGACAGCGCGCCATCGCCGGATGTGGCTGTCTGCGCGTAGACGGACAGAGGCGCCAGCGCCGTGGTGATGAGCAATGTGCTCGCCAGTTTTAGCGGCTTGGACATGATATTCCCCTCTAAAGTTCAGATCAGGGCGGGACGACCCGGGCGGGCCGTCCTGCCGAACGCACTGCTCAGCCGATCGCGGGGATGGCAGTACAGGCACCATTGGTGGTGCTGAGGGTGATGGTTGCCGAGTTACAGGTCCAACCACGATACCAGCTGTCGCTGGTGCCCTGGACCGCGCCAACATAACGCGCCGCTTCGAAGGACGGATCGATAGTCGACGGATCGACCGCCGTCAGCGCCTCTTCCTTTGCGCCGGGCAGGATAAAGTTGGTCAGCGTGGGCGCGTAATTGGCGTTATTGCTGGCGGAGCCGGATGTAAAGATCGCCTGGATTTCGGCATCCGTCCAGGTCTGTCCGGTGGCGGGGTTCGTCCCGATGTTGCGTCCGGCGCTGAAGGCGTTCGCCTTGCCGCCAGTACCTTGCGGGCACTGCATGTAAACGGACTGATAGACAGGCCGCCCTGCCTCCTGCGCCGGTCCGGTAAGCTGTACGGTCTGCGGGTCGCGGATCTGAAGGCACGGAAGCAAATCAGAGCCACGGATGGCGACGCCGCCCGTGTTCACACCGTTCGAGTCGGTCGTACGCAGCGTTCCGGTGCTCCGGATGTCCTGTTGGATGATGCCATTGACCAGCGTGGCGTCCGCACCACCGCGCAGCATCATGACAGCAACGTCCTCACCACCGTTGAAACGCTGCACGTGAGTGAAGTTCGCCACCTTCAGATTGGTCCGCGGCGACGAATCACCCGGCCGCGAGTTGTTCACATCGCTGTCGGTCTCAAGGAATGTGTCACCCTGCGTCTCGAGGCCGGTGTTGCGCTGCACCGAGATGACATATTGCACCGTGCCACGATAGCCGACGTCGGTATCGAGATTGTCGTCCTCGTTACCGGTCAGAACCAGGTGCTTCATGTTGAAGTTGCCGCCGAACGCCTCGATGCCGTCGTCGGAGCTGTTGTGGACCTGAATGTGATCGATCTTGGTGCCGCTGCCGACACCCGACGGGGTCAACCCCTGAAGCTCACGACCGGCCGACAGTTCGAAGCCCGAGTAGCGGATCTGGACATACTGCAGTTCGCCGCTGTTGTCGGCATCGTCTGCACCGCCATAGCGCAGCAGCGTCGTACCTTCGGTTTCGCGCTCGCAGGCAACGGTGCCCGGCTGCGCGTTCGCATCGATGCAGTCAGCGATACGCGCACGACCGAGCAGCACGACGCCGCCCCACTGCGCGGACGTCGTGTCGTTCGCCAGACCGCGGACGTTTGATTCACTGGTAAAGATGATCGGTTTGGCCGCGGTGCCGACGGCATGGATGCGGTTGCCACGGTTGACGGCCAGATGGCTCGCCTTGTTCGGGACAGCGAACACCACCACGCCCGGTTCAATCGTCAGGTCAACATCGACGTTGGTGCTGGACGCGCCCTGATCGGTGCCGACTTCAACGCGGCCGTCGATAGAGTACAGCACGCCGGCAAGTGCCGGAAGGGTCGTGTCGCTGTTGAATTTGGCCGGCAACCTGCAGTTGCGCCAAGTATTGACGCCATCGCCGATCACACCCTGGTCCGTCAGCTTGTCCGCACCGTTGATGTTGGGGCAGTTCGCCGCTGCAACCGAACTTCCACTTCCGCCGGAGCCGCCACCGCTGGTGCCACCGCCGATCTCAACGGTGATAGGACCATTGGGGCTGCTGCCCGGCGAGGCAATGTCGTCCGCGCCGCATGCGGCCAGCATCGGCAGGGCGGCGCCCGCCAGCAAAATCGTGGTGATCCGAGAAATCCGTGTCATGTTCGTCTCCGCTTCCGGTTCGGTCCGGCGATAGGGGGCACCGATGGGGCTCGGCACCGCGATGACGGGAAAAGACAGCTTTGTTCAGGGATTAGCTGCCAGCCCCCCTCTTCCCGGCAGCGCCTAAGTGACCCTCATGACATTGGGATGTATTTTTTGTGACGTTTTGAAGTCATGCTCATCACGCGAATATGACGTTGCGTAAGGGCCGCACAGGAGCGACAGAGTCACGCCCCCGACACAAGCGCAAAAAAAGCGGCGCCCCGGGGGAGCGCCGCCATATGGCCGCCTCGGCCATGCAGAACGATGCCGGTCAGCGCTGTTCCATGCTGTCCAGCCAGATCATCCCCTCGTGCGCGAGGTCGCGGCTCGAAATGTCGCGGCCGTCGGCGGCAATCAGCATTTCCTCGGGTGCGGCAGCGGCTGCGGCGAAGGCGTTACGCGCCTGTTCGATCCGGCCGGTACGCCCATAGACCACGGCCAGGTTGATCAGACGACCCGGATCGCGCGCATCGCGGACATTCCGGGGGGTCAGCATCTGTTCCGCCGCCGTCAGGTGCCCCTTGGCGATCTGTTCATATGCCAGTGCAAGACCCACACGCCCCACAGGCTCTTCAGCGCTGGCGGGCGTCATCCAAAACGCGACCGCCGCGCCGGTGGCGGTCACGGCAGCCCCAAGCTTGATACGGTGCAACATTCTTCTCTCCTCTCAACATCATGAGAGGAGTATGACAGTTTTATGACATCATTCAATGACATCCAGCGCCGTTGCTACGAAAAATAAACGAGCAATATCTGCAACTTAACAGACATTTGACGCCGAAAACTTAATTGTCATGCTAGTGTAACATTCATCATGCTGCTGCCGTCCGTAGCGATTCGGGCCGCCCCTACCGCAGTGCACCCGCAACGAGCTTATGAAGCTTGCTGTGGATTCCGTCATTGGCGGCAATCACTTCGGCCCGCTGCATCGGCTGGTCACCGCCCCGGAAGTCGGTCACAAAGCCGCCCGCTTCACGTACCAGCAGGATGCCGGCCGCCACGTCCCAGGGCTTGAGGCCGCTTTCCCAATAGCCGTCATAGCGGCCCGCCGCGACGTGAGCGAGGTCGAGTGCCGCCGAACCGAAACGCCGGATGCCCGCGATCGACGGCGCGACCGCTCCAAAGATGCGGGTCCATTCCGCCATGTCGCCATGGCCGAGGAAGGGGATTCCCGTGGCGATCACGCAATCGGCCAGATCGCGGCGCGCCGACACGCGCAGACGCCGGTCGTGCAACCACGCTCCGCGATTGCGCTCCGCCCAGTAGCTCTCATCGGTCATCGGCTGGTAGATCAGGCCAGTCGTGACATCGCCCCATCCCTTGCCGTCCAGACGCGGTTCCTGGACGGCGATGGAAATCGCGAAATGCGGAATGCCGTGGATGAAATTGGTGGTGCCGTCGAGCGGATCGATGATCCACCGCGGCTTGGTGGGGTCTCCGATGATCTCCCCGCCCTCTTCCAGCAGGAACCCCCAGTCAGGGCGAGCCTTGCCCAGTTCCTCGACCAAGGTCTGCTCGGCACGCTTGTCGGCGAGGCTGACGAAATCCGCCGGCCCCTTGCGACTGACCTGGAGATGTTCGACTTCGCCGAAATCGCGGCGCAGGCGCGGTGCGGTCTTGCGCGCAGCGCGTTCGATGACGGTCAACAGGCCGGAATGGGATACCATATCATACTCCGCCTTCCGGGGCGGAAGGCCTGGGTTGGAACGCTTACTTGCCCTTGGCCGCCGGTGCGTTCGGCGGACGATAGCCGCACACGCCCGCCATCACGGCCAGCAGCTTGTTGGCGTCCGACCGGTCGAGCTTGTTGGCAACGAGCGTCTTGGTCGTCGTCGCGCTCAGCTTTGCCAGCGTTGCCTGATAAAGGCACTGGAACAGCGCGTTCTTGACCGGTCCCGGTACCTTGTCCGACTGCAACGCGGCGGCAAGTACGGTCAGGTCGCGCCCGGCGGCATCGATTTCCGCCTTGCTCGGCTTGGCGGCCGTCTGCGCGTGTGCAGCCGGTGCGACCGTCAGGGTGAGGGCCAGTAAGGCCGCGCGGAGTGCTGCGGAGCGCATCAGTCGGCGCGCTTTACATATTCGCGCTCGTAGACGTCGACCACGATGCGCGTGCCCGTCGTGATATGCGGGGGCACCATGACGCGAACGCCATTGTCGAGGATCGCGGGCTTGTATGACGCCGACGCCGTCTGCCCCTTCACCACCGCGTCCGCCTCGACCACCGTCGCTTCGACCTGATCGGGAAGCTGGACCGAGATCGGACGTTCCTCATACATCTCGAGCTGGACCATCATGCCGTCCTGAAGGAAGGCCGCCGCGTCGCCGACGAGGTCGGACGGCAGGTTGATCTGGTCATAAGTCTCTGTGTCCATGAAGACGAGCATGTCGCCCTCGGGATAGAGATACTGGAAATCCTTGGTGTCGAGGCGGATTCGCTCGACCGTCTCCGCCGACCGGAAGCGCACATTGTTCTTGCGCCCGTCGATCAGGTTCTTGAGCTCGACCTGCATATAGGCACCGCCCTTGCCGGGCTGGGTGTGCTGAATTTTCACCGCGCGCCACAGGCTGCCCTCATATTCGATATTGTTGCCTGGACGGATTTCCACGCCGCTGATTTTCATGGGAAGCGAGCCTGTCTGACTGATGGAGGATGAAAAGAGCCGGTGCGCGCTCTAGCCGCTGGCGCTGCCGAGGGCAAGCGCGCAGGGCAAGCACTCAGGGACGAGCCACCCGCCTCACTCCTGAAACGTCACCGGGGTCTGCGGCTTGACCATCTGCGCCAGCTTGGCCGCGTTCCAGTTGGTCAGGCGGACGCAGCCATGGCTCTGCGCGGTCCCGATCGTCTCGGGCGCGCTGGTACCGTGGATGCCGTAATGCTCCTTGGACAGATCGATCCATACCACGCCCACCGGGCCGTTCGGACCGGGCGGGAGGCGTAGCGATCCCCTGTCGTCTCGAACATCCCAGAACAGTTCGGGATTATACTGGAACGGCGGGTTCTTGGCGACGCCCAGGATCGTCCACTCGCCGATCGGGAGCGGGTCATGCTCGCTGCCCATGGTCGCAGGAAAGACCGCCAGCAGCCCGCCATCCTCGCCATAGGCACGAAGCGCACCGTCGGACTTGTCGACGACCACGCGCGCGGCGGCGGGCTGTTCGGGCGCGACACCGAGTGTCTGCAACGTCTGCTGCCAGCCGCGATCGTCGCCCGATGCCGGCTCGGTATTGGGCACGTTGGGAACACGGATGACGGCACCCGGACCGACCTTGGTCTGCGGGCCGTTGAGCGCGACAAGCTGCGCGGGCGTGGTATGGAAGCGCTCGCCCAGTGCTTCCATCAGATCCCTGTAGCCGAGCCGTTCGAGCCCGGCCTGCGCCTCGGCTGCATCGGGCAGGTCCGGCTGGAAGCGCTGGCGGGCGAAAGCATCGGGTATCCGCACCGCGATGGTCGTGGGTACGTCGCTCCATCGGTCGAGCACGCGCCGCGTCGCTGCGTCAAGCTTTCCCGACTGCGGCAGGCCGTTGGCCTGCTGAAATCCCGTCAACGCCAGCACGAAACCGGGCGACGCGTTGCCGTCGATCACGCCCGGCGAGAAATTGGCGCGGTCAAGGAGAACCTGTGCCCGGAAGATGGAGCTGATCGGCTGTTGCTGGTCATCCGCCGCGCCGCTGAGCTCGGCGGGGTCGACCACCGCGAAATGCAGGGGCGGCGTCTGTGCCCGCCCTTCTACGGAACCGCCGGTTTCATTCTCCGCGTCCGCATCGTCGCCATTGACATTGCAGGCGGCCAGGCAGGCCATGCCAGCCAGCACCATGATCGATCGCACCAGAGTCCTTATCCTTTTGCTGCTCACGCACTCAACGTGCGAGCGTCGGCAAAGGTTCAGGCGAGGACAGGGCCGAACGCGGCGACGCCCGCCGCAGGTCCGCCGGGATGCGACCACACCGCCGCCGACACCGCGAGGAAATCGGCGCCGGCAGCGACCAGCGGCGGCGCATTTTCCGCGGTGATCCCGCCGATGGCGACGCAGGGCAGCTCGAAGACCGCTGCCCACCAGCTCAGGATCGACGGGTCCGGGCGATGCAGCGTCTCCTTGGTCGTGGTCGGGTAAAAGGCCCCGAACGCGACATAATCCGCCCCGGCCTCCCCCGCCTCCATCGCCAGATGGCGGCTGTCGTGACAGGTAACGCCGATCTGGGCGGCTGGGCCGAGGATCGTCCTCGCCTCGCGCGGGTCGCCGTCGTCCTGCCCCAGATGGACCCCGTCCGCGCCGAGCCGCTTGGCCAGGCTGACCGAGTCATTGACGATAAACGCCACGTCGCGGTCGGCGCACAGCCGTTGCAGCGGTTCCGCCAACCGGGCGATCGCATGCTCGTCCCGCCCCTTGAGCCGAAGCTGGAACGCCGCCACGGCTCCCCCGTCCAGAGCCGCGCGCAGCGTATCGGCGAAATGGTCGTCGATCTCCGGCGGCGAAATGACGTAAAGCTGGCACGGCACACGGCGGTCGTCCCGCACGAAATGGGTCGCAAAATCGGGATCGAGCGGGCCGAGGACGTCCATCGATGCGGATCAGCCCAGCGCTGCGTCGATGGCAGCGACCAGCGCCGGATCGTCGGGCGCGGTATCGGGCGAAAAGCGCGCGATCACCGCGCCGTCGCGGCCGACGACAAACTTCTCGAAATTCCACAACACTTCGGGGTCCTCGGTCGGCGTCATCCCATAGCCGCGCAGCTTTTCGCGGAACCCGGCGGCATCGCCGGTCTTGGCGGGCATTGCGCTCGTCAGCCCCGCGTAGAGCGGGTGCTTGTCGGCACCGGTGGCGACGATCTTTTCGAACATCGGGAAATCCACGCCGAAATTGGTCGTGCAGAAGCTCGCGATCTCGTCATTGCTGCCCGGCTCCTGACCGGCGAAGTCATTGGCCGGAAAGCCCAGCACGACCAGCCCCCGGTCGCGATAGTCGCGGTACAGCTTTTCCAGACCCTCATATTGGGGGGTCAGACCACATTTGGAGGCGACATTGACGATCAGCAGGACCTTGCCCGCATGGTCCGACAATGAGGCGTCCTCGCCCCGGATGGTCTTCAGCGGGATATCCTGAATGGCGGTCATCGCGTTTCTCCTCTGTGTCGCGACGACATAGTCGCGCGGCCGCCAAAACGAAAGGGGACCGGCAGACGCCGATCCCCTTTGTAGAGCTGCCGTCGAAACGGACGATCAGGCCATCTGCACCTTCTTGGTCGAGGCGGCGTAGATCTCGTCGATCGCAGCGCCGAGCGAGGCATTGAATTCCTCGGCCGACATGCCGTGGCGCAGATCCTCGAGGAGCGCGCGGCTGAAGCTGGCGATCATGCCCCGGTTCTTCGCCAGCTCGGCGCAGGCATCGGGGCGGCTGTAGCCACCCGACAGCGCCACCACGCGCAGGACGCGCGGATGGTCGACGAGCGGGTCGAACAGGCCCGGCGCCGACGGAATGCTGAGCTTCAGCATCACCTTGTCGGTGCCCGGCATGGCGTCGAGGCCCTTGATCAGCTCGTCGCGCAGAATGTGGTCGCACTGCTCGCGCTCGGCGCTCTTGATGTTGATCTCCGGCTCCAGCATCGGGACGAGCCCGCCGGCGAGCACCTGCTGGCCCACCTCGATCTGCTGCTTGACGATGGCCGCGATGCCCTCGGCATTGGCAAGGTTGATGACCGAGCGCTCCTTGGTGCCGAACACGCCCAGCGCCTTCGCGCGGGCGAGGAGAGCATCGAGACCGCCGATCGGCTTCATCATCTGGACGCCGTTCGCTTCGTCCTCAAGGCCCTTGTCGATCTTGATGAAGGGGACGACGCCCCGGTCGATCAGCGCCTGCGGGGTGGTCTTGCCATCGACCTGGCCATCCATGGTGCGCTCGAACAGGATTGCGCCGATCACCTTGTCGCCGTTGAAGCAGG